>SDNV01000131.1 GCA_004524515.1 Promethearchaeota archaeon
AGAAAATCAAACTAATATTCCCTGGATTTGTCAATCAAGATCCAAATAACATGTACAATGAAATTTCCGAAGAGATGATTAATCTAAAAAATCATCTAATTGAGATTTTACAAGACGATATGGCTCTTCGATCTAATTTCGAATTTTCGTGTGAAAACAAAAATTTGATTCAAGAACAAAACCTAAGTAAGAGAATTCAACAAGGAATCTCAATTTTAAGGAATAAATTGATAATAAATAGTGAAATTGAGACAGAAATTCGGCAAAAATTAAATTTTTTAACATAAAATTCTGAGATTATGAGTGGTAAGAAGATAGATTTTAAAAAAACTCTTGATTTAAAAAAAAAGACTTTAAGATCTCTTTTTTTATACTTTGAGAAACATAAAAGCACTTTGTCTTCGGAAGCAGAAAAAAAAGTAATGGACGGAATGGTTTATATCCAGATGAGACTTCCTGTTGAGAAAATTACCGAGGAATTTGAACAAGAAGTAAAGAATAAAGTAGAAGCAAACATATATCGCGCTAAAATAAGAGTTGCAACAGAAAAGGAATTAGGTATTATTCAAGAAATTTATAATAAATCATGGCTGACATCAAACACGCCTTTCAGACCAATTGATAAAAGTACTTTAAAAACAATTTTTAATGACCCAAATACGACTTTTTTAATTTCCAAGGTATATGGCATCGATGGGGGTTTTGTTATCATTGATTTCGAGGGGGAACAAAAGGAATATGTCGTTATAGCGGGTTTAGGAGTGTTACCACGATTCCAAAGAAAGGGATTGGGAACTGTTCTAGGTTTAGCTGCTTGGAGTTATTTAAAAGAAAAAGGAATTAAAGAATTACGCTGTGAAGTATATAAAGATAATATAAGCTCCTATAACTTCATTAAAGGCTTGCAATTTGAAGAATTTGGAGAAAAAGTGTATCGTAAAGAAGATTTTAATATTGAAGAAGATTAAAAATCTTCCAGAATTTTACTTATTCAAGATAATTAATTTAATTGCCTAAAAGCAATGTCGGATTTAAGACCTAGTTTTAAAAAACGAACAATTAGAAGTTTATTTTTAACTTTTGATAAAAAGGAAAAGACTTCAGAAGATGTAGAAGATGAGATCCTTTCAACTGGAATGAAATATATTCAACTAAAATTACCAGTTGAGAAGATTACTAAAGAATTTGAAATAGAGATTACGAAAAAAGTTGCAACTAATTTTCTTAATGCAAAGATAAGAAGTGCAACTAAGGAGGATCTAGAATCTGTCGTCCAGATGTATAATCGCAGTTGGATGACTTCTTGTACACCGTTTAGTCCAATTTCAATTGATACTCTGAAAAAGATCTTGGAATATCCTGAAACAACTATTCTGATCGCGAGAGCCTATGGGATCGATGCTGGATTCATCATTCTCGACTTAGAAGGGCCTAATAAAGAATTTGGAGTCATCGCAGGACTCGGAGTTATTCCAAGATTCCAAAGAAAAGGTTTGGGGACTGTATTAGGAATGGCAGGTTGGAATCATTTTAAGGATCTCGGAGTTAAAGAGTTAAGATGCGAGGTATATCATGAAAATAAAGTGTCATATGATTTCATTAGATCGTTAGGTTTTGAAGAGTGTGGAGAGAAAGTCTATAAAAGTGAAGATTTTCAGTTAGATTAATTATTAGATTTTAAATCTTTTAATTTTTCATTAATCAATTGTAATTTTAACTTATCTTCAAGCTTGATGTAATAAGTTTTTGCCCGTTCTAAATTTTCTATAGCATTTATTTTGTTACTTTCTATTAAATATATATCACTCATTAATTCTAATACCTTAGCTGAATTTTGATAATCCTCTAACTCATCGTAAATTCTTAAAGCATTATCGTATGCTTCAATCGACTCTTTATAATTTTGAAGATAATCTTGATTGATTTTACCAATTGAAGAAAACATTTCTGCTACTTTATCGTGATCTCCAAATTTTTCATAAATTTCTTTGGCAAAATTGTAATATTCTATTGCTTTTTGATCTTCTCCCCTTAAAGTATACATATTTCCGATATTCTCTAAAACTATGCCTTCTTTAATATGATCAGCTACCTCAAACGTTCTAACTGCTTCTAAACTTTTTAAAAAAAAATCCTCAGATTCTAAATCATTATCCCATAAGAGGTTCAATTTCCCTAAAAATAAGTAGCATTCCCATTCTAATTGCGCTTTAAGAAAAATAGAGATCTTTTCATTAATCATGTCGATAAGTTCTAAAACTTTCATAAAATTCTGATAAGATTGATCATAATAATTTTTCCCAAAGTTATAAAATAACTTTCCATATTTAATACGAGTCAGAATAATTCCATAAAGATCGTCTCGCTCTTTGAAAAATGCAAGATTATTCTGTAAGATTTTTTGAATTCTATCATAATCATTAAAGATAAATAGAATCTCAACAAGATTACTTGATGATTTAATTGCTTCAAAATCTAATTGGTGCTTTTCTGAAAGTTCTAAAGCTTTTTGGTAGTGATGATATGCTTGATTCCAATCTTTAATTAAATAATAAACATTACCAAGGTTGTTTAAAACCTGTACTCTTTTTTGGATGTCTCCAATATTGGTTAAAATTAAGTGAGCTTCATCGAAATGGAATATTGCTTGATCAAAAAATCCTCGTTCTTCATGTAGTAATCCAATTTCGTTATGACAAATCGCTATTTTCAATAAATCTTGGTCTTCTTGAAAATTTTTTAATGCAAATTCAAGATTTTTTAATGATGAGTCTAGATCTCTTTTCTTGAAGTACAAACTTGCTTTTTCAATTAGTAAATCTCCTATTTTTTCTCCCTTCCTTTCTTTTTCGTTGAGTTCTTCTTCAATCTCATTTAATTTCTTTTCTAATTCTTCATCAAAAACTATTTGAGTGTGATATTCGATTGGTTCTCCAATCGGTTCAGAATTATAAAATGAGGTATTAGAACAAGATTGTACAAATTTTTTATCTAATTCTTGGTCAATATCCGTGATTAATGGTTTGTTACAGAAATGACAATAATTCCAATCCCTTTCAATTTCCCGCTTACAATATGGACAATATAACATACAAAACAGTTTTCAGATTACTTATAAATAAATAGGACTATGCTCATTTAAAATTAATCATGCTTGTTTTTTATTTCTGTAATTTAATCTCCCAAAGTATTCAATTCTTTTTCAATCTCATCGTCATTTAATCCAAGTGAGTTTAATAGTACTCGAAGTTGTACGATTGCGTTATTCATATTAACTTTTCGAGCCAATTTTAATGCTCGGAGATATTGTTGTTTAGAATCATTCATTTTCCCTTGGTAAAATAGACATTCTGCGACATAGCTTAATCCTTTTACGATATACTCGGCAAAATTTGAATCGATTGCAATATTTGTCCCACTTTTAAAATAATATAACGCATCTTCGTATTCTCCATGTTTTTTCTTAATAATTCCTAAATTGAAATTTGTGACGATAATTCCTTTTTGGTCTTTCATTTCTGAAAAAGTTTTTAGACTTTTTTGATATAGCTCATATAAAATCTCCCATTCGTCTAGTTTTTCATAGATGATTATCAAATTCCCTAAACAGTCCAAAAGATTGTAGAGATCGTTGTTGTCCGAACAAATTGCGCTACATTTAAAATAGATATCAGATGCTTCATCTAATCGATTTAGATTTATTAAAGATTTCCCAATCCCTTTTAAACACGCTATAACTTCCTCTTTCTGGTTGAGATCCTCATAAATTTCATTAGCTTTCTCATAATGCTCAATAGATTGTAAATAAGATTTTGTTTTATATTTCAAAGTGCCCATCAATCCATAAACTGCTGCTTGACCGAGTGTATCGTGCTGTTTCTTAAAATGTTTCAAACAAATCAATAGATTTTTTTCTGATTGCTCAAAATCAGAGTTTTCAATTTGTAACAAAGCAAGATTGCTTAATTCTTTAATATATTCTGAGTTTTTCCCAAATTTCTCTAATTCAAGAAGTTGCGCTTTGGTTTCCTTAATTAAGTTCGATAATTCTTCTTTCGTTATTTCTTCATTCTTTCCAAGGTAAATGATCAAATCACGACATTAAAAATTCATAATCCTATAAGGATCAAGGTTAAAAATTATAAAAATCCTCATCTTTTAATAATTTAAACCATAAGTAATATTTCATAAAATGAAAATTAAAGCAAGATTGTGGACGAAATTAAGCGAGCAGAAAGTTCAATGTAATGTATGTGGAAATAAATGCGTGATTTTACCAGATAAATTGGGAATCTGTCGAACAAGAAAAAATGATGAAGGTACTTTATTTTCGCTAATTTACGGCTCTCTTATTTCTAAGGGAAGCTTGGATCCAATTGAAAAAAAACCATTATATAATTTTTGGCCTGGAGCTTTAGCTTATTCAATTGCATCCATTGGTTGTTCTTTTCGGTGTCAAAATTGCCAAAATTGGTCAATCAGTCAAGCAAACCCGACTGAAAACGGAAAAAACGGATTTTATGAGCTTGAGGGATTGGAAAGCAGACGAATTCATTTAACAGAAATGACGCCAGAAAAATTAATCGAACGAGTAAAGAAAAGCGGAGCAAAAACCCTAGCTTATACCTATAATGAACCGTTAATTTGGCACGAATGGATATTAGATACTGCAAAATTGCTCAAGAAAGAAGATATCAAAACTATTTTAGTCACAAATGGATATTCAACTCCAGAAGCCTCAAAAGAATTAATTGAAGTCGGCATTGATGCGGTAAATATTGATATAAAAGCCATGTCGGATGATTTTTATAAAAAAATATGTGGAGTTCCTTCTGTCGATCCCGTTCTTAATACCGCGAAAGCGTTTAAAAAGAATAAGATTCATGTAGAAATCACCAATCTCATAATTCCAGGTTTAAATGACAGTAGGGACGATATTACTAATCTTTCAAAATGGATTGCTGAAAATTTAGGATTAAACACTCCAACTCATTTCTCTGCTTATCATCCAGATTTTAAAATGCCTTCAATGGAGAGGACTCCATCAAGAACCCTTGATATGGCATACAATATTGCTAAAGATATTGGTTTACATTATGTTTATGTGGGGAATTTACCACATGAAAAAGGAAACAATACATACTGCCCAAAATGTGGTCAGTTAATAATCAAAAGAAGTGGTTATAGCTTAATCAAGCTAGGTATTACTGACCAAAAGACATGTTCTAATTGTAATTATGATTTTAATCGAGATATAATTGGAGAAATTAATTTAAACTCATCTCACCGATTTAATTTTTATTGATTACAAAAATCACATGAGATTCTAAAAATTCCATAAAATAAATTAAAAAATAAAAAATTTAAAATAAGCCAGTTATGGATATACCGACCACTAACAGAAGAAATCCTTGTACTAAACAAAATGCAGCTACGATCATGGCTAATGGAGGCCAAGAAATTACTTTAGAGAGGGTCATCAATCCTCCAATATAGAATTTGACTGTTAAAGCAATGATCGCAAATATTATGATAAATAGAATTATCAAAAATAACTTCGGATCAATGAAAACCGCGATAACCTCAACAACATTATCTGGAATAGATACAGCAACAATAATTACCACTGCTGAGGCCGCTAATAACCCTAATACACTTGAAAAGGGTAAATCATTTACAGGTTTTAGAAATGTAAGTATGCCCATAATGATTAGAAAGGCTGAAGTGAAAACACTCGCAGCATCTTGAGTCGTAGTAGAATATGCTACACTTGGAGGTTGATCCAAAATTAAACCTCCTACACCACACATTATACTAAGAATTCCAACTAAAAATCCAAGATAAGTTAAAACTTTGAGAAATTTAGTGATTTTAAAGTCCCAGTCTTCCACTTTTCTTTCCTTGAAAGAACCTCGCCTTTTAGCTTCATAGATAGCATAAATTAACCAAATTGCGCCAAGTAATAGTACAAAAAATCCCGCAAATTCTGCTAAAGGTCTTAAAAAGTCTTCTGTAAAATCAACTTGATACATCATTTTTTTTACTCCATATATGGAAATTGGTTATGATAAATATCGCAACCCAAATATAATAAATTATGGAAGTCCAATTTTTGTTGTTATAAAATTATTAACAAAAATATTTTAATTTCTCTCAATTTTCTATGAAAGCCACGGTCTTTTTTACATAATTCAAGTATTTTGTGACTTCATCATTTCGAGTTTTATCATCCCACTTATATTCTTTAGCCATTAATTCAGAAACAGTTGTCGCTGCTCTTTGGGCATTATTATGATGAATCCATAATGACATTTCAGTTCTTCTACAAAAAACATCAATTAAATGAGGGGTCGGTTCATTTCTTATAACATAGAGTATTTCAGCTTTTGTAAAATCATTATCCTCATATATTCTCTCTGCTAATTCGGGCTCATTTTTTATCATTTTTAATATCTTGACTGCACCCCTCCCATATTGCTGATATAAATGATTTAAAATATCCTGATCCAAATCTATATTTAAATTTTTAACCTCAGAATTCCAATTCTCTCTCTCCATTGCAATTAAAAACATTTGCCTTGAAAAATGTTTTTTTCTTTTAATTCCTAGAAATATTTGTTTTTCTACTATCTTTTCAAATAAGTCCTCTGCCATAGCTCTCCATTCAGTTAATTTCCCTCCAGTTATAGTTAACAATCCATCATCAGAGAAGAATATTATATGCATCCTTGAAACTTCACTCTCAGATTTTCCCTTTTGCATAACTAAAGGGCGAATACCTGCATAAGTCGATAAAATGTTATTATAATCTAATTCTGCATCTGGAAAGTAATGTTTTACTGATTGTATTAAA
Source organism: Promethearchaeota archaeon (assembly GCA_004524515.1). The sequence continues at coordinate 6,854 of SDNV01000131.1, forward strand.
TAATCCGCATCCTCTTTTGTACAATAAGGATTAGCCAAATCCCCATTATAATCGGTATCTGTAGTCCCAATAAGCGTATATTTATTATTTCGAGGTAAAACAAAAAATGCTCTGTCATCTGTTATAGAACGGATTATAGTTGCCATATTATTCTTTGCATTCTTTTTTTTAAACGTAAGATGGACCCCTTTTGTTGGTCTTATTAATGGTTTAGGAATATCTTCGGGATATTGTTTTAAAAGTTCATCAGTCCAAATTCCCGTGGCATTTATCACCAATTTTGCATTGATACTGAATTTTTTGTCCGTTTCTATATCAATGCATTCAACGCCGGTGATCCTACCATTAGATTTTATATAATTATTTGCTTTACAATAATTCAGTGCATTAGCTCCACGAACTACAGCTTCCTTTATTGTTTCAATGGTTAAGCGAGCATCATCTACATTATTATCCCAGTAAACTGCTCCTCCAAGATTTCCTTCTCTGATGTATTCCGGTTCCATTTTAACTATTTCTTCAGGAGCATACCATTGATATTTTTTATAAGTTTTGAATTCTGAGTCGTTATCACTTAAAAAGTCATAAATTTTGACAGCACTTATAATATCGCGTTTCTTATATTTTCCGCCATCTATATGGACAAATAAGAAAGGTATC
>SDNV01000132.1 GCA_004524515.1 Promethearchaeota archaeon
TATTTTGGTTTAAAGCGATGGGTCTAAATTGAAACATATTATTAAAAATAGCTTAAAGTATATTTAATTTTTATTAATGGAAATTAGAAACATCAAATAAAAATGCGAATAGCCTAAGATTTTTGGAAAAGATCTAGAATTCAAAATTTTAATAAATATCTTTAACTAATTATATTTAATTTATAAAAAGGGGATTAGTAGATTTTTTAATCTAACTTAGATGAATGATAAAGATCTAATTTTAGGCTTGTTTTACTCCGATGAAGACAACTTAATTTATGAGAGATTCTCCCAGGATTTATCGGATGAGAGTGAAAAAAGCTTAAGAATGGTTTCCTATAAATTTTTAGGTCCTTTATTTTTTACTGCGGCAAGTGGTAATGGAAGTAATTGGAAAATTGAATTTATTGAATCTTCTTTATCACAGTATCAAAATAGAACGCTGGATGTAGATGTCCTGCAGTCATTTTTTAGTCTAAATTCTTCTATTGATACAGAATCCGGATGGACAAATCTCTCGGCATTGATTGGGTCTCCATATACAGAAGATATTAACCTAATTTACAGAAAAATGATCGAATATATTCATCCAAGTATTATTCAGGGTAAATTTGTTGCCGAATCTATTATGGGGGGAGATTTTAAGTTTAAAAACTTCATTCGATATGAATTGGAGAGAGGTCTAAATTTAATTGATTATACGCTTGGATCAGCAAGAAAATTGCCATGGGAAGAACAACAGAATTATTACTGTGTTGGAATAATAGAAAGAATAAATAATAAAAAAGGAATAATATCCAACTTCTACTCATTTGATAAAGATGACAGTTTAAGAAAATTTGTATTGCCTTATATTCCTTCTTTTTATGTAATGAGCATTTTACCCGATTATTATGAAAAACTCATTAATGAAGCTTTAGAATTATTTAATAAAACAAGTATATTTTCAAACATTAAACTGATTAAATTAAGTTATAATGATAAGAAAGTTCTATATCTAGAAGAATTCATTGTCATAGATAATGAGAAAAGAAGTTATGGCGTAATTTTAATTCCAGAGTTGGAAGATTTAAGGGGTGGCCAGAATTTATCATTTTATAAGAGAAATTTGAGGTTTATTTTAGACACCAATAAAGAGCTAAATGAAGTCTTATTTACAATAAATCCCCAATTTGTGTTCGATAGTTGGTCTATTCAATCCGAAGAAGGATTAAATAATCTTAGAAACTGTTTTGATTGCTAATTTTAAAAGAATTTAAAAAGATTGAGCAAAAAAATGTCAGAGAAACAAATTTTTAATATTGATAAGAGGCGGTTAACTACATATTATGAAAGAATTAGAAACCAATCTCCGAGTTTACCTGAAACCGAAACACTGGCAAAATTTCTTTTAAGTCAGTCGGTTGGAAATTCCTATGATCAAGTTTTAATGGTGCTTAATTATTATAAAGAAAAAATTAGGGATAATGTTAATATATTAGAATTTGCTTTTGAATGGATACGCGCTCAAAATATCAGGTTAGAGTATAAAAAACATCTTAATAAAGCACAGTATTCAAATTTGGATTTGGCAATTGATGATTGTATTTTTCTTTTTTTCATTTCTTATGATAGACATTTAAGACGCATTCTTAAAGAGAATATAAAAGAATATGAAGTAAGCGCACTTTATGAAGCACTTTTCAGTCCAGATAATAAAGATTTTAATATAATAAGAATGTTAGAAGAACATAAGAGTATTGTACCCACTTTTTTTAAAGAAACAAAAAGAATTGATACTAGCATAATTACCTTACGAAATGGGTTATTAGAAGTTATAAAGGATGATTTTGATCGATAATTCATCTGTATAACAACATAATAAGAGAGAATTATCAAATCAATTATTTTAAATTTGTTTTACGGATAAAAACGTAAATTTTGGAAAAAATTAAGCTTATAAAAATTAACTTTATTCAGTAGTAAAGACATTTATTTTCAATTTTCAATTGATTTATTGAAATGAAGTACGACGATAGAATATTAGGGCTTTTTTTTTCAAACGAAGATAATCTTATTTACGATAATATCAAATTTTCCGAAAACTTGACCGATGATAAAAAAAATCAACTTAATATGTTATCCTACAGATTTTTAGGGCCTGTATTCTTAACCGCTGCAATTAGTAACGGCGATAAATGGAATATTACGCTTATAGAGTCTTCCTTAAGCCATTATCAGGGTCAAGTATCTGATGTCATACAATCGTTTTTTAGCCTAAACTCTTCAATCACCTCAGAAGATGGAATTACGAATCTTTTTGCCTTGATTGGCAGTCCATACACTGAGGACTTAAATGAACTATACAATATTTTAACAAAATATATACACCCGAGCATTATTCAAGGGAAGATAGTAAATGAGGATCTCTTAGGCAATAGATTTAATTTTCATAAATTTATACGCTCTGAAATGATTCGAGGGCTTCATCTAATAAATTATTCTCTTGGAGCTTCACGCAAGGTTTACTGGAAAATGCAGCATAATTATTCTTGTGTGGGATTAATTGAAAGAATAATATCTCACGAAAATAAGAAATTTTGCTTATATACCTATGACGAGAATGATCCTCTGAGAAAAGAAACGTTAAAGTTTATCCCATCTTATTATGTAATGTGCATTTTACCAGATTACTATGAAAATTTAATAGATGAAACTTTACACATATTTAATAAAGCAAGTCTATTTGCTAACATTAGATTAATTAATTTAAGCAACCACGACAAAAAAGTAATTTATTTAGAAGAATTTAAGGTTGAAAAAAATATTAAAAAAAGGTATGGAGTTATATTAGTTCAGGATTGCAAATCTTTAGGAAATCCTAAAAAAATTTCATATTATAAAAAGAATTTGAGATTGATCTTAGATGGAAACAAAGAATTGAATCAAAATTTAGAGTTATTCAATCCGAAATTTACAAACAAAAAATGGATTACTCAATCAGAAGAAGATCTTAATAGAATCAAAGCGTTGCTCGATAATTTCGACAATTAATAACATATTATAAATTGATTGATAAATATGGAAAGGATTGAACTAGAAAAAATATATAAAATTGATAGGGAAAGACTTTCAAAATACTATGAAAGAATAACAAACCAAAGTAGAGAAATTCAAGCAATTGAAAATATCACGAAATTTTTGAATAATCAATCTATAGGCTCAACATTTAATGAAGTATATAAGATCTTAGAATATTTTGAAGATAAAGTTATTGAGCAAAAGGGATTATTAGATTTGGCCTTTGAATGGATACGTGCTCAAAAAATTCGATTAGAGTATAAGAAATATCTTATAAGAGCCCAGTATCCTAATAATGATTTGAGTTTAGCAGTTGATGATTGTATTTATCGATTTTTTTTGGATTATGATAGTTATATTAGAAAATTATTTAAAAAAGAGGTGCGTGAACATAATTTCAGTGCCCTTTATGAAATATTTTTCAGTCCATTCGACAAAAAAGCCCTGATAATTCAAGATATAATCGAAAGGCATATACATAATATCCCAACGCATTATTGCGGTTCAAAAAAAATTAATACACGCATAATGACACTAAGAGAGGGATTGTCCAACCTTATTGTGAAAGATTACGAAAATGTAATGTTTTCAAGAACAGAACATCTTCAGATTAAAAAACCGGACATTCAAAAGCAAATTGAGCCTCAACGCGAAATTTCTAAGGAATTTAATGGTACAAATATTGAACGAATAATTAAAACATATTGTTTTAACAAAATAAAAATACAATCCAATGTAATTGAAAGCGCCATCTCTAATTTTTTAAATTCTTATTTTAAATTTGGAACATTTTACACTTTAGCAAATTTCAAGAATTTAATGATGCAAAATTTAGCGGAATATATATATTCGGGTTTGACTGAAAAAATAAAAAGTTCTAATTCTATTATCAAAATTAAGCAAAATTTTTCAGATCCAATAGAAGAATTTAGTTTTATAAACCAAGAAAAACGTTTAGATGGTTCTGCGTGGGTAAATGATTTAAAACCCGTACTTAATGAAATTTTAAAGCGATATTGTGATACTCTTTTTGAACAGTTTTAATAATGCTAGTTATATAACAATTTTTTTATAATTAAGTTTCAATTCACGATTTCAAATAATTATCAATAAAAAATTAGAATTTTAATTTATTGTTAGGAAGCTTAAAATATAATATCAACTATTATCATATATGTAGGCAAATTAAATTATGCGATTATTCATGAAAGGGTATGTATGAAGGCAGCAGACTTAATTTTAGGTTTATTTTTCTCAGATGAGAATAGCATTGTCTATGATAATATAAAGGTATCACAGGGTATGGCAGAGAATTTGACAGAATCAGCCCATAACCAACTTAGAATGATATCATTAAGATTTCTGGGACCTCTATTTTTAACAGCTAAAATAGAAAAAGGAAAAGAGTGGAAATTTGAATTATTAGAAGCTGCGTTATCTCAACATCAAGAAAGAACAATTGATGTAGATTTATTACAGTCATTTTTTAGTGTGAATTCTTCCATTGAATTTGAAGATGGCATTACAAACCTTTTTGCAATCATTGGTTCTCCATATACGGAGGACGTAAAAATAATTCATGATTTACTTACAAATTACTTACATCCTAGCATGATCCAGGGAAAAGTTGTGAATGAGTCCTTGAAAGGGGGCGATTTAAATTTCGATAAATTCATAAATAATGAATTAAAAAGGGGAGTTAATGTAATTAATTATTTTCTTGGTTCTGCAAGAAAAATGTATTGGGAGGAATTGCAAAAATATTATTGCGTAGGATTTATGGAAAGAATTACGGCAATTGATGCACACTTCACTAATAAAGTCTCAAATCTTTATACTTTTGATTTTGATGATGAATTAAAGACTATGGCTTTAAAATATATCCCTTCCTTTTATGTAATGGCAATATTACCCGACTATTATGAAAATCGGATAAGTGAGACCTTAAATCTATTGAATCCTAAGATTAGTGTATATCCTGTGGTTAGATTGATAAGGTTAAGCAGTGGAGAGAATCACGTAATTTATCTAGAAGAGCATTCAACCGAAGATAAAATTAAAAGAAGCTTTGGGGTTATACTCATCTCAGAAAATGAATCTGTTAAGGAAGCAAATAATTTGGCATATTATAAAAAACAATTAAGATTAATTTTAGACAAAAATAAAAACATGGAAAAAACAATGATAGAAATAAATTCAAGATTAAATCCCTTTGATAAATGGAATACTCTCACAGATGAAGGTCTAGACCTGATTAAAAAAAAGCTTGATATTATATGGTAATCCCTTATGATTGATGAGTTAGAATTTATACAAATATTTAGAATTGATAAAGAGAGATTAAATAGCTATTACGAGAGAATTAAAAATCAATTTCATGGATTTACTCCAGTTCAGATTATGGCGAAATTCCTTAACGGACAATCCATAGGATCTTCTATGTACGATGTAATTATTGTGCTTGAATATTATCTAAATAAAATAATTGATGATAAAAATCTTTTAGATTTTTCTTTTGAATGGATAAGGGCAAAGCAAATACGTTTTCATTATACAAAATATTTAGCAAATGCACAATTCCCCGATTATGAAACGGCGGTTGATACTTCCGTCTTTTTATTTTTTCAGAGATATGATGCAATTTTGAGAACCTTATTTAAGCGAGAAATAAAAGAATATGAGATAAGTTCTTTATACGAGGTTTTTTTTAGTCCAATGGAAATAAATCTCGATTTTAATAAGATTTTAGAAAAACAAAAAAATTTAGTTCCCACAATTTTTAGGGAATCAGAAAGACTTGATATAAGATATTATACTCTAAGAAGTGGATTGACAGATATCATTAAGAATGATTTCGAAAAGACTATAATTAGTTAATATAAAAATTCAATTAAAAAATATTATAGAAATCCCTATGACACTATTTTTAAGGATAAAAATTATTATGACCACTAGAAAAGATTAAATATTCCAAGTTCTAAGATAAAAATTAAAAATTAATTTCAATTATAATAGGTTAAAAAACTAGGAATTTAATTAAAATAATCCACATTTATAAAATAGATCCAATCTCAAATATATTCAATATGAAAGGATGATTAAAAATGAGTGAAGACGAAAAATTAGCAGAAAAGATTGATTTTGATTCTATTTTTGATCTAAAATTAAGTGTCCAGGAATATAGTGAAAAATTGCAAGAACTCTTAGATAATAGCGGGCTTGGGATAGTAGAAAAACGAAAATTATTCCGTCAGAAAACCCAGGAATTTAAAGACGAAAAGCGCAAACCTCATCACGAAATCGAAGAAGGTCAAAAATATTATTAGATTAGACTTCTTCAAAAATGTTTTCTAGTTTTTTTCTAATAATCGGATTTGATTCTAGTTCTATGTGTTTTTTTAGCTTGTTATATACTTTAGAATCATCTATGTGCTTATTAATTAATAGATTAATTATAGACCATCTTACAGAATCATCAGGGTCTTGTAATAGAGGTAATAAGAAGTTGAGGTATTTTAAACTGTCCATCTTCCCAATCTCCATGACTGCTCTAGCTCTTACTAAAAAATCTGGATTATATAACTGAAATACTAAGGGAATTTCTATTTTATCCGTTTTTATATAATTCAATAATACTTTAAACATACTCTTTTTAAATTGATGCTGCTCATCTAAATGTTTTATAACATTTTCTATTTCCGATTCTGCTCGTTTATTTATTTTTATTAAACTTTCAAATGAGAGAAAAAATTCCTCAGATACCTCTTTTTGCAAATTATTGACTAATTTTTTGATGGTCTTATCATCGATCTGTGAAATTTTTATATAATGCCAGTTTTCTTCTTCCACGATTTAAATATCCCCTAAATTTTCCACTTAATATCAAAAAAAATTTTTTTATTTGACCTTAAATATTAAATGGTCATTCTTTATTAATTATTTTATTATTAAATCAGAAATAATTACTTAAATTATAACTAATCTTTTAAGATATTAATGACAAACTAGAAAATAAATAAGCAGTTAATAAGAAATCAATTTTCGACAAAAATATTATTAGTGTGGTAGTCTCTTTAAAAAAATGAATATCCAAATCTCAATAGAATTTTTAAACAAAATTTTTAGGAAAGTCGCAATTTTATCTTATTCTATTAAAACAGATGAGACTATAGGAAAATCTAAACTAAATATAATGCGATTATGACCTATTGACCTAATATCTTAAAAGAATTTTTATTTACGAAATAATTATTCTTTTTATGTTTTATTCCATATATAAAAAGGTTATATTTAATTGAATGATTTATTCTCAGAAATTGATGATATTTTCCATTCAAAATCTCTGGCAGTGTATGGTGTAAGTAGGAAAGGCGGTTTAGGAAATATTTTATTACAGGGTTTTATTGATCAAAAATTTCCTAAGATATTCATAATTAATCCTAAAA
>SDNV01000133.1 GCA_004524515.1 Promethearchaeota archaeon
AATACTGTTATCGGCTCATAAATTTAAATAGGAAAATGAAAAAAATAAAATTTAATAATTTAATTAAGATTCATCTACGTCTACAAAGGTAAGTATAAATAAACCAATTGCCATAATAATTGCCACAGCAATCAGCGCCCACCCCCAGGCATATTTTCCAATTATATCGGCAGTTAATAATATTGCTCCGAATATAATTGGTCCTATAGATGATGAGACTTTTCCGCTGAGATCAGAAAATCCAAAAAATTCTCCAAACTTTTCTTTAGGTGCGAGTCGTGTTACCATGATTCGATTTACGGTCCAAGTTCCCCCTAATGCCGGTCCTGCAACTAACCCCATTATAATGCTAAAAATAAAAGGAATATTAAGTCCAATATCAATATAAGGCAGGGCAAAGATTAAAATGATTCCTATACTCAGCGATACACCCCATAAGAAGCCTACAAGATAAAAGCCTTTCTTTGGACCATATTTTTGGCCAAAGGCTCCGACAAAATAGGTAAATATTACGGCTGACACAGTGGCTATCAAGATAAAAATTATTCCAAAAATATCAGATGCTTTTCCTTTACTTCCAATTATTAGACCATCAGTAATAAGAGGCATCATATATAAAATCAGAGAATTTGCGATGTTTGCGATTAAAAAATAAGCAATGATATAAATAAACATCGGTCTATGATGTTTAATATCCCGAAAGGTAGTTCTTACCTGTAAAATGGAATCTGATATTACTTTACGAATAGGAGGAAGTTTTCCCTTTTTTTGTTTTTCGCGAACAAAGAAAAAGGGTATAGTTAAAACTAAATACAAGATCATAGGTAAGACAAAGGTTATCCAATATCCTGTATATCCATATGATAGGTTTCCTTGATTAGGATCGCTAACCACATCTCCCCACATAAGCATTAAAGGTAATAATACAATAAGAGAGATGATCGTACCCAAATACCCCCACGCAACGCCGAATCCAGAAACTTTTCCAATATCTTCTTTAGAAGCAATAAAAGGGATCATAGCATCATAAAATATTAAACTAAGCTGATAAGCAACGTTTGAAAGGACATAAAAAATCAATACAATGAATATATCGTGGAAAAACCCCAGTAAACTCGCTGTTAAAAGAGTGATTCCTCCTAAACTTATTACAAATGGTTTTCTTTTTCCTGCATTATCACTAAAAGCTCCTAAAATGGGTACCAATATAGCTAATATGGCTTGCATAATGCCCTGTACGAGACCAAAAATGAGGCTTGCCTGACCGTAAGTCAGTCCATGCTCTAACTGACCAATAACCAGTATATACCGATAAATGATCAAGCTCACAATTACCATAGAATAAATGGTGTTGGCTAAATCATACATCGCCCAGAAGAATACATTCAATTTTGAAGTAATTGTTTCAACCTCAACTGCTTTTAATCCTGTAGAACTATGAAGAGAATCAATATCAGTGTTTTTTTCTGAATTAATTGGCATTCATATCACAAAATTTCTTTTTAAATAAATATTAATCATCAAACTAACTTTAAAAAACTTGTTTTGAATAAAATTTTCATCCTAATAATTTATTAACAAAAGAATTGCTCTAACTTTTTATTAAAATTTAAGAATGGGTATAAAATGAAATGCTCTACTAATTTCTATTATGAAATTGGTTGTAATTTCAAAACTCCCTCTAAATTTCTGGAGATGGCTTCCTTGGTAAAGAGCATGGGAATATATTTTCCTTTTACATACAATTTTATTAAATCATTATAATGCTTATGAAAAGGTAAGCCCGATTGCCCTCCTGGAATGATCCATTTTGATTTATTCCAATCAGATAGGTCATGGATTTGACGAAAAGATGGACCAACGAGAGTATCAAAAGGATTTAAAGGATCAGCATAAGCATTATTTAAAGTGTTTCTATCTCCTCCAATCTTAAATGGGCCGATATTTAATATTTTAGCATCTTCATCAGCTTGTGAGAAGGGATGGACCAGAGTTAATTTATGGATATTACCCCATTTCCACTTATTGTGATCTTTAGAGATGTTTTTTATTAAAAATTCTATTGTCATATGAAATGTATTTAAAAGAAGCTCTTTGAATTCCATAGGTTTATTTTCATATAATTTAAATAATCGGATCAGTTCAAAGGAAATGCTTCCTAAAAAAGGTTTTAAAATTTCTTCTCCTATAAGAGGTCTTAAGATGGCTTGTTGAAGTTTTAAAAACCAAACTTTATAAATTGTAGCAGCTATACTCTGTTTTGTCATATGAAAGTCCCAATTTTCTAAAGTAGCTAAAATGTCCGAAAATTTATCAGGAACTTTACTGGTTTTTAAATTATCTAACATTAATGGTAATACCTCGGCGGCTTCTTCAGATCGCTGATCTAACTGAAGGTCGATAAAATCCTGAAAAGAAAATTTTTCTTTCAATTGAAATATCTTTTTTAATCTTCTATGTCGGTAAGGCTCATCTGTATCTTGTGCAAGCAATAGTCCTTTTGGTGCTTTATCTTCATTAAAATTTGCATTAAAAATAAAACCGCATTCAGGGTTATAGATCGAAACCATTTCCTTAAAATCGGAAAGGCGTTCCCAATTATATTTCTCTTCAGTACCAGGAGTAATAGTTGCGCCATCTCCATATCTCCGTACTGGGATCCTCCCTCCATGTTGAAGACCTATATTTCCGTGTATGTCCCCATAAGCAAAATTTATTGGATTTATTGTTAGCAATTTTAATCCCTCACGAAATTCGTCCCAATTTGAAGCTGTATTCACTTTAATAAATGCTTCTAATGAATCTTCTATATTAGCTCCAAAGCCAGACCAACATAGAGCATAGGTACCTGGAAGTTGTATTTTATACAGGCGATCATCTCTTTCAAAATAATTTACAACGGGACCGAACTTTGACTTAAGTATTTTAAACGGTAAGGGGGTGGTATCTTTTATCTCAATTAGGTCTTCTATGATTTCAAAATTTATCCATTCTCCGTTATATTTATATTGTTCATTATTTTCTGGATTGAGTTCAAGTTTAAATAGATCGATTACATCGCAATGAACATTAGTTGCTCCAAAAGCTATATAGTCATTATGTCCAATGATTATTAAAGGAATTCCGGGAAAGGAGGCACCAATAATATTTAATTCTGGACAATTTAAATGAACTAAAAACCAAATTGCTGGAAGTGTAAGCGGAAGATGAGGATCATTAGCAAATAAACCTGAGCCTGTTTCGGATTTATTTGGATTTACTATCCAACTACTGCTTCCCACAGAGTTTGAAACTCTGCCCCCAGAATAGAGAGGGATAATCTTATTTGCCATTTTATGTCCTAATTTGCTAATTAATTGCTCCCGTAGTATTTCCATTGGATAATTCCAAGCACTCTGTCCCCAATCTATAAAAGTTAGAACTTTGAGCGAATCTTCGATTTGCCAGTCCCTTATTTTCAAATTTAAAGCAGCAAATTCTACAGGAGGGTTAATTCTTGCTTTCTCTATTCCGGCATTCACTCCCTTTTTATATGCATTTAAGCAACTGTACACTTGGCTATCTTGATTTCTACTAATTCTTTCAGCACTATTTTTTGCAATTCGATGTAATCCAATAATTTTATAGTGTTTATCGCTATCCATCGCTTCTTCACCAACAATTTCTGAGAGTTCCCCAGTTACTAAACGTCTGAAGAGTTCCATTTGGAATAAGCGATGGCGAGCATGAACATAACCTTGAGAATAGTATGTATCTTCTGCAGTTTTGGCAAATATATGCGGAATACCCCATTTATCCCACAAAATCTCAACATTTTTCTTCACATGTAAATATTCAATCCCATCTACTTTCGGAAAAGAATTTCGGGTAATTTCAAAAATTTCTTCCATAATCATTCATTTATAGTTAAGTGAAATTTTCTTAAAAGTAGTATTAAAAAAAATTTAATAGTTTCTAAAATTACTCCACTCTGGAGACGGATTTTTGTCTTTTGGTTAGTGTATTTCCCTGTTATTATACGAATTTCTTAGCTATACCTAAATAAGAATAGAATTCTTTCGTTATAATCGCTTACTGTTAGTCTCGCCATCTAATCTGAGAGTGAGGCATAGAATATGAAAATTTAATTTTCATATATAAATCATATGACATTGGCTAATTTTCGATGACCTATTCAATAGATTTTAGGATTCGAAATAAACGATTTAAATGATACTGAGATATTACAACCTTTCATAATCTCTTGCTTTATTATTAAAATAAGATCTTCTCGATAAAATAAAGACTAATTGTATTATTTTTAAAAAACATTTTAGATTTGAAGCATAAAAAGCAAAAGTAGCGATATTAGAAACAAAAATTATAGATTGCCCCTAAGGGATGAGGAATGAGTTTAGAATTTACTGACAAAATTGATAATAATATTTCTGAAAATTTAGATGAGGAGATAAGTGATTGGCGCGCTTTTTATAAGAGTATAAGTATTCCATTTTCGAGTTTTATCACACAGAAGCCTTCTAAAGATATTTATTCCGGACTTGAAAAAATACCTTTTGAAAAAAGAGATCCCTTATTTAAAAGTATTTTAAGAAAAGAATTTTCAAACGCAATTAAGGATTTTTATAAAGAACTAATAGATTTTGCGATCTTATAATATTTGACTCCTGATTCTAAAGTTTAAATTATAATCATTTGTTTAATTCTCATATTTGTGAACTGGATAATTTTTTTGGTAATTCAATTTTATTCCACAATAGACAGAGTAATTATTCAAAAATTTTTTGTTATTTATGTAATTTATAAACGAAATTGATAGGTAAAGTCTTAAATATAAACTAGATAATCTTTAATTATTTAGCTTTAAGATTAAAACTTTAAATTACAGAATAAACGATGTTTTATGGAAAGAATAGATAGATTTTATCAAAAATGTAATGGCAGTTATTATGTTTTTATAGGAACTGGAATTTCCTTAGTCTCAAAATTAATTGCAGTGTTATTATTTATGCAGGTCGATTCATCTTTTAATATTTTTTCAAATTATATAAGTGATTTAGGAGACGGTCCAAATAATTCTGATATCGTGTATAATATTGGTGTAATACTTTCTGGCATTTTTTATTGTTTTTTCTTTCTCTACTTAATGAGGTATCTACAAAAAATGGATGGAAATCTAAAATTAACAACAGTTTCATTTTTTGCAGGATTTATCGCTTCAATAGGAGCCATTTTAGTTGGAATTTTTACCGCAGAAAATGCTCTACAGTTGCATAGACTTGCCGCTATGTTTTCTTTTTTTGGAAATTTTTTCGCTCTGATTTTATTTGGACTCTCGGAATACTATATAACAGATATACCCAAAAAACTATCAATTTTAGGATTTATATTCGCACCTTTAAGTTTTCTATTCTTATCTTTTTATTTTCTTCTAAGTATAAATCCTGAATTTAACAGAGAACTGACAGTTTTTATAGAATGGATGGCATATTTTGCTAATACGACTTGGATGATTGCTCAAGGTATTTATACCTTGAAATCAAGAGAAAAATTATAAGAAATATAATTAGTATATTTAGGGACAAAATATATAATAATTTCTTTACAATGGGAAGAATAAATAAGTTATTTAATAAAATATGGATATTTTTTGTTAGTTATAACATTTAGCCGATAAATAATATGTAAAAGTCCCCTTTATCTATTCGTTTAATATTTGTTGAAAAACATTAATTCAATAAATTCATAATTTTTTCGAATAGAATTATATTGTTTTACAAATCATCATTTAAACTTCTACTAAAAAATGAGATTATTTATAATAAATTTCTTAGATATAAAATATAATTAGGAATTTTTAAAAATCAATGGTATTTTTATGAAAAAACAAGTCTTGCTTAAGACGCTGATTGCCGGAGACAGTGGTGTTGGAAAAACTACTTTAGTGCATAGATATGTTAAGGGCGAATTTATAGATTCTACCACAATAACTGTTGGTGTGGAGTTTTTTCTAAAAGAAGTTGAGATAAATCAGAAAACAAACTGTCACCTTCAATTATGGGATATTGGGGGTCAAGAACGATTTAGATTTATGGTTAAAAAATATATTCCGGGAGCAAGAGGAGCGCTTTTACTTTTTGATACCACGAATTGGAAAAGTTTTGTAAATATAGATAAATGGACCCAACTTCTCAGAATATATGATAAAAAATTACCGATTGTGCTAGTTGCCACAAAATACGATCTTAAAGATTTTTCAATGGTAGCTGATTACTATGGTGAACTTAAAAAGAAGAAACTAAACATGATAGACTATGTAAAAACATCTTCTAAAACAGGATTAAATGTAAAAGATGTATTTGAAATTTTGGCTAAACATCTAATTGATGAGAGATAGTAATAAAATCTTCTAATTTCAATTTATATAACCTTTTTTCAAATAAATACGCTTAATATTTCATTTATTTTTGTTGATAAACTCTTTTAAAGGTTCGAAGTACTCATTTTCAAAAGAGAAGATATTATTATGGCCTGCTCCTTCTATCATTATCAATTTTTTTTCAACTTCTTCTGGTATTGCATCATAAATTACGTTTGCCTCTTCCTTAGGGATAATCCAATCCATGGTCCCATGAATAACTAAAGTGGGTTTTTGAAATTTTTTTATTCTCGTATCGTTGGAATATTTTAGAATTGTTTCACTTAACTCATCAGGAATTTGTACTCTGAATAATCTTGTCATCATATTGTAAATACTTCCAAATCCACTTTCAAAAATAATACCTCGTACATCTTTAGGATTGTGAGATCCAATTTCTGATGCACAAACACTTCCAAGAGAGCGTCCTTGAATAAATAATGAAGTACTCATACCATTTTCATCAATCCATTTTTTAAATTCATTATAAATCGGGAAAGCATCCATAATTAAACTGCTATATGTAGGCCTTCCAGTACTATGTCCATAGCCTCTAAAATCGGCTACAGCTAAATTAACTCCACATTTAAAAAATAAATCAATAAAATAATTATATTCCAATGCGACCTCGCCATTTCCATGAAATAGTAAAATTGAAGGGAGATCTTCGTCTTGAAGAAAGTAATATCCCCCAATTACAATATCCTTATTGATTTGAAAATTTAATACTTTGAAATTTTTTGGTAAATCATTTGGAATTGAGGTTTTTCGAGGATAAAAAACGACATTAGAGATGCTCGGATCATCTATAAACAATTCTTTCTCCATTTTTAAACATTAATCTCAGTTCCTTATAAAATTTGCTTTATTGACATTTTAGATTTTCACAATAATGTAAAGATTTAAATATGAAGTCAACTCTTTATATTTTACTTCAAAATCCAATGTTTATCAAAAATTTAAAGGAGGTTATAAAAATGGGAGTTATATTAATAACTGTTTGGATCCCTCCAAATAAAGCAGTTGATTTGGCAAAATGGTATTTAAAACAAAAAAGAGAATT
>SDNV01000134.1 GCA_004524515.1 Promethearchaeota archaeon
CAAGAACATAAAATTGATAGGTTAAACATCAGATTACGAAAAAGTCTTCAGCAAACCGATTATAAACTTAATCCTTTTACGATATTTACTGTTGGCATGACAATGAATATAATTGAAGCAATTTCAGATGCCATAGAAGTTGTAGCAGATTATATTTTAGTGTTATTAACTAGTGCTAATGTAATGTAACACTGCTCAGCATTGTAAAATCATATCCCGCTTGAAGAAAAACTAATTTATCAAATAAATTAAACTTCATTAGATTCTATTAATTTATATTAGGATCATCTTTTTAATAAAAACCTAATAAAAAATATAATAATGTTATGAATGTTTTATTTCAATTAGGGAAAGAAAAAATTAAATGAGAAAAAATGGAACACAATTTAATTCATCCAATCGAGACCCGTTATCGTACGGAAATTGCAGAATTATTTACGGAAAAAAAAAAATTAGAGAATTGGATGTTAGTTGAGGCGGTTTTAGCAAAGGTTCATGCCGATTTGGGAAATATACCCAGACAAGCCGCAGAAGAAATAGATAAGGCAAGGAAAAATGTTAAAATTGAGAGAGTTAAAGAAATAGACAAGGAGATTCATCATGACTTAATGGCCATGGTTAAAGCTTTAGCAGAACAATGCCAAAAAGATGCAGGTAAATATATCCACTTAGGGGCAACGAGTTATGACATTGAAGATACTGCAATAGCTTTACAGTTAAGGGAAGCATTACACTATATACAAAACTCTTTAAAAAGTTTACTAAAGGAATTAGCAAGATTGATGGAAGAGAAAAAAGAGCTTATTTGTATCGGAAGAACTCATGGGCAACATGCGATACCTACAACCTATGGAATGCGATTTGGAGTATGGGCTTATGAAATACATAGACACCATGAGAGGATTTCTGAAACACTGGAAAGAATTTCCTTTGGGAAAATGTCAGGTGCAGTTGGAACAATGGCAAGTTTCGGTCAAAAAGGTATAAATATACAGGAAAATGTAATGAAAGAACTTAAGCTAAATCCTGTTTTAATATCAAACCAAATAATTCAAAGGGATCGACACGCAGAAGTTATTCTTTTAACTGCCTTAATTGGACAGACGTTAGCAAAAATTGCCAGAGAATTTCGTATTTTACAGCGAAATGAGATAGCAGAGATGTTTGAACCTTTTAAAAAAGACCAGGTAGGGAGTTCAACCATGCCTCACAAACGAAATCCTCATAAATCCGAGAGAATCTGTAGTTTGGCAAGGATTATTAAATCTAATGTAATTCCTGCGTTAGATAATATGGTCTTAGAGGATGAGAGGGATTTAACAAATTCCGCATCTGAACGAGTTATATTCGCGGAAAATTTTGTTTTTCTGGACTTTATGATACAAGAATTGATTCGTAATCTAAAAGGTATAGAATTTGATGAAAAAAAAATCGAGGAAAATCTAAATCTTACAAAAGGGGCATGCTTAGCTGAAAAAATCATGGTTGAATTGGTCGCTAAAGGAATTGGGAGGCAAGAGGGTCATGAGATTTTAAGACAAGCTGCTATAGAGGCTAGAAATGAAAATAAATATATGAAAGATATTTTAATCACAGATCCAAAAATTAAGAATCTTTTTTCAAAATCCGAATTGGATAATTTATTAGACCCTCATAAATATATTGGGAAGGCTATTGAACAGGTGGAAATTTTGAGTAAATATTTAAAAACTAAATATAAATTTTAAAACTTTTATCATGGTTGATAATAATAATCTTTATTCAAAATTAGGGGTTTCATCCAAAAAAGAAGATGTACATAAGGCAATTAAATTCATTGATAAAGGGATTTTTCCGGGAGCTTTTTGTAAGATAGTAAAAGATGTAGCAGGTAGAGTAGATTTTTGTTCAATATTTCACGAGGATGGAGCGGGAACTAAGTCAAGCTTAGCATACATGTATTATAAGGAAACTAAAGATATATCGGTTTTCAGACACATAGTTAGAGACGCTATTGTGATGAATATTGATGATATTTTATGTGTGGGGGCAACTGGAGATGTTTTTTTATCTAATACAATCGCCAGAAACTCCCAGTATATTTCTGGGGAAATTCTAGCAGCAATTATCAATGAATATGAATCTTATAGTAATTTAATGTCCTCCTTTGGGCTAAATATAATCACTTGTGGGGGAGAAACAGAGGATATCGGTGATTTAGTAAAAACCTTATCGGTTTTTGCTTCGGTATTTACAACTTTAAAAAAAGATGAGGTGATTGACGCCTCTAATATTAAGAAAAACGATGTTATTATTGGGCTAGAAAGTTCGGGAAAATCTTCCTATGAACAGGAATATAATAGTGGAATTGGAAGTAATGGATTAACGTTGGCAAGACATGGTACGCTTGCTCATGAATATTATGCAAAATATCCCGAATGTTATGATCAGAATATCGATGAGAGATTAATTTTCTTTGGTAAATACAAATTAACTGAAATAATAAAGGAAATAGACCTAACAGTGGGAAAAGCGCTCTTATCTCCCACAAGAACATATACTCCAGTCTTATTAGAAATTTTTAAGATTTGTAGAAATGATATTCATGGAATTATTCACAATACCGGAGGAGGCCAGACTAAATGTCTACATTTTGGGAATGGTATAAAATTTGTGAAAAATGAACTTTTTGAACTTCCAATAATATTTGAAATCATCCAGCAATCATCTAATACTCAATGGAAAGAAATGTATAGTGTATTTAATATGGGACACAGAATGGAGTTCTATTGTGATGAATCAATTGGCAACGAAATCATAAAGATTGCGAAAAAATTTAAAATTCAAGGAAAAATAATTGGACACTGTGAACAATCTCCTTCTAAAAATAAAAATATGTTGGAAATTAATTCTGAATTTGGAACCTTCAATTATAAATAATTAAAAGCGGATGCTAACATGACAGTAAAGTTCGATGTGATTTGTATAGGCGCGGCGCTAGTTGATATGGTCGCTCAAGTAGAACGACATCCTTTAGATGATGATGAAGTGTTTGTATCAGATTTACAGTTATTATCTGGAGGGGCGGCAGCAAATACTGCATATGCCTGTGCAAAAATAGGATTATCTTCAGCCTTTCTAGGAAAATTAGGAACAAATGATATTTTTGGAATCAAAATTATGGAAGATTTTAACAAAGTTAAGGTAAATACGACATTGATAAAATATTCGAAGGATTATGGTACGGGTTCCGCTTATGTGGCGATTAATATAGAAGGGGATCGTAGAATTTATGCTCATAGTGGAGCTGCCAATTATTTATCTAAGGAAGACGTTATAGAACAGGAAATAAAAACTAGTAAAATAATTTTTTTGAGCAGTTTAAAAAATTTAGAACCCTTTATTGAAGCTGCCAAATTAGGTAAAAAAAATGGTATACCCGTTATTTTAAATCCCGGTATGTTAATCATTGATCAAGGATTAGACAATATATTAGAATTACTTAAAAATATTGATATTTTTATCTTATCTCATAGAGAATTTACGACATTATTACATATCAAGGAAAAATTAGAGGAAAAAAAGCTTAGAGAAAAGGCAAACGTTCTCTTATCTTATGGAATAAAAGCATTAATTATTACCATGGGAGAAAAAGGAGCATTTTTAATCAGCAATAATAATTCTGAACTAATTCCATCCATGAAAATTGAAGATGTTATTGATACAACAGGGGCGGGTGATGCTTTTTCCGCTGGATTTATTTACGGATTTGCTAAAAATTTAAATTTTGAATTTTCCAATTTAAAAACAAATGTAAAACTTGGTAATTTTGTTGCGGGAAAATGTGTACAGCAATTAGGAGCGAGAAATGGTATTCCAACTTATGAAGAAGTAAAACAGATATTTTTACCTTAATGGAATAAAAAAGTTTTTAATTTTTCGAGGAAATAATTCTTTAATTATAGTGATGGAATTTTTTGAATGTAAATGAATAATGCAAAATTTAAAGTTAAGAACAAAATAATTACTGAACGATTTAAATTTCTAATAGAAGTTTTAGTGGTATTTTTGGGAATATTTTTATTTCTTCTTATTCCAAGAGTATTAGTTCCCTTGTTAGTTGATTCAAATTCAATAATTTATGGTCCCCTATATTATTTATTAAGGGCTGTAGCGATCATTATCGCCATACCATTGATGTTACTCTTCTCCTCATCCTTTTTAGATTCGCCTCGGAAAGGAGAAATAGTTGAAAAGGAAAGTAAACCAGCATTAGATTATCTAAAATTGTATATCGCTCCAAAAAATAGCTTTAAAGATCAGCTCCTATATGGTATATTAATTTTATTTATTGTGTTTATTCCCTTAGATTTTCTAGTTTATTTTCTAATTCCTGAAATGTTAGAATATACAGGCGTTGCTTTAACCTCCCAGTCAACTGACACCTATTTGTTAAAGAGTTATTTTATTTTTCTTATTTCAGTAATAATAATTCAAATTTGTGTGTCTATATATGAAGAATCTGTTACTAGAGGTTTTCTAACCATGAGAGGAAAGGAATATTTTCATCGAATGTCAGCGGTTATCATCGCATCTTTATATTTTGGACTTATGCATTTTGCATATTATCTTAACCCGGTAAGTAAAAATTACCCTGTATGGTTTCCATTTATCTGGTTTTTACAAACGTTTTTAGTAGCTATCTTACTTTCAATTTTAGTATTAAAGAAAAAGAGTTTATTTCCCGTTATTTTTGCCCATGCATTAAATAATATCATCTCTGCCCATGCGGTCTGGAATTATCTCCAAGGAAACGATTTTAGTGTGGTAACAATTTATTTATATTTTCCCTTGTTGATAATCAGTTTAATTTTGTTTATTTGGCAATTTTCAAAGATAAGAACTGGTGTGTTAGCTGTTTATAAGATAATAAAAGAATATTTTGAACCCCAAAAGAGATACAATGAATCAAAAGAGGACGTTGTAGTTCGCATTTTCATTGATTTATTAATTGGGATTATAATCCTGGCAGTAGGATTATTTATTTTTGGAGTTTAAAGAGGATTCAGAACAATGGTTAAGTTTGGGATAATATCTGACACACATATAACCATTCACGACGATAAAGCAATAGTTAGACTATTATTAGACCAATTAAAAAAAGTGTTTAGAGAGGTGGATGAAATCATCCATGCGGGAGATGTATGTGATCAATTTTTTTTTGATGAATTAAATAAAATAGCGCCTACTAGAGCTGTGAAGGGAAATCTTGATACAATTAAAAATTTAAAAGATTTTATAAAAATCTCTGCAGGAATTTATAATATAGGAGTAATTCATGAATTACCTGAGAATTTAGAAGCACTCATTAAGCAAAATAATTTGCATATTTTAATTTTTGGTCATTCACATCAACCAAATATAAAGGGGACATCTTATAATGCTTTACTTCTCAATCCAGGTTCACCTACCAGACCCAAAGCGCCTCCTAGGATAAAGGGATTTAAAGAACCTGTTGCAAGACCTACAGTTTTAACTTTAGAAATTAATGACACAAATAATATAGTGTCGACATTCATTATCAATTTAAGTCAATGAATTCTCGAGATTATTTTATTATAAGAAAATAAGCATCCTATCAGTAATTTAATTTTTAAATTATTCAAGTAATTTCAGAATTTCATCAATATTTTTATTTTTTAAATATTTTCGAGCTTGTTTTAAGGATTGAATACCAAATGGTTCTAAAATTTCACAGATTCTTTTTTTTATTGTATTAGGACTCATACAATATTCTTTAGACAAATTTTTTAAAGACTTTCCATTTTTTATATTTGTTAAAAATTGTCTCTTATTTACTATAGGTTTCAATACTTTCCTTTTTTCTCGATATTCTGGATCTTGCCAAATTTTTTTACGTGCCTTACTTATTTTCTTTCGATATTCAAGATCCTTCCATTTTTCTTTATGTTTTTTGCTTATTTTTTCTCTAAATTTATTATCTTTCCACATTTCTTTTCTTGCTTTACTTATTTTTTTTTGGTATTGAGGATCCTGCCACAACTTTTTTCTGGTTTTAATCCATCGACCTTTGAATTCTTGATCTTTCCATCTTTTTTTATTTGCCTCACTCATTTTTTTTTGAAAATCGATTTTCTGCCATTTTTTTTTATGCTTTTTACTCATTTTTTTTTGAAATTCTGGATCTCTCCATAGTTCCTTTCTTGCAATGCTTAATTTTTCTTGGTATTCAGTGTCTTGCCATTTATCTTTCAATCCTTTACTTATACCCTTACTCATATTTTCTTGATAGATAGGGTCTTGCCATTTAATTTTTATCTTTTCACTTACTTTCTCATATATCTCGGGACGCATTTTTCCACCATCTCCTCCGTCTGTCATGTTGTATCCATATTCTGGATAATTTGATTTATAAAATTTTATCCAATATCTTTCTTTCTCGTTTAATTCAGTTTTATTATATGCAAGGTCGATTTTTTTTAAATTCCATACATCTGGACCATATTTTGCTATTGCATTATTTAAATGAGTGCCCCAAAGCTTATTATTTGGATTTTTTTTTCGAATCTTTTTTAACTTTCTACCTTCACTTATGTGTTCTCTCCATCTCTTTTTTATAGATTTGGGTTGCTCCACCTTTCCAATATAAACCTTTTTATTTATTACGTTAGTGGCTAGGTAAATATGCCCAAAAATTTTCTTTACTTGTGTCTCATAGTATATGGTTATGTCGCAATTTTTTTCTACTATATCCTTTTTTATTGGATCAAGAGAATTAGGGGCTATACAAACACCAAATTTTTTACTATTGTTTTTATCCAAACTATATACCTTTTAATTAATTTATACAAAATTCACTAATTGATTGATTTTTTTATATTTAAAGAAAAATTATTTTAAAATGAATTTCAATTATTCATTCCATCAATAAAAAGTGATTTGAAGTATTAATTACCCCTTAAAATAGGATATAACTTCAATATCGATTCTAATTATGACTTGCTTAATGTAAATAATTTCTTCTTTCTTGATTTTATTACATTTCGGATATTAAGAATAGGATTAATTATATATAGCATTTGAGACAAATATATATCTTAAGCAAATAATCATGTACTAAAATGATAGACTATACAGTTTAAAGGGGATCATGTTTGATCGTTAATTTAAAACAAATTGGAGAAAAAGATTTTTCAGAATTAGGGGGAAAGGCTTTTAATCTGGGCAAATTAATTCAAAAAGATTTTCCTGTCCCTCAAGGGTTTGTTATTACCACAGAGGTCTACTCAGAGTTCCTCAAAAGTAATAATCTCTTCGAATTAATAGATAAAGAATTGTCTTACATTAATTATAATGATTACAATTCCATAAGAAATTGCTCAAATAAAATTCAAAATGCAATCAAAAAAGCTTCTCTGCCATTAGATATG
>SDNV01000021.1 GCA_004524515.1 Promethearchaeota archaeon
AAGTAAAATCATTAATATTAAAATCATATTCCAGTATACCCATAGAAGAAGTTTCTAATAAATCGCGATATTTACTTTCACTCTTCTCTAAAGCGTCTCTCGCTCGTTTTTGCTGGATATGTTTCCACACTCCATCCATGAATAGTGTTAGTTGATGGAGATCTGCCTCGTTATAATTTTCTTCCTTATTGATAACACAAGTAGTAGCAACAATATGTTCTCCTTCAATAATGGGTATGCATAAATAACGATTAATCCTGCCACTAGTATTTGATATGCATATGAATAGATTTGGGTTTTCGCTATTATTATTATTAATAATCGCTTCTCTTTGTAAAAGCAACTCTTTCCAAAGATTTAAGTCTTTTGAAGTAAATTCTTTTTGCTTTTTTATATCACAGTATTCTTCCATTTGATTTGAGCAAGAAATCACTTTAAGGATAGACTCATCTTCATTTAAAAAAAATAAGCACCCCTTGTTACTTTTAGTTAATTCTACACTCTTGGTAACAGCGAAATCTGCTATTTCTTTTTCATTTAAATCTCCCATTTGACTAAGTTTAAGCAAGGCTTCAAGACGGGCTTCGTTTAGTTGCAAAATTTCCTCTGAACGTTTTCGATCCGTGATATCTTGCATTATTACTTCAACTAAAGTTTTTATACCAGTTTCAATAAAAGAAGCTTGAACATTAATCCATACAGATTTGTTATTATCAAAGGAAAATTGAATTTCAAAAGGTTTTATATTTCCTTTTTTGAGCAATTCTTTATACTTTGAATCGATTAAAGCAAGATCTTCTTGAGAAAAATTATATACTTTAAGAAAATCTTTATGCAATAAATCTTCTCTTTCTAATCCAAGAAATTCTAATAATGCGGTATTAAAATCAATAATTTTGCGATTAATATCGACTAAACATATCATATTTGGGGAACTTTCGAATAAATGACGATACTTTTCTTCGGAATCAATTAATTTCTCTTCAGCTTTTCTTCTTTGAGTAACATCTACTGCAGATATTAATGCAGCTGGTTTTCCCTGATAATTAATTGTCTGTCCAAATACCTCAACCCACATAGTCTCTTCAGATTTTTTAATACATCGGAGTTGAACATTCCTTCTCGAGATTTTCAAGCCCTTTTGCAGTTCATATGCTAATTTTGCAACCATATCACGATCTTCAGGATAGAATAATTGCAGATATTTTTGTTCTTTCCACCCTCTCATCTCATTTATTGAATATTCCAGACTCCTTGAAGCAACTTGATTTACGTATTTGATTACCTCATCTTGTAAAATAAATAAACCTAATAAGGATTTTTCACTTATAGTTCGAAATTTTTCTTCTGATTCTTTTAAATATTCTTCAGCTTTTTTAAGTTCTGTGATATCTTCGTAGGTTACAAGTATACCAGCGATATTATTCTCAGAGTCATAAAGGGGAATTCGATTAGTATCGAACCAGATTTTCCTCCCATTTTTGAGTTCCCATAATTCTTCCACATGAAATTCTGCAGTTTTTGAATTTAATATTTGATTTTCTTTTGCTTTTAGCTCTTCTATTATTTCCTTAGAAATTAAATTTTCTAACAAAACTTCTTTATCAGTTTCTCCAATTATGTTTTCTGGATTATTTGCTCCAATTAAAGAGGCATAATTTTGATTACATCCTAAATATACTAAATTTTTATCTTTCCAAAAAATATTTTCGGGGATATGATCTATAACTTTTTGAAGCATTTCATATGAGGTTTTTAATGCTTCTTCATATTTCTTGGGGTAAAATAATTTCCAAAATCTAATTTCAGGTAAAGAAGTCATTAAATTTTTTAATTTAACTTCATTTTCCTTGATTTTTTCTTCTAAAATTTTTAATTTGGAACTACATTTTAGAATTAACAATAATTTCTTGTTCTTGTTATGGTCTATATATTTTTTTATTTTATACTCAAACCAAAGATAATTCTTATTTTTATCTCTTATTCGAATTTCTTGTAAATCGATTCCCCCATCAGTGGTTTTTTTTAAGAATTTTATAACACTTTTTACATCATCAGGATGTATATATTCTAAAATCGATTTATCAATTAATTCTCTGTTCGAATAATGTAATAGACTTAAAACTATATGCTCATTAACAAATTTAATCTTGTAAGGAGCTTCTTGATTGATAATACAGACTAAATCATTTAAATTTTCGATGATTAACCGATATTTTTCAATTAGTTCTAACGGTTCTTCTTCTTTACCAATCATAATCTCTTTTTTTTTAATAGTGGAACTTGAACATATAAGGGAGCGTCTAATATAAAAAAGGTAATATAGTGTATATATATATATTCTTAATAATATTAACACGTCAAAATTATTAAATATCTATTATACTTAGTTTTTCTTAATGAGATTATTAAGTAATGATTTTCCTCATAAGGGGAAAATGGATAAGAAGTTTTCTTATCGAGGGAAAAATTTATCACCCCATCTAAAATGGGAAAAAGCTCCCGTTCAAACTAAAAGTTTTGCAATTTCATGTAATGACCCCGATGCTCCCGTGGGAGATTGGATTCATTGGTTAATATGTAATATTCCTAAAAAAATTAACGAAATTTCACGAGGAGGTCCCATTCTAGGAACGGAACTAAAAAATGATTACGGTCAAATCGGATATGGAGGGCCCGCACCTCCAAGTGGCACCCATAGATATTTTTTTAGAGTCTATGCATTAAATATTGATAAATTAGAAGGGATCAATAAAAAAAATTTCATGGAAAAGGTTAAAGAGCACACCATCGAATCCGCCGAAATAATTGGATTATATAGTGCTTAATGATAATCTTTATATTGCTATTTTTTCTATTTTGTATTGATGATTCTTGAAAGTAAGGATTTTAAAAACAATGAATTCATGGATAAAAGATTTACGTGCGACGGTGAGGATTTTTCTCCGCACTTAAGATGGAGCGATCCTCCTGAGGGAACAAAAAGCTATGCTATTTCAGTCACCCGTCCTGATTCAAGCTTGGGAGAAATTAATCATTGGTTTATTTATAATATTGCGCAAGATATTAATGAGATTGAACAAGATGGGCGCGCACCAGGTATAGAAGTTGAAAATGATTTCTGTACTTTAAATTATGAGGGTCCAAATGCTACTGAAGGAATTCATAAATATATTTTTAGAATTTATGCTCTTGATATTGAAAAACTAAATGGGTTAAATAAACAAAATTTTAAAAGAATGATAAGAAGCCATACCATTGAATATGCTGAGCTTACAGGGTTGTACGAAAGAAAATCGACTCCTAAGTCACCCGATTTCTGTAGCGGATGCAATGCTTCTAACCAATTCTGAAAAAATGATAGTTCTTCAATATAAAATAAGGAGTATAAATTTTATAAGATTCTTAATTATTGATTAACTTTCTTCAAAACTTTTTTTAGAATATCAATGGTCTTAGTAAGATCGTCCATATTATTATAATAATTAATTGCAAATCTTAAGAGCGTTTCTTTTTTATTATGTGGATATCTTTTCAACGTAATATATATATTATTCTTAATTAATTCGCGGTAAATCTTCTTAGCTTTTTCATGTTCGACGGTAATTATTCCTGATCTATATTCCTTTTCGAGTGAAGTTATAATTTTAAAATTTAAATCCTGAAGTTCCGGGAAAAATTGATCGGTAAGAGAGATAACGCGGTTTTGAATTTCTTTAATTCCAGTACGTATACTCCCCCTTCCGATTACATTGTGAACTAACTCCAATCCTCCCTTTAAAGCCAATAAAGCCGCAAAATTAGGACATCCTCCAAAAGAATCCATAGCAAATGCTTTCTTATAAATTCTTAAGTTATCATTATCCATAGAGAAAGGATCCTCGACACTAAGCCAACTAGTGAAAGGGATATTCTCGTCGACAAAGTCCTCGTGGATATATAAAATTCCAATACCCCATCCGCAGGCAATGTTTTTCAATCCGCTCGATACAAGAAAATCGATATTATCTTTTTTGACGTCAATTTCAAATGCTCCAAATGATTGGGTTGCATTTATAATGTTAATTAAATTGTATTCCTCGCAAAACTTTCCGAATTTTTCAAGATTTTGTCTGAAACCATTAAACGATTGGACATGGCTTTGAATGCAATATTTAGTATTTTCAGTGATACCTTTTTTAAAATTCTCTGCTGGAAACGAGTAATTCGTACTTTCTATTCTTGTAGTAGGAAATCCTAACCTTTTAAATAAGTGAACGCTAGCAGGGAATTCAATGGATGGGTATAAAATACCCCCTTTTTGATGCGTAAGAGTATGTGCAATAGTAGCAAGACCTGAAGAAGTATTTATCATAAATGCGATGTTCTCATGGTTTGTATTAAGGTATTCGGCGATTATTTTTCTGGGTTCATTGATGTCAAGAAAAAATAATTCATGGTCTACATCGCCGTAATTAAGCATACGATTAAAATATTCTACTCCTCCTTCATAAGCGCTTCTACTGATCGGCGCTGAACCTGCAGTAATTAAATATGTAAATTTTTCTAACGCAGGAAATTGTGTTTTTCTTATATTATCCCAATCAACACTCATTTTTAAACAGTATTCTATTTTGATAATAATTTCAATATTGGATTTTAATTAAGTTTTCTAAATATTGAATAAATTAATCAAAAAATTGAATTATTAATTTGAGCTATTTTTTCTTAAAAACGTAAAAGAATAAAAAAAGAAATAATAAAAAGATTATTTTCCATTTACGATTTTACATTTTGGAGCATACACATCTTGGACCGCATAATTGTTAAAATTAATGCTGTAATGGTCTCTCCAATGCGATTGTACATCGTCTAATGTTGCTTCATATATACTATCTTTTATTTTTCCCTCCGCACAGATGAGGGTTCCCATAGGTGAATTCATTATTTCACCATCCTTGACAACAATTTGACCCTCCTTTATTGTGTATGCCGCAGCTGAAAAGGCTTTTTCAATCGCTTTTCCATCATATTTATTAGGATCCAGCTTAAAGATTGCTACGTCTCCTATAGCACCAATTCCTAAATGTCCTCTGTCTTTTAGCCCTAGCAGTTTAGCAGGAGCGGCTCTCGTGGTTGTACATAGGTCATATAATGAATATTCTCTATCAATATCTTTCAATGTGGTTTTTTCACTAGCAGCCTTGGAAACAACGTTTGTAAGCATGTCTTCTCGGGATTTCTTATCCATCAACCATTTGTATACGATGGGATAGGTTGTAAAAGGTGCTCCGTTCGGATGGTCGGTAGTCATTAATACTTGATAAGGGTCTTTTACTAAGAGTAAAAGCTCTAAACCGATTGCCCATTGAACCGCATTTACTCCAACTTTTGGACTAAAGAAATAGGGGACTACACCCGAACCCGATTCTCCTTCTACCTGCCCGTTTGACCATTTAACTCCTGGTTTCGCTCCCCAGGGGCTCATTCCTCCTAAATGATGGAGTGCAAATTCCCAGGGTCCATCTCCCGTCATCGTTGTAGTCGCATATTTAGTAAAGACGACATTGCCGCTGTCAATTGAAATGTGTTTATGAGAGTTTATATATTCCGCCACTTCTGAAGCTCCTGATTCAAAATTACCCCAATTAGTACCGCCATAGGCATTGAATTGGCAATGAGTTATATGAAGACTTCTCTCGCGATCATTTTTAGGTTTAATGCTCTCACAGATCTTAAATGTCTCAAGTGAATGAGTTACATTACCCGGATGTCCGAGATTATTACAGTGAACATGAATTGAATGAGGTAATTCCAGCATTTCATTAACTTTTGCTAAATTTTCGACGATTTGTCTCGGAGTAACTCCCCAATGAAAAACTAAATCGTCCACAGACTCCACGTTCTTGCCCCAAGCCCAGTTTTCTACTCCTCCTGGATTAACAATCTTTACAGCATAACCTTTTGTGGCTTTTAGGATCCAAGCAACATAACCTGCTAATTTATCGATGTCATTATCCCTGATATATTTCATGACAAACCAGTTATTTCCGAATAAAGGAAATGCCATTTTATCAATGATAGGCATCTCTAAAAACTCTTCATGGGTATGTCTAGCCTCCAGTAATGGCATGGCGGGTTCTGCTACAGTTGTATATCCTAATTTTGCATATTTATATCCGGTCATCCACGTTGATGGGACGGCAAAACCCGTACCACTTCTAGTGGTCTTTGTTTTTTTCATCGTAGCTTCAAATGGTTTATCTTCGGGTCTGAAAGCCCTTCCCACATTAACTTTAGCTCCAGCAATATGAGAATGGGGATCCACCCCTCCAGGGAATATGATCATTCCCGAGGCATCAATGATTTTGGTATCTCCATTGACTTTCTCTACTACAGCACCGTCTTTAATATATATCTCTTTTTTTTCGCCGTCTATTCCATTTAAGGGGTCAAATACAATACCATTTTTAATAATTAGATCTTTCATGGTAATATTCCTTTATTATAGGTATAATTCTGATAGAATTTTATTGTTATTAACTTTTGAGTTTATTCTAATACTTTAAAGAATCTATTGCTTTTATAAAGGATTACTAATGTTTATTTGAGTTTCATTTAATTAACTTAACATATATAATTATTCCAGTAATAGACATCAATCAAAATAATAAAAAAGATAAAAATTTAATTTTCTTTACCAAACATTCCACCAAAGGCACCCATCATCGCATCAATCATCTTTTTAAAATAATCTCCGAAAAACATCTCACTAAAAAATTCATAGGTTTTTTCCCAAAATTTTTTCTCTCTGAATCTTAACAAAATATATTTTTCCTGCTGATTAACCTCTATATCACAATCTATAGGTTGACCTCCATTCACTATTGCCGATAAATATTGTCTCATTTCTTCTTCATTTTTTAGTATACTCCCCACTAATTGATTTTCTTCAATATAGGGAGTCTTAATAATGATTTTTATCGAAAGATCATCCTTATTTTTATTTAATTCTACTGCCTTTCGGAGTTCTTCTTTGATTTCATCCCAATTTAAATTCTCCATTTTATCACATTGTTCGATTTTTAAATCACTTAATTTTGAGATAGTTCCATTAAATTCTCGATATCTAAAGGGCCATTTATATTAATAAAGCTAACCAAATTCTCGTCTAAAGCTTGAATTTCATTTTCTACAGAAATATAATTAATTTTCCAATTTTTATCAATAATATTTAGCAATCTATAGGTTCTATTTTCTAAATTTTTCCTTATTTGTATCAGTGCTTTTTTAATAGGATAAATTGCAAATAAAGGTTCTAAGTAATTATTATCCCATTTTGGAATACAAAAATCATATCCTTTAATTTTAATGATGAGAAGTCCAACTATTTCTTGTTTAATTAACGGCATATCACAAGATATGGTGAAAGCTTTTTCATATCCTAATGTATCTAACTCTTTAAAAGCTGAATACATCCCAATCAATGGTGAACGAATAGATTTATCGCTATTTATATCCTGATCGTCTAAAATAAAAGCGGTTATTTTTCGATAATCTATATTATCAATATAATTCTGCACTTGGTGTTTAGAGTGAGCAACTATAAAAATATTATAATTAAATAGAGATAATACCTCAAGTTGATGCATAATTAAGGGTTTTCCATTAAATATATAGAGTCCTTTATCACTGCCAAAACGTCGGCTTTTTCCTCCCACTAAAATTACGAAAGCAAGAGATTTATTTTTACCGCTTATATTTGACATCTTTTTGCTTAAGGAATTAATAATCTATTAACCTAATTATTAAAAAATATAAATGATTTTAATTAATTGTTGTTAATTAAATTGTTTCTCTCAAATTAAATTGCTTTTTTAATATGCATCTAAAAAAAATCAAAAAACAGATGAGAGATAAACCTCTTGAGCATTGTGCTATTTTTGGCGTTACAACGGACGATATAGCTTTTTCCATCTCAAAGTTATTATATCAAGGATTAATTGCTCTCCAACATAGAGGTCAGGAGAGTTCAGGTATTTCAGTTTTAAAAACTGGAGGCCGTATTTATACTTATAAAAGGAAGGGGTTGGTTTCTAAAGTTTTAAATGACAGGATATTATCCCAGTACTGGGGGAATGTCGGGATTGGACATAATAGATATGCTACTACAGGTTCCAGTGAATACATGTCTCTGGACTATATTCAACCATATCATTTTAAAAATAATGAGATTGAATTCTCTTTAGCATTTAATGGAACCATTCCAGTGTATGATAATATCAAGAAAAGAATGGATGATTTGGGGAGGGTATTTATTACTAACACAGATACTGAGGTTATAGCTCAATTATTTGCGTCTATTGCTTTAGGAACTGAAGATTGGCCTGAGATTTTAAAAATAGCAAGTAAATTTTTAGATGGATCTTATTCTCTGGTATTATTAACAAGAGATGGTGATATTTACGCTATGAGAGATCCAAAGGGATTTAAACCATTATGCTTAGGAGAGTTAAAAACGGAAAAAAGGAACCTATATTTTGTTGCATCTGAATCCTGTGCTATTGACGCTGTTGGGGGGAAATTGCTTAGAGACGTATTACCCGGAGAGATTGTTCATTTAAGTCATCAAAAAGATATCCATTCAGAAATGATACTAAAAGGGGAGAGAACTGCTCTTTGTCAATTTGAATTTGTGTATTTTGCTAGACCGGATTCTATTATTGATGGAGTCTCTGTTGCTAAAGCAAGATTACGCATGGGAGAAAATTTAGCTAAAAATGATATTTGGTTAAAGAGTCCAGAATTTAAAGAAAATGCGATTGTGGTACCCGTTCCAGATTCTGGAAGAAGTGCTGCTGTAGGGTATGCCCAAAAATCGGGTTTGCCTTATGCCGAGGGTTTAATGAAGAATAGATATGTATGGAGGACGTTCATAATGCCGGGACAACAAAAACGAAAAGCTGCGGTAAAAGAGAAATTAAATCCTATTAAAAGTATTATTGAAGGAAAAGATGTTATATTAATAGATGATTCTATAGTAAGGGGTACTACTACAAAACAAATTGTATCCTTACTTAAGGAAACGGGAGGAGCTAAATCTGTACACGTAAGAATAAGTTGTCCTCCTGTTATTAGTGCTTGTTATATGGGTATTGATTTTCCTACCACCGATGAATTACTCGCAGGAAAGACCAAGAAAGAATTAGGAGAAGAACAATATATTGAAGAAATCAGAAAAAAAATTGGTGCCGATTCCCTATTATATCAAACCATTGAAGATTTAAAAAAATCTATCGGTAAAAGGGAAAGTGAATTATGTTTAGCTTGCTTAACTGGAAAATATCCTTTGAAGTTTGCCGATAAAATATTAGAGATGGAACAATCAATAACAAATGGGAGAAATAAACAATTAATCAAAAATAGTGAGAAATAGTAATCCATAATATTTGCTGTTTATTCTACTCCATCAAAACAATAAGTACATAATTTTTCCTTAGGAAGTCCAATAGCTTTAACCAAATCTTCAAGTCTCTGGTATTTTAAGGTGGTCAACTGCAGCTTCTTACGAATAACTTCAATCATTGCTTTATAATTCTCAGATTCGGGGTCGATATATTTAGCAGGATCTTCAATATCTTTCCCATTTAACTCTTTTATAGCCCATCGTCCTGCTAAATCTAGTTCGGAACGGGAACGTGAAAAATTTAGAAACTTACACCCATACACAAGGGGTGGACAAGCCGGTCTCATATGAACCTCTTTTGCCCCACAACTATACAATCTCTGGATAGTCTTTTTGAGTTGAGTTCCCCTTACGATAGAATCTTCACAAAAAAGAAGACGCTTATCCTTTATTAGCTCTTCAATTGGGATAAGTTTCATCTTGGCGACTATATCCCGTATAGATTGCTCTTGAGGCATAAAACTTCGGGGCCAGGTGGGAGTATATTTCACAAATGGTCTTGAAAAAGGAATTTTTGCTTTATTTGCATAACCCAACCCGTGACCTGTACCTGAATCTGGGATACCCGCCACAAGATCTACGTTTAATTCATCTTCATTAGCTAAATAAGAACCACATTTATAACGAACAACTTCCACATTAATTCCCTCATAATGAGATGCCGGATATCCATAATATACCCATAAGAAAGAACAAATTTGCAATCTTTCACCGGGAGGAATTTTTTGTTCAATCCCATTTTTACTTATAAATATAACCTCTCTTGGTCCGAGATATTTTTTTATTTTATACCCTAAATTTGGAAAAGCACAAGTTTCCATCGTGATAGCGTAAGATCCGAGCTTCTCTCCTATGACTAAAGGAGTTCTACCGAACTTGTCTCGAACAGCATAAATTCCTTTTTCGGTTAATATGAGCATTGAACAGGAACCATCAATCAGATCCTGGACTTTTTGGATTCCTTTTTCAAATGTAGCGCCTTGACTAATTAAGGTAGCGACTAGTTCAGTGGGATTGATTTCGCCTCCGTGCATTTCTGAAAAATGCGATCCATTCTTTAAGGCTTCTTTAGCTAAAGCTTCCAAATTATTAATTCTTCCTACAGTAACAATGGCAAATACTCCTAAATGAGAGCTGATAATTAGGGGTTGATCATCATAATCACTAATTACACCGATTCCTTTATTTCCATGCATTTTCTTTATATCCACTTCAAATTTCGATCTGAATTGAGTCGTTGTGATATTTTTAATGAATCTTTGAAATCCCCCTGAATTCTTTACTGCCAATCCCCCTCGTCTAGTTCCTAAATGAGAATGATAATCTGTTCCGTAAAAAAGATCGACTACACAATCAGTATTTGAAAAAACTCCAAAAATACCTCCCATTCCACATCCACTATATATTTAATTGAGAAAAGATTTTTAAATAAAATTATTAATCCGATATGATTTTAAAAAGCCAATAAGTACAGTAGAATGGAAAATAAAAGAGAAATCAATGGCAATTAAAACTTTAGTTTAAGATAAATAGGCGACAAAAAATTTTAATTGAGATTTTTTTTTTTCTAAAACTTTAATAAAAATTTTTATTTTTTACAATAATTAATGAAATTCTGGTACATTTGTATTCCATATGTACTTGACTTTTCTGGATGAAATTGTGTGGCTATAACATTATCTTTACTAATCATTGAGCAGAATTCAATTTCATCATATTTAGTTAATCCTAAAATTTCATTCTTATTTTTAGGTATGGTATAAAAGCTATGAACAAAATAGAAATAAGTATTATTTGGAATTCCTTGAATTAGAAAATGATCTTTATTGGTAAAACTTACGCTATTCCACCCAATTTGAGGGACTTTTTTTACTTTTGAAAGGTCAAATTCCACTACTTCTCCCTCTAGTATATTTAATCCCATATTTTGACCCATTTCATAACTTTTAGTAAATAATAGTTGTTGTCCTAAGCAAATTCCAAATAGGGGTTTTTTCTCCACTATTATATCTTGGATTACTGAAATAAGATCTTTTTGCCTCAAATTTTTCATAGCATCTCCAAAGGCTCCCACTCCTGGTAAAATAATCCCATCAGCTTCCTTTATTCTCTTAGCATCTGAGGTTATAATGCTCTCCACATTTAAATGATGAAGTAATTTATAAATACTTTTCAAATTCCCCATTTCATAGTCAATAATTGCGATGTTGAATGGCATAATTCATAACCTCATGGTGATTCCCGCTTTGATACATTCTTGCTTCACTAATTCTATTGGATATTCATTATAATGAAAAATGGAAGCAGCGAGTGCGGCATCGGCTTTTCCTATCTTGAAAACATCGATAATATGTTTAGGTTCTCCAGCTCCTCCTGAAGCAATTATAGGAACATCTAGCCTTTGACTAAAACTACTTGTTAATTCCAAATCATAACCCCTTCTTGTTCCGTCTTTGTCCATACTTGTCAATAAAATCTCTCCACTACCCAATTTAGTTGCTTGTTCACCCCATAAGATTGCATCCTTTCCGGTTGGAGTCCTACCTCCGTGAATATAAACCTCCCACCAACAATATTTATCCTCAACCTCCACGACAATGCGATTCCTTGCTTTCTCTGGCTTCTCGATATAAACTCTTTTAGCATCTATAGCAGTTACAATACATTGAGAACCAAAAATCTTTGCCCCTTCTGTTATTATTTGAGGATTCTGAACAGCAGCGGTATTCAACGAGATTTTATCCGCTCCTGCTCTTAAAATTTCTTTAATATCATTAGTTGTTCTTAATCCTCCCCCGACGGTAAAAGGTATAAATACTTCTTCACCCGTTCTTTCCACTAAATCGATAAGTATCTTTCTTTTATCCGATGATGCCGTTATATCTAAAAAAACAAGTTCATCTGCCCCCTGCTTATCATAAAAAGCTGCTAATTCAACTGCATCCCCTGCATCTCTAAGATTTATGAATCTTGTTCCTTTAACCACTCTTCCTTCAGTAACATCTAAGCACGGAATTATGCGTTTTGCAAGAGGCATATAATAAACTCTAATAACTTTAATCACATAAAAAAAACTTTCAAAATATTTTAGATTTTTTATTTTAAAACATAATTCTGTTATTTTCTTATCAGCATTAAATAAATATAATCGATATAACTGATTGAAATCAAAATGGAAAATAAAAAGTGATGTATTAATTATAATCTCATAGGAATTCCATTTTTAGCACAATATTCCTTAACTTCTTTGATTGTTACCTCTCTAAAATGAAAAATTGAAGCTGCTAACGCGGCTGTAGCTTTTCCAATTTGAAATGCCTCAAGGATATGATGAGCATTACCCGCACCTCCTGATGCGGTTACAGGTAAGCCTGTTGCTTCTACGATACCTTTAGTCATTTCTAGATCATAACCATCCTTCGTTCCGTCGTAAGTCTTGCTTGTGGGTAAAATCTCACCAACTCCGAGCTTCTTTATCTTTTTAGCCCATTGGATAGCATCCATCCCCGTTGATTTCGTTCCGCTATGAGTCATAACGTCAAACCAACAAAATTTATCTCCTATTTTTACTAATGTTTTATCTGGAGCCGCTTCCTTAGAATCCACATATACTCTATTTCCATCAATGGCACAGACTAGTCTTTCTGAACCATATTCTTTTGAAATATCTGCTAATAGATTAGGATTTCTTACTGCTGCACTATTTAAAGAAACTTTATTAGCTCCAGCATCCAGAATTGCTTGTACATCCTCCATGCATGCAATTCCTCCCCCTACCGTAAATGGAATACTGACTTGTGTAGCAACTCTTTGAACTAGGTTAACAACGGTTTTTCTTTTCTCAACCGTGGCAGTAATATCGAGAAAAACTAATTCATCAGCTCCTTCTTCTTCGTAATATTTCCCAAATTCCACAGGATCTCCCGCATCCCTTAAATTTATAAATTGAATTCCCTTAACAACGCGTCCATCCTTAACATCTAAACAGGGAACTATTTTTTTATAGCTTGCCATTATAAAAATTTTTTTTTTAATTCTTTTTGCTTAGAGATCAAAATATTAGTAATAAAAGTTTCGAATTTATTATCTTAATCTTTAAGGATTGAAAAAAGAAAAGGATTTAATCTACGATTTCGATTTCTTCTCTCTCAAGAGGTATATTTTCTCGTTCTAATCTTTTCATGGTGATTGCATCATTTGGGCATTTAACAGCACATAAACCACAGCCCATACATGTATTTTCATCGATTTCTGCTTTGTCGTCGACGTGTATAGCTCCAAATTTGCACCTCTCTATACAAGTTCCACATCCGACACACAGATTTTCATCTACATAAGCAATGTAATTAGCCTTAGAGATCGCCCTGGGATTCCCATATTTAATCATTCCTGTTAAATGACCACAACAACATTCACAACAAGAGCATATTATCGTACAATTTTTTGCCTTATTATCGGTGTTATGAACTAGACCAAGTTCTGAAGCTTCTCTAATCAGTTCTTTTGCCTCTTCTTTCGATACAGCTTTTATGATAGGATCTCCAAATTCCAACGACGCTTTTGCATAGGGACCTAATAAAAGGCAATTATGGATCGGATATTTATCTTTACATTTTCTTACTCCTGCTATTTCTGCTCTATTACGACAAGGACAAGGCACCACTGCAAAATCGTTATGTTGATTGATAATACTATAAACCTCTTCAGCAGGTATTATCTCTTGTCCAGGTTCTATTTTTTCGCTTACAGTAAGTATTCTATTTCGGGGAATACCGTTCTTAGTATTTTGCCATTTTTTATAATATTCTTCTTCATAAAAAAATTTAGTACCTAATTGGGCAAATTTTGTAGCATCTTTACTTTTATAAGTCTTCGCGATAAGAAATGGACCATCATGGACAAATAAGGGAAATGGTAGCGCATATTGTCTCCCAAATTTCACCACAAATCCTTTTTTAGTGAGATCCTCAAGTTTTTCCATGAGTTCATTCTTATCCATACTAACTAGTTTCGCAAATTTTATCAGAGACAAAGTATTTGGAAAAAGATCAAGAACCTGAATTAATTCAGCGATTTCAGGTTTATACATCAAACTTAAATATTCCAGATATGTTTCAGTCGGTTCTCCCTTTTCATCAGTCGGAACTGAATACCATGCATATTTGAGTTTTTTAGCCACATTTAATAAATTTTTTCTATGCTGTTCATCAACAATCATTTCTAATCAAGTTAAAGAATTTATTTAATAATAATAATATTTGATTTATTTCCTTATATATCATATCAAATATTTTTTCACTATTTTAAGATTATACCCCCCGGATAAACTAATTTAAAATTTTTCTTATATATCTGAGAATTTTTACACACAAATTGCATTTATAGGAAAGATTTAAATATAAAATCTTTCTCGAATTTATTTGGAGATAATTCTCCATCGGTTTAATAACTCTAAGGTTGAAGGAAAACAATTGTTTGACATTTTAAAAGATATTCTGATTATAACGGAAAGCGGTAAAGTTATTGCCAGTAAAATAAGTAATCCGCAAATTGAAGAACAACTTTTTGGAATGCTGATAAGTGCAATTTCTTCTTTCGCCCGTGAGTTAACCCACCAAGAATTAAATTGTCTTGAATTTTCTAATCTTCGATTCGACATTCTTAAAAAAAATGGATTTCTCTTCCTGGCCAGCTCCTCTAGGCAAATAAAACATAAGAGAGTATTGAGGATCATAGATCATGTTATAGAATTATTTTTCGAACGCTACCCAGTAAGAGAGTTAAATAAGTGGGATGGAAGCATAAACATTTTTCGGGAGTTAGAAGAATATATTACTAAAACAAGAGATGAGCTAATTATTGAAATGATTTTTAAAAAGAAGATTCCGATGTAATGAATTCAACTTAGTTTATTTATATATCCAATATATACTTGACTATCGGAATGATTTCTTCATCATCAAATATAGCGGTGTCTCCTCTTTTTCTAAAAGATTCGATCTGTTTATCATATTTTTGTTCAAAAAATTTTAAAAAATATGCTAATCGTTCTTTTAGAATATCATCTGCCTGTTCGGATAGAAAAAGCGCAAGTTTTACATTTTTTCCATACGCCGCTTGAATGATGAATCCTTTATAATTAATCTCTTTCATTGATGAGGTGCCCCCGATCCTAGAAACAAAATCATCAATGGCAGTCATAAAACCACTAATTAATACTTGGTCCGCTTGATCAGTCTGTGCTGATAAGGTAAACAATGGCAATCCTGCCTCTTTATCGGAAATAATTAAGTTTCTAAATATGTTTTGGTATTTAGGTTCCGAGGGGGGTATATTAGTAAGATTATTATGCTCTTGCTCATTTAAAAGTTCAAATAATGCAAATTTAGACGTCTTGTAACTTTCGGCATAATTCAAATCGTATTTAGAAAATTTAACTACTTGAGAAGGTGCTCTAATAGGCTCCCGAGGTAAATTTTTAATATAATTATCTCTTTTTTTTTCATCATAAACTTTAGATTTTTTGCCTTTAACAATTCCCAAAATCCTTTTCTCTAAAGGATCGACAATATAGAGCCAGGTATTTAATCTCTCCATATCACCAATCAACTTAAAAAGACCAATTTTATGAACACCATAAGGCGTTGCGACAAAGACAGTCCAGGCGGCTATTTTTGAGGATTGTTGAATTAATTTTAAGGTATATTCATAATTATTTTTATTCATTTCGTCACCAATTCTAATAAATACCGCCTCCGTTCGTAATCGTGGAGTTTTTTTTGTAAAATATAAATCAAGTGAAAATTCCGGAATCTCCGAAGTATCAAACGCAGAAATTCCTAGATCGGCGCACCAATCACAGAAAGCGTTGATCATTTCCTTTTTGGTGATAAAATCATGCATTTTCAGAACGTTTTGAAAGTTTTCATTCTTTAATAACATAGTACCAATATAAGACAAGACATCAGAGTATAATGCTTGATTTTGAGAATTACTAAAATAATAATTGTAAAAATACCGACAAATATATTTGAAATAATCTAATTGAGTCATATCATTTTTTTGAGATAGTGGAATATCGTATTCTTTAATAACCTGTTTTAAATCTTCAATGGTACAGTAATTTACTAAATGATTTAAACAGATTATTCCAATTTTTTCTTTTGCACCATTTACTAAAGTATTATATATCTCATCGAGATTAGAAGATGGATTTAGGCTCATTTTTCTTAGTTCTATATTTTTTCTGATTATATTAGATTTTCTATTATAATTTAAAATTAGTATTATAACAGTAAATATAACTATCTGCCTTATATATCTATAATATGTTATTGCTATATGGTTAAACAAATAAATTATAAAAATAAGAAAAATAAAAAAAATTTAATATAATATTCCCGCTTCTTTTAAAATATCTCTGTGATCAAATGCTAAATCTAAATTTTTTATTTTTTCCTTAGGAAAAAATTTTGCTGTTGCAGAATCTGTACCACCTTTAATTTTAGAAGAATCACCGATTATACGGCATTTAAAAGCGGTTGAAATTATTTTTCCACGGGGATCTCTTCCCTCTTTATCAAATACTCCAATCTTTTTAACAATCACGAGATCTAAATTGGTTTCCTCTTTAGCTTCTCTTAAAACCGCTTGTTTTGGGCTCTCCCCTTTCTCTATGAACCCCCCTGGCAGAGCATAAAAGTCTTTAAAGGGAGGATATTTTCTTTTAATCAGCACGATATTCCCTCTATCATCCTCTATTACAGCGTCCACAGTTCTTCCCGTTTCTGATCTACTGATTTTAAATTTAGAATAAATATAATAACCAATGGTAGTAAATAAAATACCGCTAATTACAATAAATATCAAAATATTAAGTAAAATTGCGGGCAAACTATTTTCTTGTAAACTAAAGACTATCATCATTATTCCTGCTAGATCTCCCAGTATACCTGCTCCAAAGAGTAAATTTAATAGATTCAATCTTCTTTCCGTCTTCTGTGCATTTTCTTCATTCTTTTTGAGATATAATTCCTGCATTGCATCATATAAGAGATCGAACTTCTCATTCGCCCGACTCACAACATTAGGTAGATCAAATTCCTTAATTAAATGAATCAATACGCTCGTATAATGTTCCCTTCGATTGTAATCCAATTCATTGTATATAATGCTTAATTGAGTCTGGACTAAGCCCCTTAGAAATCTAAGATTTTTAATTTTATCTTCAATCGTTTTAATATCGGCAAAAGTTCCGGAATATGTTTTTAAAAAGAGGAGATCAAGTGATTCATTGATTGATCTTAATACAAATAAAACAGCTCTCATTTTTGGTGTTGGTTCGAGAACGAATTCCCTCATATAAGATTCAAAAAACCTCTCATAATTCTGTTCAGCCATATAGATAAAACCTGAATTACGATAAATAAAATGCAATTCGGAAAGTCGATTAGAAAGATTATCTCTGATTCGGCGGTCATAAAGAGCTTTAGAATAGTCAGACCACTGACCAGAATAAATAACTGTCCAATAAGCGATAATCTTTTTGTACTTTTCAATATTTTCTCTTGTCCATTGAACTTCAGCAGGGACTGTTTTATTTGAAGTTACAAATACATATATGGGGCTCTCAGTATCTAAATAAATCCCCCCGTTTTCAGGTTTTTTACTAAATTCTTTTAAAATATTTAAAACAATATAAGGGACTTGTTGAATTAATAAGGGACTTAAGTTTTTTTTCTTCGTAGGGTCACTACTATAATATTCCACATCGAATTGGAAATATCCTAAAGTGTTAAAATCCCTTTCTGAATTTTCATCTTTATAAGGGAAATTTTTCAGAAAAGGTACCCACTGGCATTTGAGAGAGATATTATTAACCATATCAATAATATCATCTTTTAAATCTTGTCGGAATATGTTTTCTGGTTTTAAATTCTTAAATTCTTGTTTAATAAGCATCTCGATTTCTGTACTTTTTTCAGCAGCATTTATAAGGGCAGTATTTAAGAAGGCACTAATGTACCAATACTCTTCTTTATAAATAAATTGTAATTCCTCAGTCATACAATTTCAACCCAAAATTTATTATGATTTAAAAATAGTTTTGAAAAAATCACTAATTATTGTTAATATCAAATTAATTTTGATTAAAATATTTATATTTTTTCTTGATATTAATTTTTAAATTCTTATGATTTCTCGAGATAATATTTAAAAAGCCCCCCTATTAATTGACCGGTGCTTATCCCCGCATCCCCAGGTGAGACTAAATTATGTTCTAAAAAAGTAAAACCCTCACGAAATACTCTCTCTTTTATTACTCGTGAAAAATAATAATTGAAAGCAACACCTCCTGTCAATCCGATCTTATAAATATCGTTTTCTCGAGCTATTTTGATTGCTACTTCTGCAAAGGAATTCGCTATAGCTTTATGAAAACTGGCAGCAATATCTTCGGAATTATTTTTAGAATCATCAATTAGATCCAAAATCTCTAAAATTAAATCTGAAGTATTGATGATATATAGATCTTCTTTTTTAGAATATTTGATTTCTAAATTAACTTTATCAGGCTTTCCTTTTACGGCCAGACCCTCCAGTCGCATTGCTGGTTCTCCTCTGTATGTTTTCAAATTAGATGCCCCCAATAGGTATGATATAGTATCAAAAATTCTGCCAGTCGAGCAAGAGATTGGTATATTTTCGTTAGGAAAATGATAATCAGCTTTTTTGAACTGCGATATAATCGCATTTAATTCCGTCTCTTTATATTCTAAATCATTTTTTAATTCAATTCTTTTAAAAATTTTTAAAGAATCCTCTATACCGAGCCTTTTAAGGATAATAGAAGCTGCCATCCGAGCGGGGTATTTAGTACAACGATCCCCACCAATCATAGGTTGATATTCTAGATGCCCTAAACGCTTATAACCATAATAAGAAGATAATAAGATTTCTCCCCCCCAGATATTTCCATCATCTCCATAACCCACTCCATCCGTACTAATACCTATAATTTTTTCATCTTTATCGATTTTATTTTCAGCCATTAATCCCAAAATGTGAGCAAAGTGATGTTGTACTGGATATATAGGTATATTATATAACGATGATAATTCTCGAGCATATTTACTTGT
This sequence comes from Promethearchaeota archaeon, assembly GCA_004524515.1. Next base: position 19,585 of record SDNV01000021.1, read on the forward strand.
TATAAAGAGGGGATGGGCGTCGCATGCGATATACTTTATTTCTTTATCTTTAATTTGCAGAAGATTTTTCATGTGAAATAAGGCGTCCTTTAAAAAATCATACGTTTCAAGATGAGTAACATTCCCTATATGTTGGGTTGGAAATACCCGATTTCTTCGCAGCACTGCTCCTGTAACTGATAATTCTGGTCCAGTTGCTAAGGCAGCGGGAAGATCCACATTAAAAGGTAGAGGGAGATATTCAGGAACAAATCCTCTAGATCTTCGAATTAGTTTTATTTTATTATCATGGATTCTTAAGACACTATCATCTGCTCTTTGATATATGGTTCTGTTATGGAGGAGAAAAAAATCGGCAAGATGTTTAAGTTGATCAAAGATTTTATTGTTGTCTATACCCATTGGTATGTGGGATTTATTTCCACTGGTATAAATTAACGGTTTTTCACCAATAAAATCGAAAAGTAAATAATGAATTCCTGAATACGGGAGCATTACTCCAATATTATTTAAACCAGGAGCTACTAGCTCACTTATAATGCTTTCATTTTCATAGTCCTTTCTTTCTAACAAAACAATAGGTCTTCGAAATGAGGTTAATAAATCTCTCTCTCTCTGAGAAATTTTTAAAAAATTCTCGACAATTTTTAAATTCGGAAGCATTAGTGCAAAAGGTTTGTATTTTCTCCCCCCTTTTCTTTTTCTTAATTTAAGAATAACATCATCATTATCAGCTAAGCATACTAAATGAACCCCTCCTATACCTTTTACCGCAGCGACTTCTCCTTCATTTATTTTTTTTGCAGCTAATCGTAAAATTTCTTGAATGGAATCCTCTTTAATGACTTCTTTGGACTTATTATATAATTTATAATTAGGACCACAAACAGAACAGGCAAATGTTTGAGCATGAAATCTTCGATTGTTAAAATCGGAATATTCTTCAATACAAGAGCGGGGATTGGCATTATTACAAAAAGGAAATTCTAACATAGTAGATCTTTCTCGATCATAAGGTAATTCCTTAACTGTAGTATACCGAGGTCCACATACTGCACATGCAATAAAAGGATACATATAATATTTAGGAAGTTTTGTATCTCTCATATCTTTCAAGCAATTATCGCAAATTGCTATATCCGGTGGAAGTGTTAGGCTAATTCCTCTGCCTTTTTCACTTTTTTTGATTTCTAACTTTTCAAATACTTTGTTATAAGATAATTCAGTTACTTCTAAGTTTTCGATAAATGAAATTTCAGGACTTTTTTTGTTTGCGTCATTAATAAATTTATCGATGCTTTTAGGATTTCCTTGAAGAATTAAGCGAACTCCCGCATTTCCACGATTTAAAATATATCCTTTAAGTCCTAACCCTCTCGCTAGATTAAATAAAAAAGGTCTAAATCCCACTCCTTGGACTATTCCTGTAATTTTAATCTCTACGGTCTTCTCATTCATTCAAATAAATTAAACGTCGAAACTTATATAAATCAAATGGTTATTAATATTCTATTTTTTTTTGCTTAGATTAAATTTTAAAATCATAGAATTTGAATAATACTTACTTATTATTATACTTCAAATGAAAAGTTCATTATGAAATTAGCAATTAATCAGGCAACATTGATGCAAACACCCATGGATATTTTTTTAAATGCAGTATCTCTAGCAGGTTTTGAAGGTGTAGAATTAAGAAGAGATCAAACCTTTAATTATTTAAAAAATCATTCTGTTAAAGAATTAAAAAAAAATCTAGATGCTAACAATCTCAAATGTGTGACCTTTAATGCTATTGAATTATTTTCACTCTGTCCGGAAGAAGAGTTTAAAATTATTTTGGATTATACTGAAAAACTCATGAAAATTGGAAATCAAATTGATTGTAATACAATTATTTCTGTGCCTAGTTTTCTTAATGATTTATCTATGAGTGAAGCTAAAATTATATCTAAAACTATTGAAAGATTAGAAAGATTAGCCCAGTTAGCTGAAAAATACGATTTTAGGCTTGGTTTTGAACCCTTAGGATTTATTAATTGTTCGGTTAGAAAAATAGATTTAGCTCTAAAAATCATTGAAAATGAAAAATTACCAGAAATGGGATTAATTATCGATACTTTTCATTATTTTATAGGAGAGCATTCAATCAACCAGCTTAATAATATTCCGCTTGAAAAATTGTGGTTGATTCATATTAATGATGCTATTGAAAAACCTTTTAAAGAACTCCAAGATTCTCACAGAATTTTACCATGTCAAGGTTTTTTTAATCTAGAAATGTTCGTAAATAAGTTAAAAGAAATAGGATATAATGATTGGATTTCCTTAGAACTTTTTAATGAAGAGATATGGAGGCAAGATCCATATCAAATAGCTAAAGAGGCTATGACATCTATAAGGAAAATAATAGTATAGTTAAAAGTTCAATCTTTTTAATTAGATTATAAAAAGACTTTTTGAAGAAAAATTGGGATCCGATGTTATATTAAGGCCCAATCTTCTTAAACCTGCTTCATCTCCTGGTGTAGGAATATGTGTAGAATGTAGATTGCATCCATTGAGTTCTTTAAGCTTTTCCATAGCAACTTTAGCGGAAGGATTGAAATCTGCACTGATACTCAATGCAATAAGGGTTTCTTCAAGATTAAGGCTTAGTCTTTTGTGGTTATAAATTTCCGATTTTAAGGTACTGATAGAATTTAATATATTTGGGGATAAGAGATGAATATTATCGGGGATACCTGCTAATACTTTGATAGCATTCAAGATCAAAGCAGAAGCTGCATGCATAAGAGGAGAATTTTTACCTGTAACAATTGCTCCATTTTTCAATTGTAGTGCTGCTCCAGCGAATACTCCCTCATTGCCTTTATTCATTCTTTGTCCATCAATTGAAGCCTGTCGAGCATGCTTTACCACTTCTCGATCTTCTGGGCTGAGATTTAATTCTTTCATTAATAATTCTGCTCTTTGTACGGTTTTCTTATCTGCAACGCCCATAGCATATTCACAGCTATATCGAAAATACCTTCTAATTAGTTCTTGCTTTGCTGCTTGTTGTACCAGATCATCATTAATTATTGCAAAACCAGCTCTGTTTACGCCCATGTCTGTAGGAGATTTGTAAACTAAACTTTTACCCATAATTCTAAGCATAATATTTTTAACCACAGGAAATACTTCTATATCTCTATTATAATTTATAGCGATAATGTTATAAGCTTCCAGATGGAAAGGATCCACTTGATTAAAATCTCCTAGATCCGCGGTTGCAGATTCATAAGCCATATTTACTGGGTGTTTTAAGGGTAAGTTCCAAATTGGAAAAGTTTCAAATTTTGCATACCCTGCATCTAAGCCTCTTTTGTGCTCATGATAAATTTGAGAAAGGCAAGTGGCCATTTTCCCACTTCCAGGTCCAGGAGCAGTGACAATAACGATAGGTTTGGAAGTTTCAATATATTGATTAGCGCCGTAACCCTCTTCACTTACGATTAGATCAATATTAGTCGGATAACCCTTTATGGGATGATGTTTGTAAACCTTTATATTTCGACGTTCTAGTTTTTTCATGAATCGTTTCACGATTTCTTGACCGTTATAGCGAGTGACTACCACAGAACATACATCAATTCCGCATTCTCGTAGATCATCAATCAATCTCAATGCATCAGTGTCATAAGTGATTCCAAAATCCGCTCGTATTTTTCTCCGTTCTATATCTCCCGCATATATGCAAATTATAACCTCAATTTTATCAATAAGTCGCTTTAAAAGCTTTATTTTAATATTTGGATCAAAACCAGGGAGGATTCTTGAAGCATGATAATCATAGACCAATTTTCCCCCAAATTCAAGGTATAATTTATTACCAAACTGAACCGCTCTATCTAAGATGTACTTAGATTGCTCCTTTAAATACTTCTCGTTATCAAAACCGACTTCATCAATTATCATTATAATTTAATTAAAAGATTCAATGATCTTAATGTTTAGATTGAAATTAGGGGAAAAAATATATAAATATAATTATTAACCCATTTTTAATGCAGAAATATAGAAAAAATGCTTATCAGAAGTAATTCAACTCCTTAAGCTTTATATTAATAGTTAAAACATTTAAAAAATAATCTAAATTCTTTTAATTTTCTATTCGTTCATTTAAATATGAATAAAGAAGAGAGCTCAAAAGTAATCCGAATAGCACATGGAGCAGGTGGTGTTCTACAAGAGGAGTTAATTAATTTCATAACTAAGGGTATTGTATTAAAAAAGGTGAATAATGGAATTGGGGTGGAAGAATTAGATGATGGAGCCACAATTCCTTTACCGAATTATGATAAAGAAATAGTGATCACCGCAGATGGACATACAATATATCCATTGTTTTTTCCAGGGGGAGATTTAGGAATATTAAGCGTATGTGGCACTGTGAATGACCTTTTAATGATGGGTGCTGACCCTTTAGCTTTAACTTCTACTATTATTATTGAAGAGGGTTTTCAGTTTGATACCTTAGAAAAAATCGTCTCATCATTTAATTCAAAAGCAAATCAAGCCAATATTGCCATAATTGCTGGAGATACAAAAATAATGCCGAAAGGGACTCTAAATGAAATGATTATTGCTACCACAGGTATTGGTATTAAAGATAAAACAGTAAAAATAGAAGATAAAAACCTTAGAGTAGAAGATAAAATAATTCTTACAGGATCCATTGGAGATCATGGAACCGCATTGATGGCAAGTAGAGAAGGATTGAATATTTCTACTGATTTAAAGTCTGATGTTGGACTATTACTTGAAATTAGAGATGCTATTAAATCCGATATTGATTCGAATCATATTCATGCTATGAAGGATCCAACCAGAGGTGGTATAGCAAGTGCTTTAAATGATTGGGCTAATAAATCCAATATAAGTATTTTACTTGAGGAAGAAAAAATCCCAATTAAGAAGCAAGTAAATGCTATTTGTGATATGTTAGGACTTGATCCTTTTAATATTGCTTGTGAAGGAAGAGCTCTCATAGCAGTTCGACCAGAGAGTGCTGATGAAATATTACATAAAATTAAATCCACAGAATTAGGAAAAGATGCAGAAATTATTGGAATAGTAAAAGCCGATAATCCTAAGAAAGTGCTATTAAAAACGATAGTGGGTGGAACTCGCTTTGTTGATATGCCCTTAGGGGAGCCAATCCCCCGAATTTGTTAATAAAATTAAAAATGTGAAAGATAAAAAGAAAAAGAGTTTTATTAAAATAATATGGAAATACCTGGATTAAATATCTTAAGAAAAAAAGAATTTACACAAAAATTAATCAACTCTATAAATAAAGTTGCAAATCAACTTAATAAACCTATTAAACTCATGCATGTATGTGGGACGCATGAACATACTATATCAAAATATGGATTAAGGACTCTACTTCCCAAAGAATTAGAAATTGTTTCTGGGCCGGGATGTCCTGTTTGTGTTTGTCCTGCGATTGATATCGATAAAGCAATAGAGCTTGGAAAACGTAAAGATACAATCATTACTACTTTCGGAGATATGATTCGGGTTCCGGCATCGAATATTTCTTTATCGGAATTAAAAGCTAAGGGTGCGGATATACGTATAGTATATGGTCCAAATGAAGCGATTCAGATTGCCAAACAAAATCCTAAAAAAGAAGTAATTTTTTTTGCCATTGGATTCGAGACTACCGTGCCCTTGATAGGATACGAGATACAAACGGGACCTCCTACCAATTTTTCGATTATTTGTGCTCATAAATTAATACCCGCTGCATTGGAACTGTTAATGAGTATTGATCAATTAAACATTAATGGATTTATTTCACCTGGGCATGTCTCTGCGATAATTGGGATTAAACCTTATAAATTATTTTCAGATGCTTACCGCATTCCAAATGTTATAGCGGGTTTTGAACCCAATGATGTGTTATTGGCAATATTAATGCTTTTAAAGCAAATAAAAAGTAAAAAATCAGAAACTATAAACGAATATTCAAGAGTGGTTAAACCAGAAGGAAACTTAATTGCTCAAAAAATTATTGCTGAAATTTTCGATTCCGTTACCTCTCCTTGGAGAGGAATTGGAAGAATAGTTGATGGAGGGTTAGCATTAAAAACAAAATTTAGACAGTATGATGCTAATGCGAAATTTGATATTACTATTCAAAATTCTTTAGATATTCCCCCCGGCTGTTCTTGCCATTTAGTCATGACTGGAAAACTATATCCGTACGAATGTAAGTTATTTAGAAAAACATGTACTCCCTTAAATCCAATAGGCCCATGTATGGTTTCAATGGAAGGAACATGTAGCATATATTATAAATATCATAAATAGATATTTAATTTTCACATAAGAGATTAATATTAACAATTTATTGGACTGTAATATTTGATTGATTTTAAGGCGTTCATTCTAATAATTGAAGGAATAATTCATAAAGTGAACGAGAAGCTCTAGGTGATTATTTTTAGCGATGTGAATATATATTCATTATTTTTATCTATTCAATTTCCCAATTTTTTGATTAGTCGAAATTTTTTAATAAACTCCAGAATGATATTTAATGCAATAACTTATTTTAAACAAAAATTTTCAATAAAAAATATTATAAAAAAAAACTAAAACAAAAAAAATGAGATAAAATGGCAGTAAAAGTAGCTTTTATGCAATGTTCCGATTGTTGGGGATGTCACCAGAGTTTACTCAATGCTCATTTAGGGTTACTCCCGGTGCTTCCCGCACTCGATATTGTATATTGGCCAGCTGTAGTTGATTTCAAACATGATTCATTGAAAGCTAGACCTGACGGTGATATATTAGTTGGATTCGTAGAAGGAAGTTTAAGAACTAATGAGGATATAGAAAATGCTAAACTCATGAGACAGAAATGTGCATTAATCATAGCATTTGGTACTTGCTCATGTTATGGTAATGTACACGGATTAGCTAACTTTTGGGATATTCAAGGATCTATTGATAGGAAATTCTCTCAAGTTGAAAGTATTGCAGATGAGAGTGGTGGCGAGCCAAAAGAACATATGCCAGGTTTTACATCAAAGATAGTACCTTTAGATGAAGTAATAAAGGTAGATGCATATATATCGGGATGTCCTCCCAAACCAGAAGCCATCATTAGTGCGGTTCAATTTTTATTGGGGCAAAAACCACAGCCAATGAATGATTTGGCTTTCTGTAATGATTGTGCATTAAAGGATGCCGGATGCTTATTAGACAAAGGAATTCTCTGTTTTGGTTCGATAACCTCTATTGGATGTTCTTTAAAATGTCCTAATAATGGAAATCCATGTGTTGGATGCTTTGGACCCTCTAAAACTGTTGGAAGTAAAGCTGAGAAATTAAAACAGATGACAGGTAATCTTGCGTCTATTAGTTCAGGGGATAAAAAGAGTCTTTTTGAATTCCTTGCTTTATTTTTAAATGTGCCTTTAATGGCAGGATTTGACCTTGCTGGCGATATTTTACAGCAAGTTAAGAAGACGGGAGCCCCAGTTACACCTATTACAAATTTACCGCAAGACACTCAATCAATTGCTTCAAATATAATGGCTTATTTAAGAGATAATCGTGATTTTACCGAAATTTCTACTGTGTGTGATACTTGCCCCAGAATTATAGGGAGTAAATCAAAAATGACGAAAGTGAAGCGCGATTATGAGGGACTTCCCAATCAAGATGATTGCTTTATTGAACAGGGATATCTTTGTGCCGGACCAATCACCAAAGCTGGCTGTGGAGGTTTATGTATTCGGGTCAATGCACCATGTTCTGGCTGTTATGGTCAGACTAAATGGAATGTTGATCAAGCAGAGCGTTTTGCTGAAATAGCAACGAAAAATTTTAACGTGGCGTTATCAAAAGATGAACTTCTTGCTCAAATTAAAGACAA
>SDNV01000135.1 GCA_004524515.1 Promethearchaeota archaeon
AAAGTAAGAGACCATTAAAAACCACTTTTTTAATTTTTTTAAAAAAACTATTCGCTCTAATTGAAATTGTTTAAATAATTAATTATTCTAATTCAATATAAAAAAATTATGCTTATTTTATCAAAAAAAATTTATACTTAATAAGCTCTATTTATATATAATCTGCTTGAAATGCATAAATTTTGAATAGAAAAAGATATAAGACCAAATTATATTATCAAAAAAAGTCCAAAATTATTCGATCTTTACCCAGTGCCTACACACTTTACACTGAAGGATTTTAATAAAGGCTTTCGAATTTCTTATAGCAAGCATAGTCTCACGCATCATGCTACCGCATTTCTCACAGCTATCTATTGATGATTTTAACTGATTTTTCGCTGCTTTTTGAGCGGCCATGATATTTTAACTCCCGTGAAATAAATTTATTACTAAAAAACCATTTAATACTATTTTTATACCTTTTTAATGTAAAATTAAAGAGAATCCACCTTTTTAAATTTATTCAAACAAGTATTTGATCAAAACTTTTACTTGTTTTATCTTTTAATTCGTTGAGAATCTTATCTTAATTAGCCGACATATTATTTGTAAATTTAGATTTATTTCCATTTATTTAATGTATTAACTTTATTCAAATAATTATGCCATTAACATCCATTTATTTAAATATCTAAAAAAAAGAGAAAATAAAATAAAATTAAAAATTGACCTTAATTCGCTTTTTCTACTTCTGGCATTACTTCTTCGAGAGGAATCTCTTCTATCGGCAATTCTTCCTTAGAAGAGAAAGATTCTTTTTTACGATATACTTCAAAATAACACATATTTTTATATTCAACCCGACAAAAATATTTTTAAATACTTTTAATATTTTTAATATTTGTAATACTCTTAAGGATATTATGATCGATCTTATATATAAACTTGCTTATTTTTTGAATGATAACCTAAACTTTTTGGGAAATACTTCATTTAAAAAAAACGCTTAAACAATAACATTGTTGATATAAACTTAAAATAATCCTTTTTAGAGATGACTGAAAATGAAATTGGAAGAAATTAAAAAGTGTTTAGGGCAAGAATTCGGGGATGATGCTGCTTTTATTATTGAGGTTATAGAGACTCTAAATTTGAAAAAAGATGCGAGCATATTGGATATTGGAACGGGACGCGGTGTTATGGCAATACTTCTGGCGTTAAACGGTTATCATGTAATTACAGGAGAACCCGAAGGAGATAATTGGGCGGATTGGCGCAGTTATGCAGAAAAAGTAGGGGTTGAAAATTTGATTCGCTTTCAATATCTTAAAGCAGAAAAATTACCATTCAATAATGGAGAATTTGATGCGGTTTTTATGTATACTTCTTTCCATCATATAGATGATAAAGCTAAAGCTTTAAAGGAGTGTGTTCGAGTTATAAAGAGAGGGGGGATACTTATCATTATTGAATTGACTCCTGAAGGAGTTGAAGCGGTTCGGAAACGCTTTCCCTCCCACTCAGATGCTGTTGATCCCAGGAAATATTTAGAACAATTCCCTTTAGATGTGGGTGTTATTGAAAATGGGAATCTTAATGCCTATGTTTTCAAAAAGAAATAAATATATTAATTATTTTAAGTCCGCTTTTAAAATTATCTATAAATAGCCCATATCCCTCATAACTTTAAAGGTGATGAGTTTAAACACCAATTCTACGTTTAATCCCGTTTTTGACGAGCATTCAATAACATTAAAAATATCCCTTGAAAGTGCAAATTCGAAAGCCTCATCATAAAAAATTCCCCTTTTATTATCGAGGTCCAATTTACCCCCCACCATTAATATGGGGATTGGTTTTGATTTATAATCTACGCCTTTTTCAAAAACCGTCATCCAATCGTCAAAATCCATTAAAGTGCTATAGCGGGTAATATCATACATAAAAATTCCCGCAAATGATCCTCGCGCATATGCGGGTAAAAAAAACCTAAAACGCTCTTCCCCTCCAAAGTCCCAAATTTGGAGTGTCACCATCCAATCTTCAAGTTCTAATCGTTTGGTGGCAACATCAACTCCAATTGTCATTTTTGTGCTCCGATCGAATCTTCCAGATACGTATCTTTGGACGAGGGTTGTTTTTCCAGTGCCACCATCTCCAAAAATACATATTTTGAAAGTAGCGGTTCGCACTTTCCTTATACCTCAATCTTGCTAAAAGAATAAATAAATTATTATGTATAACTAAGTATTTTTGATATATTTATATATTATCTAAAATAACAAATAAAGATATTACTAGGCTTTTTTAAATTGTTTGTATAAGCTCATTATCCCGCATGATTTTACGAGTTATTGTTGTAAAGATTAAGTCCACATTTTGACCCGTTTTAGATGAGCATTCGATAACCTCAAATACATTTCGAGGTAATGCAAAATTACGCGCATAATTATAAGAGATATTACGCTTATATTCAAGATCTATTTTCCCCCCAACCATTAATATTGGGATGGGTTTAAGCTCATAATTGGCTCCTTTTTTAAATACTTCAATCCAATCGTCAAAATTCTGTAAGGTATTAAATCGGGTAACATCATACATAAAGATTCCTCCAAAGGATCCTCGAGCGTACGCAGGTAAAAAAAATCTAAATCTTTCCTCACCTCCAAAATCCCATATTTGAAGGTTAACATCCCAATCTTCAATTCTTAATTGTCTTGTGGCAATATCTACTCCTATTGTCATTAAAGTGCTTTCAGTAAACCGTCCAGTCACAAATCTTTGAACAAGAGTTGTTTTTCCTGCACCACCATCTCCAAAAATGCATATTTTAAAAGTTGCGCTGTTCAATACCATTTACCCTTAATGGTTATATATTTATGAAATTTAAATTACTTATATTTTTGTATAAATTTCCATATATAATTTAGAAATTCTATAATTTAAATGTTTCATATTATTTTAGTTAAAATTAAGTCCTAATTGTCTTGTGAAAATTATTCACTTTTATGGAATTGTGAATTTTTTAAAGATGGAGTTTTTAAAAGATTTTTAATGAATCTTATTATATCTTATGTGAATTTTAAGAAATTAATTTGCGTTTTTGTTTAAATCGCTTGAAGTTTCCTCTAAATTCTTTGTTAACCATATAGGACTTGACCAGGCCATATTATTATTAGAGATAAACACTCGAACATAATAAAAGACAAATAATTCCTTTTTTTGACAATGTTTTAGGGTGATTTTATCAAACAAATCAAAATCTATATATTCATAATTAGCGTGATCTTGATTAATTACCTTAATATTAATAACCTCATTATTTCGGATTAATTCTATTTTTTCTATAGGGAGAGGACTAAATATTGATGCCTTGATTGTTCTCTCAGAATTAAGATAGGGTTTGTCATTTAAATCTATAATATCTCCCATAAAATAGGTATCTAAATAAAATTTAATAATAGCTCTGGGACCTGTCGTACCATAGCACTTGCGATTATGTAATGCATTCCATAATGAGGATTTAGTATTATCTTCTGCCCATACTGCCATAATTCCAGGCGGATAAATTCCATTATCCGGATCTATTGACCCAGAAGGATAAATTCCAAAATGATCATCTCCTCCCGCAACAAATCCCAGTTTATAACCCTTCTCCAGAGCGTTTGAAACAAAGCTTCCCTTTTTCTCTAAAATGGCACCTCGCTTTCTAGCATATTTGCCACATCCAAAAAATTTATATCTCGGAGGTAATGGATTTCCCTGTGAGAATGAGTATTCTTGATTACCCCATGTAGAATAAATTTCAACTAATTTCTCTAACGAATTATCAAAATACTTCCAATTTCGAAAGCCCGGTCTTAACGCAGTATGATGAGCAATCATTAAAATATTTCCCTCATATTGTTTTAATTGCTTTATTAATTTTTTTGTGGAATTATACTTATTAATCTCCGACCTAAAGACAGGAATATTATCAGTATAATGATAAATACAAATATCCCCATATCCGCTATACCATGTTCCATACTCGTATCCAAAAAATGATACAAATTCATTATTTTTATGAAATTCCTTAATGCTGTGCTTAATTTCTTCAAAATCCTCATCAGATGTTTCCCAGTTATGATCATGTTCCGTAATTGTACCAAAGTCTAACCCGGCTTTTATCATATTCTCAAAATATTCATTTAATTCCCGTATTCCATCACTTTTAAGGGAATGACCATGAATATATCCCCAATATAATCGTTTTTTCGGAGAATTGTTAATACATATAATTGGACTTGATTTAAACCATTGATTTTTATAAGACACTTCTAGATTGTATATACCTGTTTTTGATATTTTCAATCCTTTTTTTATAATCATTCCTTGATCTTTATGATTAAATTCAAGTTTAATTAGGTATTTTCTCTCATTTGGGGACATAACTTCATAGAGCTGAGCACTTTCATCAAAATTTTCAATAAGGTTTTTATATTTATCTTCAACTCTAATTAATACTTTAAATTCTTCATTCAAATTTACAAAGGAAGGACAAATTATTGTAAAATGATCAAATATACTGCTATTAAGGACATTTATAGAAGGAGAATTTTCTAAGCGAATAGGTTTTTTACCTGGAAGTTCTACAATTATCTCAATCTTTTTTTTTAGTTCCACTAAAGATTGAACTAAGGTATTATACATTTTAAGATGGAAAGTTGAGCTCTTTAAAATTCCATTTTCCTCACAAACTAAAAATTTTATCAGTAATTCTTTTCCAGTTATAAGTAGGGGCATAAACTTTACCGATTTATTTGTGCTTAGAACGGTATACCCATTAGCATTTGGATTGTAGGGTTGCATGCAGTACCAATCATTCTTATTATTTCTTCCGCCTCTAATCCGAAATACTAAAAATGAATCTTTAGGTAAATTAAAATTCAAATCAAAAGTAATAGAAAGATTAACAAAATCCCTAACATTTACGTTATTAGGAGCAACGCTCAAATTCTCTAGCTTATAGCAATTTTTTTCCAAAAAAACGATTCACTAATTTTCTTTAGAGTAAATTTATTTTAATTAATTTATCATAAATTTTAGTAGCTTAAATTTTTTCTTTAATAATTTCTTAATCCTTCTCTTTTCTGACCAAAATCTTAATATAATATACATTTAAATTTGTAGATTTAGGATATTATGATATAGATATCTATGTTAAGATTTATTTTTAAAAAATGTACTCCTTAAGTTTTATATGGGGTTGAGGAGTATCGTAAATAAAATAAGAAGATGAGTTTTACAAAATGAATGCTATTCAGATGAGTGATAAAATGATATATTGGTTATAAAACAGTTTATTTATAGTAATGAGAAATTATTGAGAGAATTATTTCATGAGGAATCTCAAATACCTCATTGGATTCTCTTTTTTTCTTTTATCAAATATTTTTTTTCTCCACGTTTTTAGAATTCAACTGATCATTCTTTATAACCGTTATTAAAATCGCAATAAAAATTAATCCACATCCGATCCAAGCTTGCAAAGATAAAATCTCATTTCCTATTAAATAACTAGCAAATAAAACAGCAAAAACAGGCTCTAATGTGAAAATTATGGCTGTTTGAGATGGTCCCTGATATTGTTGACCCCAATTCTGAAATAAAAATGTAAGAGTAGTGGCAATAAATCCCATATAAAAGATTATCAGCCAAAATTCAATCCTAGCATTCGCTAAATCATAAGTTTCTTTCAACATTAAAGAACTAACTAAACATAATATTGATAACGTTGCTAATTGCATGATTGAATACAGGTATACATCCACCAATTGCACATACTTATCATTAAAAATTATAAAAAGTGCACAAAAAACGGCACAAATTAAAACTAATAAGTCACCAATAAGGACCCCTTCATTTCCTTCAAGTAATAAGAAAGCCATCCCTATTATTGATAAAATAACTGCGAGCCACATCCTCAAATTTAGTTCTTTTTTTTTTAAAAGCATCCATGCTAAAAAAGGAACCATTATGGTACTTAATCCGGTAATAAAACCTGCCTTTCCAGCGGAGGTAGTTTGTAATCCTATAGTTTGAAAGGTTATCGCAAAATAATAAATTAAACCACTAATCATGCCCATCCATACAATTTTTTTATTTAATTTTTTTAAGCGGATAAAAATTGGGGCAAATCCGATTAATGCGATAATATATCTTAAACTGAGATATAAAAAAATCGGCACCTCTTTGGTAACTGTCTTAGTAATAATAAAGGTTGAACCCCATAAGACTGATGTAAATATTAAAAGAAATATAGCTAGGATTTTTTTCTCTGAGTGCGTAGATGAGACCATAAAAAAACGAAATATTTTTAGTTTAATTTGGGAAAATTTTCATTTTATTCTAATTTTCTCATTTTTCCAGAATCATAATTAGTTATTAGCAAAAAGTGAAAAATAATACTCCCTAATGCTATATAGATTAGGGTTTTTAATTTTAGAATTGACTAAATCAAGAAATTAACCTAAAAACGGGGTATTATATCTTAAATCTCTATAATTTGTGGTTTCTTAGAAAAATTAAAAATCAGACAATAAAAATTTAATTTTTTGAGAATAAATTTTTTTATAGATCTAAAAACTATTATTTATTAAAAAGTAAATAAAAGAGATTCAATAAAGTTGATTTTATGCCAGAAATAGAAACGATTTTAGAAATTGATGCCCCGCCAGATGTTATTTTTAATGTTTTAAATGATTTTAATCGGGCACAGATTTGGAACATAGTTATAACAGACGCCAAGGAAATTGAACCAGGAAAAAAATATTTCTTTAACACGAATGTAGGAGAAATGACTACTACGAGAACAGAAACTATAGAAAATAAAAAAATTGCTATGCTTCAAGAGGGAAGTCCTATACAAGAAATGGCGTACATTTTAGAACCTAAAGGAGATAAAACAGAAGCAAAAATATGGGGAGTATTTGAATTGGAGGAACAGCGAAGTATTATGCAAATGGCAGGTGAATTACTGCTTAAAAGTTTAAAGGTTTACGTGAATTATCTTATGGCGGGAGGCAAACCTGACGAATATAAGAAATCATTTAATAAAATAAAAAATGCTTAATCATTTTTTTTAATTTTTTTTATCTATTGAATAATATTAGCGTTATGATAGTTTCAATAAATCCGCATCAGCAATAATCCCAATATAAATTCCATGTTCTTTTACAAGTACAGCCGGATAATTTGCTAATAGATTAGATATATCTTTAACATCCCAATCCTTCTCTATTTCTGGAAACGGTAATTCGCTAATTACTTCGACTTGTGCATTAATCA
>SDNV01000136.1 GCA_004524515.1 Promethearchaeota archaeon
TGCTTTGCATAAATTTTAAATTTATTTTTACTTACTTCTATGATCTTAGCTTTAGCACCAAGAGCTTTGTAACTGTTCTTCACAGCTGATTTAAATGTTCGAATTTCTTTTTTCTTATAGATCCTTCCTAATTTCGTACCTAGTTTTGTAGAAACTGCTTTCGGTAAGTTATGCCCACCAATATCCACCATTTCTTCAATGTAGGCCTGAAAAAATTTGAGTGCGTCTTTTTTCAATGCTTTACTCCATTAAGAGACTTATACGAAATACTTAAAATAGTAATGTAATAAAATAAATTAATTATTCTTTTTTACTCTACAGTTAATAAAAACGTATAATTTGTTAAATTAAAACGTTCTATTTTGAATCCATTCTTGATACACTTATAAATGTCGTCTTTCTTGATAATAGGAGTTTTTATTACAATTTTTTCATCTTCTAAATAAAGATTATCATAGATTATATCATTATTTTTATCAAAATCTATAAATTCTTTAATAATTGTCACCATAAAAGTTAATTTTTTCTAATTAATTTAAAACCATTGTGTCGCATTAGCTTCTAAGACTAAATCATTCAATGTTGCAGCCCCCACTATTTTCACTCCATCTATAAGATCCACTTTTTCCCATCCTAACATCCTTTTTGATGCTTCACATACTAATATTTCAACACCTTCAGCTAAAGTCTTATCAATCATTTCCTTCACGGTTGGGAACTCACCTAATTTTATCTTCTCGGCTTCTCCTGGCTTTAGGATTCTTAAACCTTGCCCTAAATAATAAACCTTTGCATCTAAATCCATAGCTTTTGCGGTTTGTGCTAAAACCAAAGGTGAATATTGTCGTTCTGGATCATCAGAAGTCTGAACATATAATATAAATTTTCCTTTTTCACTCATAATTTCTAACCTCCTTAATTTTGATTTTTAATTACCTTTGAATATTTTTTTAAATAATAACTTCAAAAATACTAATTCTTTTGTCCTTTATGTCCTTGGATTTCTTAACAAAATTTAACTCTTTAAGTGTTTTTAATGCATATTCAACTGTTCTTTTAGGCATTAATGTTTTCTTTAATATTTCTTTAAGTTTTAATGGTCCATGATGTTTTAAGAGATATAAAATAAATTTACTCGAGGGAGATAATCCCATTAAATTATATTTTTCTTCCACACTCTCAATATAATAGAAGTCATTTATGATCATTATATCACCTTTGTTATTTGAATCAAATAGTTAATTTAATCCTTTGGTTTATAAAATATAACAATACTTTTAAATATCCCTTAGAAATGGCTAATTTAAACAACCCAATAACTCTAAGTTTGTATTTAAAACTTATTTTAAAATTTAGTTTAAAATTGAAACTAGTTTTATCATATCTTTTGAGAAGAATAAATGATATGATTTAATCAGACCTAGACTCTCATGATTACTATTCCTGATGATTAGGGTACAGAATTACCCGCACAGATCTCAAACTAGATATTGAAATATCTAATTTAATTAAATTCTGGGTTTTTTAAATTCTTTTTACCTTTTTTCCATAATCTTAGAGAAATTAATCCAATAGTAATTAAAATTATAGGATATATGATTACCTCGATTATAGAGGGATTTGCATTGTATCCAAATAAAGCTTTTAGCAATGAACCAAAAATTTCTAACCAAATTGGAGTGTTAGGATCTTCATCTGGAAATGTTTCAGGTAATATATGCTTAATATTCCATACTTCTTCTATTATAGGATTTATTATACCCGCTTCTATTAGTTCATGAGTCCCATATGTTATGAGTCCAGCTGCAAAGAATATAAGTATTAAATTAGTAATTTTAAAGAAAAGAGATAAATTAATCAATTCTATTCCAAAATAGATCAGAAGTCCAATGATTAATGCAATTCCAATTCCTATTATAGCCCCTAAGATAACGATATTAGGATTAAATGATCCTATTGCTGTTACTCCTGTTAATAAAAGGACTAATTCAATCCCTTCTCTTATTATAATAATATAAGTTAAAAATGAGATTGTTATCAATTTTTCTTTATTTATTGATTCTTCCACTCTTCTTTCAAGATATTCTTTCATTTTTGGTCCTTCATAACTTATCCATAAAATTAAGGTGATAATAAAGATACCAGAGATAATAAAAGTCAATCCCTCAAATAATTCTTCAACAAATCCCTCAAATCCTCCAAATAAGATTGTAAAAACAATCGCAAAAATTATACTTGTAATTATTGCCAAGATTGATCCAATAAAAACATATTTATAGTAAATTTTGTTATTTGTGCTTTTCAGATATAGAAGTATAATAACAATTACTAAAATCGCTTCTAATCCCTCTCTAAAACCAATAAACATCGAAACAAATAAATCTATAATAAGTTTAAATCACTACTTATCTTTTAGTCAAACCTAATTTTATCATATTTACTATGAATGTAACTTTCCAACATCTTATTAATATTTATATTATAAATTATAAAATTATAATTTAATAAATTATAAGAGAATTAAAATGATTAAATTCAAATTTTAAAAAATTATCTAAAACACTTAATAATTTTTTTAAGTTCAAAAAAAGGGTAAATTTTGGACCCGCATGAAAGATAATACATAACATTCTCATCATCTAATTTTTCTCCACATTTCGGATAAAAATAAGTTTTTTATAAGAATAAAAAAAAAGATTAGGATTTCTTGAGGAGTCTAGCATTTATAGCAACAATTACTGTGCTCAAACTCATTAAGATTGCACCCATGGCAGGAGATAGTAAAATTCCGATACCAAATAGTACACCAGCTGCGAGAGGGATTGCAAATGAATTATAACCTGTTGCCCATAATAGATTTTGAAACATCTTTGAATAGGTATTTTTTGAAAGTGCAAGAATATCTGCAACATCTCTAGGATCATTTCTTACAAGAACAATATCTGCAGTTTCTATTGCAACATCTGTACCTGCTCCGATTGCGATACCAACGTCTGCCTGTGCTAATGCGGGAGCATCATTAATGCCATCACCAACCATAGCGACTTTATATTTCTGTTGCACTTCCTTAATTTTGTTTGCTTTTTCATGTGGTAAAACCTCAGCTATGAAATCATCTAAACTTAATTCATCTGCAACCCATTTTGCGACATATCTATTATCACCAGTAAGCATTATACATTTAATTCCCATCGTTTTTAGCCTATTGATAGCTTCTTTTGACTCTTCTCTTATTATGTCCGCTAGTGCAAGCGCTCCAATAAGATTTTCATTTTTTAAAAGATAAACTATTGTTTTTCCCTGTTGTTTTATTTTTTCTACTTCAGTATTATTAAAGTTTATACCAAGTTCACTCAAATACCCTGGACTTATAACTTTATATTCTATATTATCGATTTCCCCTTTTATACCTTTTCCAGGGATGGCCTTAAAATTATCTACATTCTTAAATTGAATATCTTTTTCCTTAGCGCTGTTGACTATACCTAGAGCAATAGGATGTTCTGACTTAACTTCAAGAGAAGCTGCAATGGTTAGAAGGTCAATTTCATAATTATTATCTAGGGAAATTACATCAGTCACACCAAAATTTCCCTGAGTAAGTGTGCCAGTTTTATCAAACACAATAGCTTCTAAATTTCGAGCACTTTCAAATGCTGTTCTATCTCTAATTAAAAGCCCAGATGTTGCAGCGTAAGTTGTTGAACGTGCTACTACTAAAGGAACTGCCAACCCTAATGCATGAGGGCACGTAATTACCATAACTGTCGCAGTTCGTTCAATAGCAAATGCAAGATCCTGCCCGGATAAGATCCAAATAATAAACGTTAATAATCCGACAGAAACTGCAATAATGGTAAGTACTAAAGCTGCAGTATTCGCTAAGTCTTGAGTTTTTGACTTTGCTTGCTGTGCCTCTCTCACCATTTCAACTACTTGATTCAAGTATGTATCTTTTCCAGTTTTTTTTACCTCTACAACAATAGATCCTTCTCCATTAATAGCACCTCCAATAACTTCCTCATTTACGGTTTTCGGAACAGGTTTAGATTCCCCTGTTAACATAGCTTGATTTACATTCGTTTCACCTTCGATGACTATCCCATCTATTGGAATTTTTTCACCTGGTTTTACGAGAACTCTATTCCCCACCTCTAATTCATCTACTTTTACATCAACAAACTCTTCATCTTTCATTAAATGAGCTTCCGATGGCATAATTTTGACTAATTCTTCGAGTGCTCTGGAAGCGCCTAAAACTGAGCGCATTTCAATCCAATGTCCTATTAACATGATATCAATCAAAGTAGCTAGTTCCCAGAAAAAAACTTCACCTTGTAAACCGAAAACTACAATTGAACTATAAATATATGCCACAGAGATAGCTATACCGATTAATGTCATCATTCCAGGTCTTTTTTCCTTCAGTTCTTTAAACATCCCCTTTATAAAAGGAAATCCTCCATATAAGTACACAAAAGACGATAATATAAAAAGTACATAAATCGAACCTAGAAATTCCAGTTTATAACCGAAAAATGATTGTATCAACGGAGAGAGAATCAAAATTGGAATTGTTACAATAACAGAAACAATAAACCTCTTTTTAAAATCTTTAAGCATCATACGATGATGACCTTGATGATCTTCATGTCCTCCACGCATTTCATGTTTTTTATGGTTCATATGTTCCATTCCCTTATGGTTTATATGTTTATCTTCATATGCTTTATGTTGCATATGATTCTTATGTTCCATTTAATCACCTATTTAAATACTATATTTTTTTTTTAATTTTATTGTAAAATATCTTAAGATAAAATACACAAAAAAAGAATATTAATGGTTTTCTTATGATTTATTAATTTTTAATCCTGATTCATGCTTCAAACTTAGATAATAACGGTTTTGATTATATCTTTTATGATAATGACACTTAAATACTTACTTTATCATATATACTTTAAAGTAATATACTTAAAAATTAAAAAAAATTTAGAAATATTTATTTTTACCTGTCGTAAATAAGATTCTTATTATATATTGTTTTCTTATTCGATTCCCAATATTAAAATGTCAAAAAAAATTTTAAAATAAAAATCTTAGTTATACAAATTTATATCCATTGTGTATATTCATAATCATTTTCAACATTGATTCCTGCTCCAATCCTTTTAATTAATTGAAATTCTTCTAATGTTAAATTAATATTTAGTGCTTGTACATTTTCTTTTAAACGTATAATGTTGGGAGTTTCAGGAATAGCAACAACATTTTTCTGGTGTAATATCCAAGCTAATGTAATCTGATTTATTGTTGCTTTGTGTTTACGAGCGATTAATTCTAATTGTTTACGGTAGTACTTTGGAATGTAGATCTCAAAATATTTTGGTTTTGGACTTTGAACAATCATTAAAACACCTTCTTTTTTAAGATATGGTAATGAATTGATGATATGATGTTGATCTGTAAAGCTGGCTTCTAATTGATTCGCTACAAGTTCAAATTTCTTAGGTATATATTGTGCTTTTTTGAATTTTTTCAATGAAAAATTGTTTGCTCCGACATGCCTAATTTTACCTTCATCTATTAAGAATTCTACAGTTCTGATATATTTTTTAAGACGGATCAATGGAGACTGGTGATTTATTAAAAACAAATCAAAATATTTTATACCTAATCTTTTTAAACTTCCATGTACAGCATTTATTATTTTTTTAGAATTAGAATTCCAAGGAGAAGTTTTACCTGTTATAAATATATCCTCTCGATTATATTGAGAAATGGCATCTCCTATAACTTTTTCAAATACTCCCCGACCATAAGATTTTGCTGTATCAATATATGTTAATCCAAGTTCAATACCTCGTTTTAATGTGTTATCCCATTCTTTTAAGTTAAGTCTATTTATCTCTCCTTTCGAAAAATGAGATCCTTGACCAAGAACAGGAATTTTTTCTACGGTGTTACCTAATGGAATTTTTCTGATTTTTATTTTAAATTCATCATCTAATAAATGATATTATGTTCTTATTTTGTTTTCATCAAATTTCTTTAAGGTTTTATCAACAAAAATATTTTCTCACCATATTGGTTTTAAAAAAATTTTATATTACTTCATAATATATATTATAAAGTATATATTAAAATGTCACTTTTATAAAATATAAAAAATTCGAAGATTTCAATTTATTTATTGAATAAATAATGATTTAATGATAATTCTTAAGACTTGTAAATATGGTCATTTAACACCTTCTTAAGAAATCAACTCAGATTTTAAAGTAGGTGTTTAAAAACATCGATTATAACAATTATTATATATACTATATTAAATTTAATGTAAAAATAATGGAAATTTAAAGAGAATTACGTTTAAAAAAATATTAAAAAAAAATTTTATATTTAAATTTCAGATCCACAGTAAGGACAAACTTTTAAACTCTCATCATCTAATTTTTCTCCACATCTTGGACAAAAGTAAGCTCCTTTAGATCTCGTAGTATTTAGATGATCAGTCTTTATTGATTGAGGATTCTGTCGATCATGATTTTTTGGCTGTACCTCAAGGCTCCGTGTGCTTCTGTGGAGAATATAGATAAGAATAATAACTATTAATATAAAAATTATAAAGAACAAAATCATATAAAACCACATAGTTGTATTCCAATCCATCATAGTTTCTCCATTGTCATGCATACCTTCATCCATATGGTCAAAAATCATACCTTTTACCTTTCTTCTTTGATATAAGTTAATTTCTTTAAAGTTTAATTAAGTTCCTTTTTCTCTATAGTTTTTTCTCGTTAAAAGATATACTATTAATGCTAATACATTAAAAATTAGGGCAATCAGTATCCAAACTTCAGGATTAGGGTTACTTCTTTTTACAGCATCTTTATGGATGTAATAAGCTATTATAACACCTAAAACAAAATAAAGTACCCATCCTAACATCATAAAAATCCATGCATATGGTCCAAATATATTAAACCACCAATCCATCATATGATAATCCCCATCGTGCATCGAATCAAATATCATAATTTTACCTCCATTTTTTTATATCTTAATTAATATAATCTTATGATATATACAGATTGGTATATACTTAAATATTATTATTATAAAATATATATCAACATCATTCTAATAAAGTTCATTAAAAGAATTATTCGCATCAAATTTATAATATAAAATAAAAAAAAAAGGAAATTTTTATTTAATTTACTCAATAATTTCCATAGGTTTACCACAATATTCTGGTATTGATTGAGCTCCACAA
>SDNV01000022.1 GCA_004524515.1 Promethearchaeota archaeon
ATTCAATATTTTGTTTTTATGTTTTATATTATTTTACTACTTCCCTTAAAATTTTAAAATTATGAATATTCCACTTAAAACTGAAATATTAACTAAAAAAATGCAATAGAAATCATTAAGTAAAATAATTATAAAAAGATAGATCTTTTAATTTGAAGGATTAGAGTTGGTTTAATTTCCGAAATTCGTCAAGAACATTTTAGCCGCCGCCTAATTGCATTTTTAACGCCAATATTTTTCCTTGAATTTTGACCGCAAACTGATGTTGTCCTAACCCAATACTATTCATGATATTATAAGCTTCTTGATATAATTTCAATGATTCTTCCAGATTTCCTATATTTGTATGGACAATCGCCATGTCATGAAGGCATAAAGCTAATAAATCTTTAAACCCGCCATTATTATAAATATTAGCAGCTTCTCCTAGGAGTTGTAAAGCTTTATCCCGATTGCCTGCTGAAAAATGGATTAGAGACAATTTTTGAAATACCATTGCTTTTCCTTTTAAATCCCCTCTACTTTCTGCCAACTGTAGGGCTTTTTGACACGTCTGTGCTGCACCATTTAAGTTACCTTGATCAAGATCTCTTTCAATTTGATTAATTAAATCCTCAATATTTTCCATATCTTATACCCACTGAAATTTGAATTAAAATATTAATAAGTTTTTAATTTATAAACATTTAGAAATAACAAAAAAGTATATCGAAATAATTTCTAAATATTAAACCGATTCTCAAACTTATCGAATTTAGCCTTTATTTTCTTTTGATTTTCTATATTCTCAATTTGGCGATGTATTTTATCTGCTTTTTCCGATTTTTCAAGCCCTAAAATATTTAATATACTAAGGGCATCATTCATTTTTTCTAGTGCTTTATCAAATTTGCCCATTCGAGAATAAAGAACTCCCAAATTAAATAACACATCCACATTCTTCTCTTGTAAATCTTTCTTAGTATAAAATTCCATTAGATTTTCAAAATAATGGATTGACATCTCAGGCTTACCAAGATTGAGATAGATTGCACTCAATTCCTGGACTGCGAGTTCCATATATTTAAATTCCTTTGATTCTTGGAAAATTCGAATCGCTTCTTCATAACATTTTATTGCTCCATCAGGCTGTCCTTGTTCTTTATAGATGCGAGCGAGTTTAATTAGCATTACTGCTTTTCCTATGCTATCATTCCATTCCTCACTAATTTCAATTACTTTTTTTAGCAGATTAATAGCATCTATAAAATTTCTCTGCTTCAAATAATCATCTGATTTTAGTGCTAGATTATTTCGGATGTGATTAAATTTCTTGTATATTTCTTCCTGCAACCCACTTATATTAAGTTTATCATTAATTTGACTTGCTTCCCGATATACTCTGAGCGCTTTAAAGAAGTCTCCTTGATTTAAATACATAAATCCCATTTCTAAATCTAATCGAATTAAAGCTGGATGATCATTTAATTCCTTGAATATTAAATGAGCTTGTTGAAATTTTTCTTGAGCCTCTTCAAATGAATTTTGATTTTGTAAAATATTTGCTAAATTAACCAGAGCAATGGCTTTATCTTTTTTTAGACCAAGATTATCGAAAATTTGCACTGCCTTGGACCGCAATTCAATTGCTTCTAATATTCTTTCTTGATTAACGTATACATCTGCCTTTGCTTCTAATATAAGACCTATCGCTTTTTCATCTTTTAATTGCTCGGAAATTTTTAATGCTTGATCTAAATGAGTAAGTGCCTCTTGATAGTCTCCTTTTTGGCAAAGAGTTTGCCCAATATTCGTAAGACTTGCTGCTCTATCCTTAAGCATACCTTTTTCTCCAAAAATCTTTAACGCCTCTTCTTGATAATCTGAAGCTTTTGAGAGATTTCCCCTGTCTCTATAAATATTTGCCATGTTATCAAGAATAACTGCAACACGATCTACATTATTCGAGCTTTTAGATATGTCAAGAGCTTGTTCATATAATCTTAAAGCTTCTTCAAATTTTCCTTGCTTTTTATAAACCATTCCCTTGCCGTTTAAAACTCCCGAAATACCATCTAGATCACCAATTTTTTTATAAATGACTTCGGCATCTTCATAAAATTCGAATGCTTTTTCATAATCTCCCTTATCAATATATATCGCTGCTATATTTAAATATGCATTAGCCTGTCGGGGATTATCTGGTTGAAGTCCGGAAAGCAGAGACATCATATGCATACAAGATATTGCTTCATCATATCTATTGAAATGCCGATATATATTGAAAGCAATAAAAAATTTATCTACATCTGAAGGAGCAGAAAGATTGTGTTTAAGCCAGCCTATAGGGGGTAATGCAAATTGTTCTGAACTCAGCATCGGGGGAGTCTCTAATAATTCCTTTACCATTCGGGAGGTATTCACATTGACCCGATAAATTTTTTGTATGTTTCCGGTCTCATATATATCTAAAAGAATTTGACTTACTTTATCGAGATTTTGAGATGAGTCTGACATTAAGGAATCAACACTATACACTTTTTCTTTGCCTCCATCATCATAAAGAAAGTCAATCCAAATAATTTCTTTTAAGTTTTTAATAATTTTCAAAGTAGGCACAACATCAAAATCATCGCTACCCGAATACCCCATTACTACTAAGCTACGTTGATTTGTAATATTCTCAAAAAAAGGGCGCTTAAAAGATTCCATTTGAAAAATATCTAGACCCTCCTTATTTGAGCCGAACGCTTGAATGGTTGCCACTAAAGAATCTATAGTATTCTCATTAGTAATTATATTATGTGGCGAACCATGAATTTTATAAAGGGAGTTTTTCCCTGAGTTTAATAATTCATATGGATCTTGAAATCTCCCGAAATCCTCTCTGGTGATCACCGGAACAATATTCTTTTCCGGAACTCCAGAATATAAAAGAGCATACTCAATTAAGAAATCAAAATTAGTGGTCATAACAAAATGACCTTTTTGAATCATATCTGCAAGGAAAAAATGCTGCATATTTGGTTTATCACATTGCCCATAATATTCAATGGTCGCCAAATTTTTATCAAGCTGATCCCTAATTACCTCAATCAAACCCTCGAATCTCAAATCTTCAATTTGTAATATTTTTTCGACTTCAGATTCATGACACGTATAAATTATTAAGGTTTCCATCATTGCCTTTCCCGCGGGTAAGCAGGAAGGGGAATCTATGGAACATCCCGCACCAACCAAAAAGGTGAGGTTTTTATCATCATTCAATAAATCCTTAATGCTAAGGTTTGTAAGCTTCATTTGAATTCTGAGATTTAAATATATTATAGTTAAAATTTAAGATTAGAAATAAAAATTGGCGAGAAATCAAATTTCTCAAATAAAAAATTTCTTATTTGTTATAAAAATGGATAAGATTGTCATATATTAGTCAATTTTCGCGCCACAGGTTTGGCATATATTTTCAGTTGCCGGACTGCCACAGTGAGGGCAGAATTTGTGCATTTCAGGTTCAACGGCTACGGGTTGTGGAGGTTCAGGTTGTGGAGCGGGAGCAGGTGCGACGGGAGCGGGTTGCTGAACCGCAGGTTGTGGGCTTGAATATTTTGCTTTCTTTACTTTTTGCTGAGACATACAAATACCTCCCATGATAAATCCAACTCCGATGATAACAAAGAAGAAACCAAATCCAAAAACGAAAGTAAATACGATAATAATGATTCCAATTACGCAAAAACAGGCGCTTTGATCATCTTGTGCCATTTAATATCCCTCATGATTTTATTTACATTTAAGTGATCATAAATTCCACGTTTTTAAATGTTTCAAAAAGCATATCAATTTATAATTTCATATTTTAAAGGAGCACTTTTTATGCAAACAATCCCATTTAAAATTGAAGAGTAAAAAATTCAAAAAAAATATCATTAAATTTTAAATCGGATTTTACTTGTACTTTAATATACTAAATTTTAATAATTTTTAAGTAAAAACAAGGGTGAGATAGATAGTAAATGAACATACAAGAGGCATAGGGAAAGAGCACCCTAAATCGCTATTAATTCAATCATTAGTGGCTGGATTCTTTTTTCTAATCTGGATTTTAGATTCCTTTATATTTGAATTCTCAACTGGTTTGTCAGCTTTTATTCCATTGATTCTACGTTTAGTGATATGTTTAACTTTAGTAATAGTTGGATGTGGCTTAATATTTGTAACTGGTCATATTCTGTTTCATAAAGAAAATGAATCTTCAAAATTAATAACGACAGGTATATTTTCACATGTCAGACATCCTATATATCTTGGGGCTCTTATATTATATTTAGGACTGATTCTTTTCTCATTCTCATTGTTATCGTTGATTTTCTGGGTTAGTATAATCATTGCATATGATAGACTTGCTACTTTTGAAGAAAAAGACCTTGAAACTTTATTTACACAAGAATACTTAGCGTATAAGAAAAATGTGCCTAAATGGTTTCCCAGAGTTAAAAAACATTCAAAATGAAGTAATTCATAAAAACCTTGGAGAAATGTAATCTATCCTAACTAATCTCTATTATTTTTTTATTTAATAAAATAAAATGAGAGTTCCCCTCAAGATATAATCTATAAAAAAAAACAGAATTAAAAAGGGAATTAAAGGAGAATTCAGGTTCCTTGAAAAATGAGCCTATTAAATTAATATATCGTAAATCTTTTTCTTTTCTTTCTCTGGAAACGGGTTTCTCTTTTTCGTATCTCCTTATTAATGAGCCCTTCTATATTACAGAGATGAACATATTCATCTTTAAGTACAAGAGTTATAGCCACTCCTCTCTTATTCATTCGGGAAGTTCTTCCGATTCTGTGTACATAAACCTCAGGATAGTGGGGGACATCATAATTAAATACGTGAGATATGTCATCGATATCTAATCCTCTAGCTGCGACATCTGTTGCCACTAACATATTGATCTTTCTTTTTCGAAATTTTTTTAACATCTTTTCTCGCTGATATTGGGTCATTCCACCCGATAATGTTCCTACTTTACTTCTTACCCTTCTATCTTTTTTCAGGCTCCTAGACAACCAATCTGCCGTTTTCCTTGTATTAACGAACACTAAAGCATGATTTGGTCTTTCACGCCTTAATATATCAACGAAAGTATTATATTTTTGCTCAAAAAGATCAATTAGATAATAAAATTGTAGAGTATTACCAACCGTCATATCATCTCTACTTAGATTGATGAATTCGAATCTCTCTTTGCTATACTTCTTCACCAACTCTCTCATATCATAGTTGAGCGTAGCTGAAAATAACATAAATTGATAATCGGTCTTTATTTGACGAAGTATATATTTAATGTCTGGAGCAAATCCCATATCCCACAATCTATCTGCCTCATCGAGAACTACGAATCTGATCTTTTTAAATTTTAGTTTACGTCTTTTATATAAGTCTATAATCCGTCCAGGAGTGCCCACAATGATTTGAGCTCCCTTTTTAATTTTTTTTATTTGTTCGTGAATCGATACTCCTCCATATACCGTCATGGAAGAAATATCCCCATTGCCAATTTCAGTAATAACATTATGAACTTGTTTAGCAAGTTCTCGAGTTGGTAATAAAATGAGACATTCTCCTCGGACTCCCTTTAATTTATCAAGAATAGGTAAAATGAAGGCTATCGTTTTTCCAGTACCTGTTTTTGATTGCACCATTACATTCTGTTCCTCTAAAATTAGAGGGATAGTTTCTTTCTGTACTGGAGTAGGGGTTCGTATTTTCATATTCGACCTCAGCGCTTTAGAATACTCATCGCTGATGCCGAGATCTTTAAAACTCAATTCCGTATTCACAATATTTCTGTCTATAATTAATTAAATGTCGTAATTCTTATATATTTTTTTAAATTAGAAAAAAAAATTAATTAAAAAAATAGGTGGAAAATGAAGAATCAAATTTAAAACAGAAAAAACAATTAGAAATTTTTCTTGTTATTTTTTTACTTCTTCCAATATTTCCTTATATTTTAATTCTTAAATGGACACTTTTTAAGTAATTCATAAATTAATTAAAAATAATATCCACGCTTTTGATAACTCTGACGGGGAGCTTGCTCAACAACTTCAACTTCAGATGCCTGAGGGCCTTTTTGGCCATCTACAATCTCAAATTCTACTTTATCCCCTTCGTAAAGGGTTTTATATTCGCTAGAATCTCCTTGAATTGCGGAGTAATGAACGAATACGTCATCAGACTCGTCGTCAAGAGTAATAAAACCATAGCCTCGTCGGCTATTAAACCATTTTACTGTTCCTTCTACCATTTCAAAAACCTAATGTTACAAAATTACACATTAATTTATAATATGTTTCTCAATATAGAAGGAATTCTTGATATCTAATAAATATTGGGATATATTTATAAAAACAGTTTAATTTTTCTATTTTTTTATTTACACTTTCAAAATCAAGGAAAACAAATCATGAAAATTAGAATCCTATAAATTTTAGCTGATTCAGTTGCAATTTATAAATATTCATCCTTTTTGATTCGACTTTTACGATCCTTCTTATGTGATATTTTTATTTGGAAAAAATATCTCTCGTTAGTTTTTTTGATCATAATTTAGAATTTCCGACAAAATCTTGTAAAAATGAAGATAATATGATAAATATTAATAATCATGTATTCTATTAAATAAATAAGATGATCATTTTTTATCAAATCTTAACAATAAAGAGGAGATGATAGTATGTTAGATGCGATTGATCTGAAAATATTAGAAGAATTAAAAGAAGATAGTAGGAAATCTTACAGCGAGATTGCAGAAACCGTAGGCAAAACAGAGGCAACCGTACGAAGACGTGTTAACAAATTAGTGGAAGATGATGTTATCAAACAATTCACTATAAAATACGATACCAACTCAAAACCAAAAGTGCGAGCGACTATTAAAATTGAAACCGATTTCAAGGATATAAAAAGAATTTTGAGTGAATTGATAAATATTGAAGAAATTACAGACGTCTGGAGACTTTCAGGGGATTGTGGAGTTTTTATAAAAATAGAAATTCCTACCATCGAAGAATTCAATCCCCTAATCGAGGGTAAAATTTCTCAAATTAGTGGGATTAAAATAATAGAAACGTGTTTCATTACGGATGTTATTAAATAATCATTCAAGTCTTTCCTTTCTTTTCTATCTTCTTCTTTTTAATCTCATTTGTATGTAAGAGGATACATCTATTTAGAAGTTGAGAGTTTTTCTAAATATTTTTTATATTTAGTGGTTAGTTTCCCATGATAATGAGGTTTACTTCCGACCTCTTTAGAAAATTGGTGAGCAACTTTATTTTTCCATGTGGTAAACGTATTAGTTTCTTCTCCTCCTTACATTTGCTTTTTTTTCCGTCAATTTTTCAAAAACGAGTGCTTAAGATAATTTTTCTACTGTATTAGCATTAGCGGGAGGCGTCTTGCTTCACTTTTTTGAACTAGATTTTTTTTTGGCTGTTGTTTTTTTTGAAGTACTTTTCTTTTTAGTAGCTCCCTTTTTTGGTACTGTCTTCTTCTTAGGAGTTGGCTTTTTCGGAGTTTTCTTCTTTTTAGAAGCTGACTTTTTTACTACAGGTTTCTTCTTAAGAGTTGGTTTTGAGAGTTTCTCCAAATAATTTATGTAATTTTTAGTCGGATTTCCTCTATAGTAAGCACCTTTGCCCGTATCTGTAGTATATTTATCAGAAATTCTCTTTTTCCAAGCTATAAACGTTTTAGTCTCGGTCCCGCCCCATTCTGCATTTTTTCCTTTTAATTTTTCATAAGTTAACGCTTCAATATTTTGAACTTCTTGTTCTTTTTTATCTTTTGATTCACTCTCTTTTTTTTCTTTCTTAATTGTAGCTTTAGAGGATTTTATTGTTTTCTCTTTGATTTCTCGGTTTTTATTAATTAAATCTAGCATATCCGTGCAATTTAGAATTTTTCCGGTGCCATAAGTAAAATAAGGATCTTGGAGTGGGTCCATATGTACCATAAAATCAAAATATTCATGATGTTCTATGGCAGGACCCATATATTTTGCAATAAGAATTATAATGCCATCTTGATGGGAGATATTAATATGATCACTGGATGTATCAGTAAATTGATATAAAGAAAGCATACTAAAGCTGCTAATTCCATCTAATTTGTTTAAATCATCTACTGATTGAATTAAATCGCTAAACTCCTCTCTTTTTTTATTATTAATTATAGCATCAAGAGCTACTACAGTATATCCGGCTCTATTTTTCAATGTTTTTTTAACTAGTGTTTTAGTAACTTCTAAAATTTTTTGCCATTTTGATTTCTGAGCTAAACCAATAATTTCTCTGGTGACAATTTCTGACATATAAAAGCCTATGACTTATTTATGAGTCTTAACACCATAAAAATGAATTTTCAAGATCTATCTTATACCTTGTCATAAATGAAATAATAAAAGGGGTTAATATACTTTTATTTTTTTGTACATTTTCAAATCGTTCCGAAAAATTACTTTTTAGCAATCTGAAATCCCCTTAATGATTGAATATCAATAGCACTGAGAATTGTAGTCAAAAAAGATTATATATAAGTTAGGTTTAGTATATCTATTAAAATAAAAATTAATCAAATTAATTAGAGAGAGGAAAAAATGCCAATAATTTCGATAGAGGTTGATGGTAAAGTTAAGACTCCTGAAATTGACCCTTCTTGTTGGATATCTGAATCGGCATGGATTATTGGGGACGTTACCATGGGCCCTGAAAATGTAGTCTATCAAGGTGTTATCATACGGGGCGATTTCGCGAAAGTTAAGATTGGGGCCAAAAATGTGTTTCAAGATGCATGCATTATCAATACTGCAGAGGGTTGCAGTGTTCGTATTGGAGATAACAATCTAATCGGTTTTGGAGCAATTGTACATGGCGCGACGCTTAAAAATAACACGGTTGTAGGTATACAATCGGTATTAATGATTATGAGTACGGTGAATGATGATGCTATGGTGGGGGCTACATCTTTTGTTCCAATGAGGACAAAAATTCCTAAGGACCAAAAATGGATTGGTCGAGAATTAAAAGGAGAAAATACTCAGGGAAAACTATGGGAATTGGGTCGCCAATCATGGCGAGCCATGGGACTTAAAATGATAAATCAGAAACAGAAACCCTAATATTATCTTGAAAATATTAGAAATCAATGGGAATTATCTATCCTTTATTTTTTTATATAATATAACAGAGTATCGACGGGTATAAAATAAATTTGTGGATATAAGGTAGCTCTTAAACTTAAATCAATAAATTAAGAGAGAGATAAGAAATTTTAGACGGGATTATCATTTCTAACCAAAACTTGAGAGTTTTTTAATAAATAAATATTAATAATCATTAGAAATAAATAAAAAAGGGCTAAAAAAAAGAGAAGAAATTCAAAATGACTAAAATAACCATGTTTGACGGAGCTGCCACAATAGGCGGAAACAAGATTTACGTAGAAGAAAAAAACAGAGGAGTATTTTTAGATTTTGGGATGAATTTTGCCAAATATAAAGTATTTTATCAAGAATTTTTGTCCGATAGAAGTGCTAGAGGGATTTATGACCTGATCTCCCTCAACTTAATTCCAAAACTTAATATTTATCGCATTGATTTGATTCCCTCCGATCTTAGCGTATCATCTTTTCCAAAATTAAACATCGAAGCCATACTTCTTAGTCATGCTCATATGGATCATTTTGGAAATATTGGATTACTCGACCAAAGCTATCCAATTGTTGCCTCCCCCTCAACTATAATGTTGCTTAAGGCCATATTGGATACTTCGTATGCGAAACTCGGTTCCGAAGTGGCCTACTTCACACAAAAATCGTTATATGATAAAGATAAAAGAGTTTTAAAGACTGATAGAAGGGAAAAATCTAATTTAGGTCGTAATTTTATTAGCACTAGCAGATATTCGGATATTTTTAAAGATTTTTTATGTACCAGTATGAAAAAATATAAAAAAATCCAACCCGGCACTCTCTGCACATTAGATGAGGCAAATCTTCCCTTCGAAGTTAAACCTTATATTGTCGATCATTCTATTTACGGAGCAACTGCTTATATCTTAGAAGGAGATTCTACTATTGCTTATACGGGAGATTTTCGTCTCCATGGTAAAAAAGCGGACAATAGCAAAAAATTTGTGAATAATGCGAAAAATTCTTCCATTCTTATCATTGAGGGAACCAGAACCTCTAGAGAAGATATCGACGAATCTGAAGATATTGTTTTTAATAAATGTTTGGAGGCAGTGAAAGAATCTAAAGGTCTGGTGATAGCAGATTTTTCAGCTAGAAACTTTGAGAGATTAGAAAACTTTCAAGAAATTGCGAGCAAAGTTGGCAGAACGCTGGTGATTCCAAATAAAGATGCGTATTTACTTAAAGCACTTGAAAAAGCAGATGGAATAGATAGAACTAAAGATACACTAATTTATAAAGAACTAAAAGGTGGGATGAAATATTGGGAAGAGAAACATTTAAAAGAACTAGGGAAAAAGAAATATATAGATCCTATGACAATCTCAAACGCACCAGATAAATATTTACTCTGTTTCTCTTTATTTGACATGAAACATTTATTAGATATCAAACCAATTGGGGGAACTTATGTATATTCCTCGAGTGAAGCATTCGAAGAAGAATCCGAATATGACTTTTTAAGATTAACTAAATGGATTGAAACTTTTGGACTTAAAATTTATGGGTATAAGATTAAGGAACAGGATGGACGAGAAAAGCCGGAATTTGTGAAAGGATACCATGCTTCGGGGCACGTATCCCAAAACGATATTATATGGGCTATAGAAACAATTGACCCAGACATTATCATTCCTGTTCACACGGAAAATCCAGAATGGTTCTCTGAGAATTTTGATAATGCTCTTATTTTACAAGATGGCCAGAGTTATGAAATTTGATTTGAATTTGCGAGTTTAGATTTGTAATAATCTCATTTCTGACTTTTGCTTTTTCTTTTGGTCATAAATATTATAAAAAGCTTTAATTTTTTCTTGTAAAATTGTTTCATCAAAATTTGACTTATAGACGAATTTTGTTTCATTTTCTATAATCCAATCTTTATTCAAATCAATATAAGAAACTCTTTTGAATAATTCGGAACCCGGAAGGGGATAGGGGACATTAAACGACACCTCGTCTAAATCCAATTCAAGAGCAAAATTAAAAGTCTTTTCAATGGTTTCCCATGTTTCTCCGGGATATCCTACAATAAAGAAACCAGCGATTTTAATCCCTGCTTTTTTTAACAGCTTAACTCCTTGCTTTGCTTTTTCTACTGTCAATTTTTTTTTCATTAATTTAAGAATTTCATTATCCCCTGATTCTAAACCTAAATATACTTTTTCACAGCCAGATTGTTTCATTTTCTTGAGTAATTCAAGATTTAAAGTATCTACGCGGGAAAGACAGCTATATTTCATATTTAGATTTTTTTCTATTAATTTATCACAGAAATTTTCTAAAAAGTCTAAGTTTAAAGTGAGGCAATCGTCGGATATCCAGAGATAGTTATACCCTAAGGTTTTTATTATTTCAATTTCTCGAATGATCTCATTTATATCTCGCTTTCTAAAATGGTTTCCAAAGATCGGTTTCGAACAAAAATCACAATTAAAAGGGCATCCCGCAGTAGTTAAAATGCTAGTAGCCTTAAAACCCTCTTTTTCTTCCCAGAATGTTTGATACTTGATATGATCAAAATCTTCTCTGTCAACTAAGGGTAAGTCTCGGAATTCGGTTTCCGAGAGATGA
Source organism: Promethearchaeota archaeon (assembly GCA_004524515.1). Next base: position 11,817 of record SDNV01000022.1, read on the forward strand.
ATGGCTTTATTATCATAAACCACATTATATTTTTGTATGTAAATTCCCGAGTATTTCGAGAGATCATGAGATTTGATAAAACTTTCCTTATCTAACCCGCTATTAAAATATTGTCTTACGAAATCAGAAAAAGATTTATCCATCTCTCCTCTAAAAATAATATCAAAATCAATGCTAAATATTTCCGGAAAAAGACTTGCCAGTGGACCCCCACAAATAAACAAACTTTCAGGCAGTTTGGAGTTAAATGCATTAAAAAGCGTAAAAATACTTTTGGTAAAGGTAATCATGGTATAGAAACCAATGATTTTTGGCTTTAAGCGGGTGATTTCTTTCATAACTTCATTAATACCTTTAAAAGTACAATCTATTTTTACCACGTTTATGCCTTGTTGTTTTAACTGTGCGGATAATAGCCCAATTCCCAGAGGATTAAATAATTTTTGGTTAATATTGTCTTCAGTTTTGAAGTAAGGATAAATTAACACTATTAGATTTTTTAATCTCTCTTCTCCCATATCATCTCACATTCTCTCTTAAATTACAGATATATTGGATTTCACATTCATTTTGCCCATTTTTCATGGAATTTACATCAATTTCAATGTCATAACCCGCCCAACAAAAGTTAGAGAATTTCTCTCTCCCATAAACAAAATCAAATTGATAATCGGTTGGAAATTTAAGGATTTCAACCGCGAAATCTAAGTTAAATCCTTTAGAATACAATTTATTATCTTCTCCTGGGTTTATTTTTACCCAACCAGAAGGAGGATCCCCAATTTTGCTCCCGACCTTTCTGGAATCAAAATAATCTCCCCCTAATTCGTTCATTATACATATTTTCGATATGCTTTTTTTATTAAACTTTAAAATATGGGAAAAGTCTACTTCTATTGTAACGCCAGTTTTTAGGATGGTATAATAAAACACAATTTTACCCAAACATACTGAAGGTCTAATTTTCGATTTGGTTTGAAAAAAATCTCTGGAATAAATTCCTAATTTCAATAAACTTTCCTGTAAATAAGGTAATTTTTTATATAAATCAGTCAGTTTATTGATAAACGTAGTTAATAATCTTGAATCGTGCAATCGTTCAGAATTAATTTCAAAAATCTCCCATACCAGTTCAGAATCTATATAAAAAATTTTCTTATATTCATTCTCCGATATTTTTTGAAGAAAGCTAGAACAACTAAAATATGTTCCATTACGGGTTTTAATAGCAGGAGCGCCTAATCCCATCCCTTCTTGGACTATGCATTTATCATTATGATCGACTAATAATCCTCTTTCTATTCCTTCGGATATCCCGATTCCTTTAAAGTCGTTGCAAAAGTAATATTTGAGCAAAATTTTTTCTCTCATCTATTTTAAAGACAAATTATAACATAAGAAATCTAAATAGTTACCGATTAAATGAAATTTAAGAATTACTCTTATAATTTCTAATCTTAGATTTTAATTCAAGAGAAAAAAATAATTAGCGTTAATTTAGAGATCCATTTCGATTAACTTATGTTTATTTTCTATTGCGATTTCTTTAGTAATAGTATACAATTTAAAGAAGATAAAAGAACTAATAAACATGAGCGTAGCGGGAATTAATGACATTTGAAGTATTAACCCTAATTTAGCAAAATCGCTATTTTTTGTCCCTAATTGGGGATCATATCCCGTGATGGTTCCTACAATAGCAAAGATTAACACTTGCCAAAAGATTGCGGTTGCCGAAAAAAAGCGCATTATCCCTACATAAGAGCTTTCCTCTCGTTTTCCAGATTTTAAAGTAGCTTTATCGATAGCTTCAGAGTAAATTGCTTGTAAGATTACTCCTTGGCCTCCATGTCCTATGCCTCCAAGAGCAGCCAATATAACTAATAAAGTATAATTCGTAGCAAATATAATACTCGCGGTACTAATAGCGGTTAATAATAAAGCATAAAAATAACTTTTTTTTAAACCTAATTGTTTTGCAATCTTCATCCAAACGGGCACTACTCCGAAACCCACCAAAAGAAAGGCTACTACTGGAAGTCCTACCATTGAAATAGGTAACCCTAACCCGTCTACTAAATAAAAGCTAAGCCCTACCGTAACACATCCAATTTCTACAATCCAAGTAACATAGGCAATGATAAACCCAACCCAATTTCTATCCTTAAAGGCCCGAATTATTACTTCTTGTGGGGGTGAGGCACTCTTCCCCTCCACATTTAATTTACTACGCAATCGTTTCATTTCTTCGGGCTCTCGTACGCTCCATATATGTGGGACTGACATAATTAAAATTATCAATATAATAAATAATGCCATAAAAAAATAGGCTCTAGGGTTAGTTTCCCCTCCGAATCTTCCCAGTAAAGCGGGAATCACAATCCATATTGATATTGAACCAATTCCCGCAATAATATGGGAAAAAGTGCTAAGCTTTACTCTTTGTTCTTGATCCCGAAACATATCAACTGTTAAGCTATGCACACTTAATTCATACATAGTTTGAAATGCATCGTAAAGAATTATTATGAATAATATCCAAAATGCCGCCGTTAAGGGATCAAAGCTTACAGGAATATATAGCAGAGTAAGACATAAACATGCTCCAATAATCCCAATTACGATAAAAGGAAATCTTTTTCCATATTTAGAAGTAAATTTTGTGTTTCGATCAAGTAAGTTGCCTGCTAAAGGGTCATTGAAAGCGTCCCAAACTACATATAATCCGAATACAAAAAGGACGTACAAAATTGGGATGCCCATCGCTTTAGCAGCATAAAGCTGAATCCAATTCCGTATACTCCACATCAAGCTTAAAATTACTGTATTTAAGGAATACGCAACCATTCTTTTATTGCTGAATGGCTCATATTTCATGATCTCTATAGATGAGGACATTAGTTTCCTCTCAGCGGATTTTTGAATTTAGCATTATTTTTAGCCTGTATTAAAGATCCAAATCAATCAGTTTTTGTTTGTTTTCTAATGCCATTTCTTTGGTTACAGTATAAAGTTTAAAGAAAATCAGAGCCCCAATTACCATGAGTGTTGCCGGGACTAAAGACATTTGAATATTCAACCCTAATTTAGCTAAATCACTATTTTTAGATCCAAGAGCTGGATCGTATCCCGTAATGGTCTGGACTATAGCAAAAATTAACACTTGCCAAAAAATACCCGTTGCAGAAAAAAATCTCAAAATTCCATGATATGAACTTTCTTCACGTTTTCCAGATGATAAAGTAGCATTATCAATTGCTTCTGAAGTAAGTGCATTTAAGACTACCCCTTGTCCTCCATGTCCTAAACCTCCAAGAGCAGCAATAATTAAAACGATTGTATAATTATTGGCAAATATTAGACTCGCAGTAGTGATGGCAGTTAGCATTAATGCATAGAAATAAGTCTTTCTTGAACCTAAATTTTTAGCTAATTTCATCCAAATTGGTACTACAGCAAAACTTACTAGAATAAATAAAAGACTTGGAAATGCTACCATAGATATAGGTAACCCTAAACCGTCCACGATATAGAAACCTAAGCCTACCGTTACACAGCCAATTTCTACTACCCAAATAAGATAACCGATGACTACTCCCATCCAATTTCTATCTTTAAAGGCTCGGACTATCATTTCTTTAGGAGGTGAAGAGCTCTTTCCTTCCGCATTTAATCTTGTTCTTAATTCTACCATTTCTTTAGGTTCACGAGAGCTAAAAATCTGAGGAATTGCGATAATAATAAGTGCAATTATTACTGTTAATGCCATAAAAAAATAAGCTCTCGCATTTGAAACTCCTCCGTACATTTCAATCAATAATGGAATAAATATGGCTGTAGATACTGTTGCAATACCTGCTAAAATATGGGAAAATGTACCCAATTTAACTCTTTGTGTTTGATCTCGAAATCGATCAACTATCAAACCGCTTATACTCAATTCATACATAGTTTGGAAGGCATCGTATAGGATTATGACAAATAATATCCAAAATGCTGCGAGTAAGGGATCAGATGTCACAGGTAAAAAAAGCATAATGAGACATAATAATGCTCCAAAAACCCCTATAACAATAAATGGGAATCTTTTTCCATATTTTGATGTAAATTTCGAAGAACGATCTAACAGATTCCCCGTCAGAGGATCATTAAATGCATCCCACACTACATATATTCCAAATATCATAAGCACATATAAGATCGGAATACCAAGTGCTTTAGCCGCATAAAGTTGAATATAATTTCTTAAACCCCATAAGGTATTTAAGATTACCAAATTTAATGTAAACGCCATCATTCTTTTATTACTGAATGGTTCATATTTGGTGATTTCTCCTATTGATGTCATATTTTATGTTCACCTTTCTTTTTAATTAAAATAAATCTGATAATTGTTTTTTATAGCTTATTTCAACTTCCTTTTATTTAATACTAATACTTTTACTCCCTTTATTAAAAATGTTTAGCTTATATCTATTAAAAAAAAAAAGTTAAAGTTTGGTTTTGGCATTGCTATTCTATTTTGATTCTCGTAGATAGACCCAAATATCCACAATAATGATTATAATAACCACAATTATATCAAATGCTTGAGATGCAATAGCAGTTGTGGAATATGGCATGTAAGCAAATGACCAGAAATTTATGATAAGTACAAAAATAAGCCATAAAATTCCGAGTTCTAATACTGTTTTCAAATTCTCCCATTCTCCTCTTTTAACCGCAAGTAAAGCAATAATTGCAAGTGTAAAACAAGTGCCACCAAAAAGTTGATAGAATTGAGGATTATAATACGGACCATCGTTTAACTGATTGGTTATATCTGGGATTATAAAATACATAAATCCATAGATTAACGCCACGATGGCATTAATCAGAAGCACTATTTTAACTTCTTTTGAAGCTTCTACCATGGTTTTTCACCTTTATTTATCTTTAAAATAAAATTGTTTTAGCCTTTTTTCTGTTTTAGATAGAAATAGAGATCCATAAGAAAAAATATCAAGGTAACTATAACGTCACTCCACGTACTTGCGATATTTGTGGGCGATCGTTTCACATAAGCAAATGAAGCTAATGAAAGAATACATACTAATAAAAGCCATCCCATAGCAAGTTCTACCATTATTTTTCCAGTTTCCCATTCGCCTCTTTTCCAGGCTATTAATGCAAAGATTCCTAAGAGAGTAATGGTTCCGCCCCATAACCTTTGTAAATGTACATTAGGGTATGGTTCATCAGACAAGTCATAATATATTTCAGGTATCACCAGAAACAAAAATCCATAGATAAAGGCAGCAATTCCATTTATGATCAAAACAATTTTCAATTCTTTTGAAAGTTCTGTCACTAAATCTCTCACCTTATTTTTTATATAAATTATTGAATTTCGATATTTTGTAATAAAATTACATAGATTAATAAGAAAAAGGACAATTTAAATCTTTTTACAAAACTGTTAACATTTTATAAAGCGAAAAGCCTTTGTTATAAATGGTAATCTTTTTCCGAATTTGAGTCTTCTAAAATTAATTTCGCACAATCAATTGCGCTTTGAGCCGCCAACTCTGTTCCAATCCCCCAGCCTCCCGCATCTCCTCCAACTATATATAATCCTTTTATGGGCATCACTGATGAGGGTCTATTTATACCCACTTGATCTATTGATTGCGAAATACCCACAACAGCACCCTCTTTTCCTCCCATAGATTCAATATCCTTTGGAGTGGTAATATCTACCCATAAAAGATTATTAGGGAGGTCTGGAAAAATCATTTCAAGACTTTTCATTGAATTTTTTATCCATTTATCCCTGTTTTTCTCAAAATTGTCTCGGGAAACCGCGGTGCCAGCCATAATTAATTGTTTTCCTTTTGGTGCGAGCAAGGGATCATAATTAGATACTATTGGAACAAATAAATCAACCTCTTCAGGAACGTGTCCTTCTAAAATGGATCTAAATTTATTTTCATGATCTTCCAAATTAAATAAACTTACTACTTTATATTTAGTAATGGGCTTTTTTAAAGCTATTTTAAATGTTATTGCGCTCATAGAATACTTAAGGGAATCAATTTGTCCTAAATATTGCTCATCAAAATATTCTCTTCCTACTAAATTATTGGCGGTTTCTCTTATCCCGGCATTGCTTATAACCAAATTCGATAAAATGGTCTCACTATCATCGGTTTGAATTCCTTTTACTTTATTATCTTCGACAACAATTTTTTCAGCAGAGGTGTTTAATTTCACAACCCCACCGAAGTTCTTTATGCCCTGAGCGTATGCTAAAGGAATCGAGATACAACCGCCTTTAGGATATCCAAGGCTCATCTCTTTTGAGAGAGAGGATAAACATCTTATAAATTCACCCGCAGAAGCAAGATAATACGGAGTCACTAGATAGATAGAGCTAAATATACTCATAAAAGAATGGATGAGGGGATTTTTAGTGTAGTTTAATAACCACGATTTCACACTGATGGTATCCAGCTCTCGAGTATTCTTTATTCGCATGACATCTCTAAATAATTTCATCAGGCTTGAATAATCTGAAGGGGGAATGAAATTGCTTAATTCTCTAGGAAAACTCCAAAATTTTCCTTCATGATACCATTTTGGACCAGGATTTCGTGCCAATATCCACTCAACAGCATTTTCCATTCCAATCATATTCAAAATTATTCCGAGGGGGCCTCTACTCGTTCTTCCAAATGAATGAACTCCCACATCAATTTTAAAACCTTCTTTTTCATACGTGCTACAGCGACCCCCTATAACTTGATTTTTTTCTATTAAAAGAACTTTAAATCCCCGGGAGGCTAAAATAGCTCCGATACCCGCCCCTCCAACACCACTACCTATAATAATTACATCGTAATCCGTCATTAATTATCACATAATTAATTATTTGGGTAGAAATCTATATTATAATCTTATTTCATTATTCGAAACAATGCATAATGTAAAATATGTTCGCATATCTATAAAAGCATATTTATCTTAATTTCTAAATAGTAATTAAAAATAATCCAATAAATAATTAAAACTGAAGGTGAAAATTATTGAAAGTTGAATTGATCGAACATGATGCGCTAGGGCTCGCAGAAATGATCCGAGAAGGAGAAATTAAACCATCTGAATTAGTAGAATTAACTATTGAACGAATTGAAAAAATTAATCCCAAAATCAATGCAGTAATCCATAAACTGTACGATGAGGCACGCGAAAAAGCGCAAAGATGGGACAAGGAGATTAGTTCAGGTCAAAAACCAGATACCGTTTTCGGCGGAGTGCCATTTCTTATAAAAGATCTTCTTGCGGAATATGGGGGTGCTCCCCTGAGTGAGGGTTCTGCCGCGGTTCATGGATACATAGCACCATCAGATACAGAATTAGTAATACGACATAAAGCAGCTGGATTAATCATATTAGGCAAAACTAACACTCCTGAATTTGGATGTCTTCCGACTACGGAGCCTAAATTATTTGGACCAACAATAAATCCTTGGGATCAGAATATTATTCCTGGTGGCTCGAGTGGAGGTTCAGCTGCGGCTGTGGCAACAGGAATCGTTCCTCTTGCTCATGGAAACGATGGAGGAGGCTCGATTCGTATACCCGCATCTTGTTGTGGGGTTTTTGGGCTGAAACCAACTCGTGCAAGGAATCCTATTGGACCATATTTTGGGGACTATGCTAGCGGAATCGCCGTAGAGCACGGATTATCTCGCACGGTAAGAGATTCTGCTGCTCTCTTAGATGCAACCTCTGGACCGGATATAGGTGCTCCTTACTATGCACCCCCTAAAAAGGGCCCATATTTAGAAGAAGTAGGAGCAGAAGTGAGTCGTTTGAAAATCGGTTATTTAACCTCAATTCCTGACGGATGGAGTTTTGAGACAAAGATCCATCCAGAATGCGAAAAAGCGGTAAGAGATGCAGCTCAACTCTGTGAAAGTTTAGGTCACACCGTCGAAGAGATAAATCCTGATGATTTAAGCTATAAAAACCTTTTTATGCATTTTGGTGTGATGTTTTCTAGTTCTACGGGACAAATTGTAGCATATTGGGAGAGAGAGTTAAATAAAAAAATAACTCAAGAAGATTTAGAACCCGTCACATGGTTAGTCTATCAAAATGCGGCAACGCGGACAGGCGCCGATTATTTAATCGCAGTAGAACACTGTCAAAGGTTTTCAAGGAAATTGGCCCGATGGTATCATAATGGGGATTATGATCTCCTTCTCAATACCACCCTTACAGTTCCTCCCATAAAAACAGGCTCTCTTTCACCAACGAATTTAGCAAAAGCTGGAAGAACTATTCAATTTATGAGTAAACTCGTTGCATTTACTTTTGTGTATAATATAAGTGGTCAACCTGCTATGTCAGTTCCCTTATATTGGACTGAGAATAATATCCCAATCGGCATTCAATTTGCAGCTCCATTTGGGGATGAGGCTACCCTTTTTCGTTTAGCAGCACAGTTAGAGCAAGAAAGACCATGGATAGATAAAAAACCCCCAATTTATTGTAGTTAATTTTTTAAATGTGAAAAAAGCTTACTCAAATTCCTTAATCTTCTATAGAAGAAAAAATTATAGTATTTTTTTTATCTTTATTTCTGTTTATTGGGTTTTGTAATGTCATTTATGTAAGCATACGTATATAAGTGTTTTTTTCTTAATTTGTATTTATCATAAAAATAATGCAATTATGAATAAAAATAAAAGGATAAGAAATCTTGAAAGCGGATTTAATTGAGTATGATGCCCTTGGTCAAGCAGAATTAATCAAGAATGGTGATATAAAGTCATCTGAATTAGTAGAACTCACTATTGAACGAATTGAAAAGATTAATCCTAAAATAAACTCCGTTATTTATAAGATGTATGATGAGGCAAGGAAATTAGCAGAAAAATGGGATAAAGAAATTAGTACAAATAAAAAAATAGATGCCCCTTTTAGTGGTGTACCATTCCTTTTAAAGGATATTTGTGCTGAATATAAAGGAACCCCTTATTATGCTGGTGCTAAACTCCTCGAAGGTTATATTTCAGAATGGGATTCAGAATTAGTGAAACGTCAGAAAGCAGCTGGATTAATTATTGTTGGCAAAACTAATACTCCTGAATTTGGTATTCCTCCCACTACCGAACCTGTCTTATTTGGACCCACACGGAACCCATGGAATCTAAATATCATAGCTGGAGGATCGAGTGGTGGTTCAGCTGCAGCTGTTGCAGCAGGTATCGTTCCAATGGCCCATGGAAATGATGGAGGTGGTTCAATTCGAATCCCTGCGTCATGTTGTGGGGTTTTTGGTTTGAAACCAACTCGTGCTCGAAATCCTCTTGGTCCACGTTATGGTGATATTGGTAGCGGAATGGTTGTAGAACATGCTCTTACTCGGACAGTAAGAGATTCAGCAGCACTTTTGGATGCTACTTCAGGACCAGACTTAGGAGATCCTTACTATGCTCCCCACAAAAAACGTCCTTATTTGGAAGAAATTCGTCAAGAAGTGGGGCGTTTAAAAATTGGGTTTTTAACTTCCATTCCTAAAGGATGGAGCTTTACTACTAAAATCCATCCAGATTGCGAGAATGCAGTAAGAGATGCTGCCCATTTATGCGAAAAATTGGAGCATAACGTTGTGGAGGTAAATCCAAAGGAATTAAGCCATAAAAATCTGTTTCAGACTTTTAGTGTCTTATTTACTTCAGTTTCGGGTTCAACCCTAACATATATAGAAAAGGAATTAGGTAGTAAGATTACAGAAGATCAAGTGGAACCCTTGACTTGGTTAATTTATAAGATTTCGACGACTCAAACTGCATCTGATTATTTACTGGCATTAGAAGAATGCCAACTTTTTTCACGGAAATTAGCACAATGGTATCATAACGGTGGTTATGATTTATTTCTCACCCCGACACTTACCATTCCTCCTGTAAAAATTGGAACTTTTACATCAGAGAATATGGGAAAAATAGTACAAATAATGAATCAGATGGCTGCTTTTACTAGTGTGTTTAATTCAACCGGTCAACCAGCCATGTCAGTCCCATTATATTGGAGTACTGAAAATATACCTATTGGTATTCAATTCGCAGCTCCTTTTGGTGATGAAGCAACGCTATTCCGTTTAGCAGCACAATTAGAGCAAGAACGACCTTGGACTAATCGAAAACCTCCAATTTTCTGTGGTGAATCTTCTATACTTTGAATAATATTGTCTGGAAATTTATAATCGTTTGAAGTAGAAAAACATTTTTTTTAATTTCGATTTTTTCTCTAAATTATGCCCCTAATACAATCTTAGAAGTTCAAGTTGAGCTACCCGCTTTAACTCCTCGAATTGTAATTGTTAAATAATCTTTTTTTAAAACCTATACATAAAGGTTGTCCAAAGGGATATATTTAAAACATCAGAAATTAAAAGTAAATATAACACATAATTTTAATATTTAATATTAAGAGGTGAAATTAAATGTGGTACTTTTACAGCCCTAGTATAATTTATGGGGAAGATGCCTTAGATTTTTTCTTTAATATTCATGGAGAGAAATGTTTTATAGTGACTGATAAGGTTGTCAAGGAATTAGGACTTTTAAAAATATTAACTGATAAATTAGAAGAACATGGAAAAAATTATGAAGTTTTTGATGAAGTGGTCCCAGATCCTCGAGAGAATGGGGTAATTAAATCAAAACAATTGTGTTTTACATATCAACCAGATATAATAATAGCGTTAGGGGGTGGTTCAGTTATCGATACAGCAAAAGCCACGTGGGCTTTATATGAACTACCGCAATACACCATTGATGAGTTAGCGTTAAATCCCGAGTTATTCAAGATCAATACCGGAAAAAAAGCTAAGTTTGTGGCTATCCCCACCACGTCTGGAACAGGGGCCGATGTATCATTAGGGATTGTGATATCCAGATTTGAAGAGGATCAAAATGTATGGAGAAAGATGGAAATTCCGCATAGTGGGCTTATCCCCACATTTACCATTGTGGATCCCGTGTTTCCTACGAAAATGCCCCCTGAATTAACCGCTAGTACTGGTTTTGATGCATTAGCGCACTCATTAGAAAACATAATTTCAGTGTGGAGAAACGACATCAGCGATGGTCTCACCTTAAAAGCAGTAGAAATGATTTTTAAGTATCTTCCTATTGCTTATAAAGATGGCAACAACAAGGAAGCGCGAGATAAAATGCATTTAGCGGCAACCTTAGCAGGTTTAGCATTTAGCAATTCAATGGCTCATATAGGACATTCATTAGGGCATAGTTGGGGGTCGATATTTCACGTTCCTCACGGACAATGTGTCGGCATTTTCCTTCCTTTTGTTTTGCAGTATTGTATGAACGATCCTAATCAAGGAGAAAAATCGGTGGAAATTTTAGCAAAATTGGCAAAACAACTAGGATGGGCAAAGTGGGATGACGACTTAAAAAAAGCTGCTAATAGTGTAATTGATAAAGTAACCGAATTACAAGAACAAATAAATTTTCCTAAGACTCTTAAAGGATTTGGAATACCAAGAAGCGATTTAGAAAATAATTTAGATATTTTAGTGAGTCTATGTTTTCAGAGTCCGGTCTGTACTGCCAGTCCTCGCTCACCTAATACAGAGGAATGGAAGAAACTGTTTATATATTCCTTTGAGGGGAAAAATATAGATTTTTAATTATTAATTCTTATTTTTTTTAATATTTTCTTGATAAATCAAGCAGTTCCACTGCATTCTTGATTCTTCTCATCATCTTTAATCTAATACTATTATAAATATTTAGAAACAAAATAATCAAATTAATGACTGTAAGATAAAAAGTAATACATATCCAATCATATTGGTAAGGATGAGAGCAAAGAAAAATATTAAAAAGCCATTTAAAATGGATATGAGGATATGTTTTATAGATTTGTTATTATAAGCTGGTGGCACTTCTTTATTTTTATTGAATTTATCAGTGATAATAAGGTAAAGCAATATAAAAAATTCTATAAATGAGATTATGGTAAAAGGACGCTCATTTTTCATATCACTAATTAATAGGGAGCTTAGGACTAGAAGAAAAAATATGCTATACATTATTTGACGCATTTTTTTTTCATGTTTCAATTGCTTTTCTTTAGGATAATTATCAGTAAAGGTTACTAGATTAGGAAATAAGTGTTCGAGTTCCTGTAAACGATTTTCAAAGGAATCTCGCTTTTTCATTGCTTCTTCTTTAGCTTCCTTATACCCTCCAAATGCCGATTTTCTTCTTTGATGATGAATCCATGTAAAGCTATATGTATAATCCTTTACAGATGTTAAAATATTCAACTTGAACTTTAAAATTGCATTATATGTTCCGCTATCTGAGTGATAATACATTTTTCGTTTCACAACTTCTATATCAATTTTATTTAGAGTATATATTTCGAATATTCTTGTATTTCCTAACAATCTTTTCCGTATAAATAATTTTGAATCCGTAAATTTAATAAAATTTCTTTTTGGGTAATAAATAAACAAAAGTCCAAAAGGTAAGAAGATTAACAATCCTATTGGAGCCAAAAGTACTCCCATAAATGCAAATAAAATACCAAGAAGTAAAGCTCGTGATCCATAATTCAAATGTTCCTCCCACTTTATAGTTTCCGAGTTATTATTATAAAGATTCAGTTGATTATTATATGCTATTTCTTCACTTATTAGACTCATTTTTCTCAATTAATATATAGAAAAATAGCTATTTATAGGAAATCTCCATTCTCTATATATTACTATATAGGATCCTAAAATAAGTATTTTTATTGCTTGCTAACACTATAATTACGCTGATCTCTCTTTTTAAAGCAAGCTTGTTGTTTTTCATTAAGTTTAACTTTGAATGACTTTAATCATTGATTCTTCTTGACCTAACACGTCAATTTTAAAGGAGACACTTGACTTTCCTATTTTTATTTCATGATTGCCATCGCTGGCTATATATTCTATTAAAACGGTTTCGTCATTCACAGGGACCTTAAAAGTTGATTTTCCTTCCCTTTCAAATAATGAAATTTTCAATTCTATCTCTTTAATTTCAAATTCATCGATGTAATTCATTACCGGACCCATTGGTATAATACTACCTTCGCGAATATAAAGAGGTAATGTATCAATATCAACATTAATTATTATCCATTGCTTTCCTTTTATTCGTGCATTGGTCCACCAATCCGTCCATATTCCTTCAGGAAGATAAACTTTACGTGTATTTGATTCGTCCGTGATGGGTGCTACGAGTATAGAACTGCCAAACAAGAATTCATCTCCAATATTCCATACGGTGGGATCATGTTGATATTCTATTACTAACGCCCTTGACATTGGAAGAGATTTCTCAACACATTCCATAGCTGATCCATAAATGTAAGGAATTAATTGGTATCTTTGTTGAATATATTTTTTACAAATTCTTACTATATCTGAGGAAAACTTATAAATTTCGCGCCGACCAATACCATGAATACGACTATGAGAATTAAATAAACCTAATTGCATCCAGCGAATAAGAATCTCATTATTGGGTATTCCAAGATGCCCTCCTATGTCTTGGCTCCAAAATTGAAATCCTGACAATCCAAAAGATAGGCCTCCTTCGAGTTGGGGGATCATATTATGCCAATTAGTAGAACTATCACCCCCCCAGTGAACCGGATACTGTTGATTCCCTGCCCATGCGGATCTTGCCCATGCGCAAGTTTCACCCGTCATTTCTTTTGTTATTTCAGCAAGAGCTTTATTATATAAAAGGGGATATAAATTGCGCATTCGACGTCCAGGAGTCCCATCGTAATAAACACCATCTAAAGGAGCATGTTCGCCAAAATCAGACTTAATTACTTTAGCACCGAGTTGAAAAAGTTTTCCAATCCATTTTTGATAAACTTGAACCGCTTTAGGATTTGCAAAATCGATACAACCCACAATTCCTTTAAATCCCGGGGTATTGCATAATCCTAAATCGTAAATAGCACCTTCTTTTGTTTTTACAAAACCATGGACGGCTTTTAGGTCTTCAAAATATTGAGATCCCTCTGGGATGTAGGGAAGTTGCCATAAAGATACTTTAAAACCCATTTTTTTTAATTCGTTAAAATAACCCTCAGGATCAGGAAATCGTTCCTTATCCATCTCGAGATCACAATACCAATCATCTTTAAACCAAAAAGTATCTAGATGGATTACATCGCAAGGAATTTCTGCTTTACGAAGTTTTCTTGCGATTTTTAGCGTTTCATTAGCTGAGGAATATGAAAGTTTGCTTTGCCAATATCCAAATGTCCATTTGGGAGGAACCACTCCTTTTCCAGTAATATCCGTGTATTGAGAAAGAACTTCTTTAATTGACCCTGTGATCACATAATAATCTAAAAAATCATCTTCCACCGCTATTTGGATATCTGCAGAACTCATACTTCCTACCCAACACGTAATTGGGCTTAAATGGTTAAAGAACACCCCATATCCCTTAGTACTAACGAAAAAAGGTACATTTTTATAACTGCGAGGGGTAGTTACTCCCCAACTCCCACTCATGAATAAATTCACAGTTTGTCCTACTTTATTCAGTTTCGAGAATTTTTCGCCAAATCCGTATATTGCTTCCTGAGGATCAAGATCAAAACATTCCACTCCAATAGGCATACCAGTAGCTAACACTTGGCAAATCCCGGTATTAAATGCATCCCAGTTATTGAATTTATTTTTTTCGGGACCGCTTATTCCACATATTTTTTTATCATAAAGATCTAAAGCTTTAATTGTAAAGGGTCTAAAATTAATCTCTATTTTTAAGTCATTAGTTAAAATTTCTAAGTCTTTATCACTTTTTTTAAAATCGAGTTTTAAAGGGCCCTTAAAAGATCCCACAACCAATTGAGTTGTATTTTCCTTTAGGTTATCCCCTTCATTATAACCAACGTGAAATATCCTATCTGTAATAATTTCAATACAAATTATTGCTTCTAATTTATTTTGCACCTCTAAATTTCTCACTGCATTTGATATATCTTCATTTTGAAGGACGGTGTTGTCATATGATTCTGAAATGATAGGTGCCTTGAAAAAAAAAGAATTTCCTTCTTTTCTTATAAACTCTACATTACTAATCGTGTTTCGAATTACTTTTTTAGTTTCTAATACTTTTCTTATATTCTTTTCTACTACCCTTCTTGAAAGCATACTTCTTATGTATTAA
>SDNV01000023.1 GCA_004524515.1 Promethearchaeota archaeon
ATGTGAATAAAGGAATTCAGGCCGCCTATCATGAAGTTGATTATAAAATTGAAGCTGTTGATAATATGGAGCAATTTATACAACAAACACAGAAATTTGTAATTGATGTTACGAATTTTTTCCCTAAAGATAAACTCTATAAAAGATATGAGAGTTTTATCGATGAACGAGTTACTCAATTAAATTCTTTATTAGTAGGGACAGAGGAATATTTAAAAACCCTAGCAAGAAAAGGAGAGACAAGTAGAGTCGCAGAAGTGTTGGAATCTCAAACTAAAGAAATTAGAAAGTATGTTGCTGAAACCTTTATAAAAATTGGAAACATTAAGGAATATCTAGATTATTTAGAATATAAAGAAAGAGAATATCTCATTCCTCAAGTTAATGCAATATTATCTAAATGGGATCAAACTATATCTAATTTGGACGAAAAAATTGCAGCTATTAAGCAGAAATTTTAATTATATAGTATTCAAATTTGACTTATTTTTTTTAAATGTATCTTTAAGTAATTGATATTAATAATCCATTAGAACAATCTTTGAGAATTGCTGACAATATAGAGTACTATTTAATCGCAATTCATGAGCTTTCTAAATCAAAGCAAATTGTTTCCAATGGCTCTATATGTGAATACTTAAAATATAGTTTATATACAATTCATTTAAAGTTTTTCAATAGAAATGAGAAAATTTTGAAAGAATATGTAAAAATTAATAAAAGTAAGAAGCCAACTACTTATATTTTAACTAAAAAGGGATTAGAAACAGTTAATTTAATGTTTTATTTTAAAAATTACTATCAAAATCAAACATTTAAAAGTTTTTAGCAAAATACTAACTTTATCAGTTAGTTTAGGGGAGAAATTTTAATTATAAAAGAATTTTAATCTAATTAAAAAATTAAAAATTACTATAAAATTATAATGAAAAAGATTAATTTCCCTTTCACGGCGATTTTAGGTCAGGAGAAAATGAAAATGGGTCTAATTTTAAACGTAATTGACCCACTTATCGGTGGTGTGTTATTAACAGGTCACCAAGGAACAGGAAAATCTACGGCGGTTAGATCTTTAGTCGAAATTATGCCTAAATTAGAGATCATTAAGAATTGCAATTTCGCTTGCGATCCTAAATCTAATTTGGACGATTTGTGCGTATCTTGTCGTGAAAAAAAGGAAAAAGGTAAGCTTGAAACTGAAATACGAGAAATGCGTCTGGTAAACCTACCGCTTGGAGTTACGGAAAAGATATCTTGATTTTCAAGATTCTCTGGAAGATATGGTTTGCGGTAGTTTATCCATTGATAAGGTTCTTACAGAGGGAACTTCAGAACTTCATCCGGGGTTATTGGCAAAAGCCAATCGTGGTATTTTATATGTCGATGAGATCAATCTTTTACAAGATCACATAGTTGATGTTCTTTTAGATGCAGCAGCATCTGGTATAAACATCATTGAAAGAGAAGGGATCTCTGTTTCGCATCCTTCTAAGTTCGTGCTTGTGGGATCAATGAATCCTGAAGAAGGGGAACTTCGCCCACAAATAGCAGACAGACTTGGATTAGAAGTGAAAATTAAAGCACCTCGGGATGCAAAATTACGTGCTGAAATAACCCAGAGAGTAATAGAATTTTATGATAATCCAAAGGAATTTATAAAAACATATGAAAAAGACCAAGAAAACTTAAAAAAGAAAATAATAACTGCAAGGGAAATTTTAAAACAAGTTGAAATTCCCGCAAATGTGTATGAACTAATTTCAAAAATTGTAAATGATCTTGAAATTTTCTCTCAAAGAGCAGATATAACTTTTATTCGATGTGCGAGAGCTCATGCGGCTTTAAATAATAGAAAAACCATTATAGAGGAAGACCTAAACGTTGCTATGGATCTTGTCTTTGAACATCGTATTGCTTCATTACATTACGAAATGACACCCCAAGAAATAAAGGCAAAAATAGCAGAAGTATATGGAAAAATTGAGAAAGCTTACGAGGATCCTAAAATATATAAACCAAATAAAGATACGGAAGGGCCTTTAAAGCATGATGATACTCCCCAAAAAGAATTTATGAGACAATCTGTTGATCCTGATAAGGTGGATATTCCAGAAACCCAAGAACAAAAATTACCTCCTCCTAAATATCCTGATAAACGAAAAAGAAAATCAAGTCCTGCTGGGGGTTGGAAAGTAAAAGATATTCCTATTATTGAAGAAAAAGAATTTAATATCTCAACTAGTGATCTTGACATAATTCCATTTATTTACAAAATGGAGAAAAAGATGACCTCTATATTAGATAATATTAGAAAAGATCGCAAGATATCTGATTATGGAGGACGAGGTATAGGCAGGAGAATAAAAGTAGCATCATCCCAAAAAGGCAGATACGTTTCATATCGAACCCCCATCAATCGACAACCCAAAAGTATTGCTTTAGATGCAACCATACGGAATTATTTAAAAAATATAGTATATAACAAAACGGATATTGAGTTTCCGATACATTTTAATAAATATGACTTAATGGATAAAATTTATGAATATCGAGCACCTTTAGCGCTTTTTTTTGTTCTAGATAGTTCTGCTTCTATGTATTATGTCATAAAACAGATGACTGATGTAATCTCGTCTTTACAGAAAGAGGGATATAGGAAAAAGGATAAATTAGCGTTAATTATTTTCCGAGGTAAAGAAGCCTATGTACTTCAAAAACCTACCGTTAATTTTAAAATAGCATTAAGTAAATTAAATAAAATTGAGGGAAAATCGTATACCCCTATGGCAGCAGCTTTAAACAAATGTTTACATTTGATAAAAATTGAAAAATTAAAAAATAGAAATATAATCCCCGTAATATTCATATTATCTGATTGTGGTGCAAATATTTCCGTAAAGTACCCAGATATGATTGCTCAGATTGAAAATGACTATATTTTAATTGTAGAAGAATTAAAAGAACTACAGAAAAAATTGGCCAAACAAAAAATCCACACAGTTGTGTTGGAACCAAAAAAAAGCTATGCAACTCAAGCTTTGGGTATCCATCCTTATTCTGCCGAAAAAATAAAGAAAAATTTTCGCAAATTCTCCAAGGCGGACATATACAAATTCGACCGTTACAATCCTTCAGAGTTAATCTTAGAATTAAAAAGAATTTTATAGTTCTATAGGAAAAGACATTTCTAAAAATATTTCATTCCTTCTTTTTCTTATTTACTCTCATTATTTAAGACGTATAAATTGATTATTTCTAAATGCCATTTTCGAATTTTCAAATGCCTCTTGAATATTTTTAAACTTTTTAAGTCGACGAAGAGTAGAATATTGAGGAAAAATGATTTTAATTTGATTTTTTCGATATAATTTTAAAATTTTTTTAGGCGACCCCCATAATCCTTCTGTTAGTTCATCACTAAATAAATTAATGCTTTGATTTTGAGGAATTTCGCATAGAAAGAATTGAGTATCAAATCTAATCGGGGACATCGCAGGAGTGACCAATCTTCCAAAGTAACGAATTTTTTCCGCATTATAATAAAGATTTTCCGTGATTAAAATATCAGTCATTCTTTTACGGTTTTTTTGAAGATCTTCTTGATAACGCTGAAATATTTTTTTGTTTTCCTTCGGTATTGCGATTATACTTCCATTTTCTTTAGCGGCAATTAGAATTCCTGTTTCTTCAAATAATTCTCGGATTGCGATTATCCAGAAAATAGATGGGATTTCATATATATCTTTTAAACTATTCACGAAATCCTCATCAAGTCTAATTAATCTAGCTCTAGATTCTTTTGTAGTATCTTGTATATCCACACTCCCCCCAGGAAATACGTGGTGCTCCCCTAAGAATTTGTTATTTACATGTCTTTTCGCCATGAAAACCTCAAATTTACAATTATCATCAGAATCTGGTTTTCGCTGACGTAATAGAATAACAGTGGCGGCTAATTTAGGTTCTACAGG
Source organism: Promethearchaeota archaeon (assembly GCA_004524515.1). The sequence goes on from SDNV01000023.1 coordinate 3,972, forward strand.
CATTCGAAATCAATCCTTAATAAGAAAATATATCACAATAAAATATAGTTTTTTAATCCTCAATCCAAGAATTAAAAAGAATTCTATTAAATAATAATTAAAGAAATCTCTTAAAATATTTATTATATTTATTTTATTAATGGTTAAAAAATCAAACTCGGTATTAATAGTAGGGTTTAACACTCGTCCTCTAGCTTATTCTTTAAATAGGGCAGGATATGAAGTTTACGCTGTTGATTTTTTTGGCGATTTAGATTTATATCCAAATGTAAGAGATTGCATAATTATCATCAAAAAATTAAGAGCAAAATATAATACAATAAAAGAAACCTATAGTGAATTTTTAGTAAATTTTACAATCGAAATGCTACAGAAATATCCATCCTTAGAAAATCTGATTATAGGAAGTGGATTGGATGATGCTTTTGACCAAAGAAAGAGAATTTTAAATGAGATAAATAAAAAACAATACAATATAAAAAATTTAAATAACGATTTAGAAATTATTACAAAAGCCAGAGATATTTTAGATATTTTCGAATTTTTAACATCTAAGGGATATAGAGTTCCATTAACTTTTTCGTTCGATAATTTTGAAACATATGTGAAAAAATTCAAATTTCCGTTTATGATGAAAAAAAAGACGGGAGCAGGAGGATTAAATGTTTATAAAATTGAAAATGAGAATGAATTCTCTCTTTTTATTAAATTACAAGAAGTTAAAGGTCTTAGCTCTTCTGAATGGTTAATTCAGGAATATTTGGAAGGGATCCCTGTGAGTTGTACCACAATTTCTAATGGAAAAGAATGTGAAATAGTCTCAATTAATCGTCAGATTATTGGTGAAAAATTTGTAAATCCTCCTAAAGAATTTATGTATTGCGGTAATATAACCCCTGCTAATTTATTTAAGGAGGATGAAAAGTTAATATCTGAAATTTCTAAAACATTAGCTAATGAATTACATTTAAAAGGAATTAATGGATTTGATTTCGTTCTTAAAGATCATTATCCATATCTCATGGAAATTAATCCCAGAATTCCCGGTTCAATTAGAGTTTCGGAGGTTGCACTAAAAATTAATTTACTAGATTTACATATTAAAAGTTTTGATATTTCGCAATGGGAAAACGTGAAAAATATAATAAAAAATTCAAAACCTGAAGGATTTGCCACTAAATTAATAATGTTTGCTCCTAAAAATATATATAAAGACCAAATTGAAAAAATTAATTTACTTAGACATGTTCATGATAAACCTGAACAAGATAGAATAATTTCTAAAGAAGAGCCAGTATGTACTGTTTTATTTAAAGCAAAAACCTTTTCAAACTCTTATTTTGGAGCACTTAAAATTATTGATAAAATAAAAGAGATTATTGGCGGCTAAAATCATATTTAACTATTTTATTAATACTTTTATTTTCGCGATAAATGATCCTAATTTACTTTCATCCGCTTCAGGTACTGCCACAAATAAAATTCTATTTTCATCTAATTCATGAATAATTATAGAACCATTACCACCTGCAATTATAGAATATTCCATATTCTCTTCTAAAAGAACGTCAGATAAATTATAAAGTGCAGATATCATGGCTGAAATCATCGGCTCTGGCATAGTAGATTGAATCTTAATGGGTAATCCATCCTTAGTGATTATTCCAAGCATAATTGCAGATGGGATAGCTCTTTTTATTGCTACGAAAATCTCTTCTCGGATAATTTCTGAGGTTTCCACAAATGCAGAAACTTGTAAAGCGAATTTTTTTAGTTTTTCAATATAATGTTTTAATCCCTCTAGTTCGGCTAACTCTCTATTCAAATATGAAATCATCGTGATATTTTCCGTTAAAATAGATAAAATAATTTTCTCCTTACCTGTTATTATATTATACGAAATTTCTTGCATCAAAGAACCCATCAATGTCTTCGAAGATAAAAATAATAGACTAGATGTAGCAGCAGTAACTTCGAGTCTCGTAAGTTTAGTGTCTTCTTTAAAATGGTTACCGAGAAATGTTCCTCCATGAGTACCTATATTAATCCCTAATATTGCGGAATCTTCTTTTATTTCTTTATCGATTAAATCATAAATATCTAATTCTAATTGTTTCATACTCTCTTCTGGCTTATCCAATTAAATCATCTCCTATTTTTTTTCATATTCAATACCTCTATAATAAAATTACTAATTGTTAATTATAAAGGTATGCTAAAGCAAGAAAAATAGTTAATATTTTAATTTTTAAGAAATATCTCTAAAGAATGATAATCAAATAAATTTATTTATTCTAATTTGTTTTAGAATAATAATACTGAGAAAGATAGTTTACTATAAATTAGTTAAAACGTTAAATATTATTTATAGATCAAATAAAAAAGAAGCATGAATCCAAATATGGAGAGCGAAGAATTAAAGAAACAACTTGAAATAAGAGATAATCAAATTAAAACGCTAAAAAATGAAATTATACAAAAAAATGAACAATTGGATAAAGTAAATACCTTAATTGGTAATTTAGAGAAAAAATTAGCAACAGTAAACGAGTTAGAGACTCAACTTAAAACGAAGAACACTTTACTAAAAACGCTGCAAGATTCTATAACACTTAAGGATAATCAATTAGAAACAATTAAGGATTCTTTAAAATTAAAGGACGATCAAATTAAAATTCTTGAAACCTCTTTAAGTACGAAAGATGGAAAAATCTCAACTTTAGAGAAAACAATTAGGTTAAAAGAGGATCAGATTAAATCCATGACAGCTTCATCCGTTGATGAAAGTATTTTAGATGAGAAGGATAAAGAAATTGAAAACTTACGAAAAGAGATTGATATTTTAAATGACGAGTTAACTAAGGCGGATGAAGATTTAGAGAGATTAGAAATAGAAAATGAAAAACTACAAGAAAGTAGAATAACATCTACAGAATCAAAAATTCCAGATTTTACAAATCTATCAATAACTAAATCTGAAATAATTGAGGAGATGCAAAAAATTTTACAAGGAGCTTTACATAATGTGACGATCGCAGTTCCTAAAATTGATGATTTACAAAATTTATATCTTTATGAAGTAAGATCTTCAGTTAACATGAAAATTTCTTGTGAAATTAATCCTGGAATCGAGGACCATGCTGAATTATTGGATGAATATGAATCTTTAGACAACATTTCAATCAGGCATTTCGAGGGAGTAGATCGTTATATTATAAATAGGGATGGTGAAGAGCTGTTGATGGCAGTTATCGGGAAAAATGAAAATAACCATTTAGTATTTAAAACAAGAGATCCTGCTCATATTCGTTTATTAAATTCTCTGACAATGGAGAGTTGGCTCCGATCAAGGAAATTATAAATAATACATTCTAATAAAACTATATATTAGAAGATTGGACAATTTTCTCTTTCACATCTATCATTTAAATCAGAAAACTCACATTTTTTAGGAGAAAATTCCAAATTTATATTAAATTCTTCTTGTAAAAAAGCTAAAGTTTCACATATTGCCAATCTAACTGATCTTTTACAACAATGTTCTAAATTGTCGGCTATTTTAGCTAGAGCCCGTGAGGTCATTTTATTAGCTAAAGTTCTAGGTTCATTAGTAGAAGGAGTAGCATCCGTGAATATACTAATAGCCACGCCAGATCCCATTCCCGCCCCACAAGAACCATAGAAACCGCACCACCCTCCGGGGATTTTTGAAGCTCTTCTAATTGCTTCTTTTATATCAAATAAGGTAATTTCTTGACCATTCGGTTTTCTTATATTGTTATTTTTTAAAGCAGTGAGAATAACTGCGGGAGTTAATACATGATGTTCTGGACCATACATTTTAAATTTAGGATGTTTTAAAATTTTTTCAGCTAATTCAAAGGGATCTTTTATTTTGGTTGATTCACAAATATCTTCTATCACTTGAATTGGACCCTTAGAATGACAAGTATCACAAATATAATGGCCATCCTCACAGTAAATATTTGTATTAAATAATTTACCACAAAAAGGACATTCAAGATTTTTATAGCTTTCTTCAATCGTTGCATAAACTAATGATTTTCCACAAATTTCACATTTATCTTTTTTTTTATCAGTCATATCCTATTTCAATTTAAAAATAATTAAATTTCAATAAAATCTCGTTTTCTATTAGAATAATGGGCTAATTGATTAAAACCTATTTCTTTCAATATTTTTATCATATTCCTAAATTCATATGCAACTTCATCAGGAGCATGTGCATCAGAACCAAGAAGAACGGGAATGTCTTTTTCATAGATTTCTTTTATAATTTCCTTACTCGGATATTGTTGTTTTACTTCTTTTCTCAGCCCCCCTGTATTAATTTCCATTGTTAAATCTCTTTTTCTAATAAGCTCTAAAGTTTTTGATGTATGATTGTTAATTAATTCTTTATCAAAGGGTAAATCATTAAATTTCTTCGGTAAGTCAAAATGTCCAATGATATCTAGCTCGAATTTTTTAGATTTAAGCATTTTCTGTTGAGTTTTAAAATATTCTAGGTAGACTTTATCAGAGCCATAATATTTGAAATCTTCTCTAAACCTACTATCATCAAATCCCCAAGCACCTCTTCCATCATGAAAATTGAGGATATGTATTGATCCTATAATGTAATCTAAACGTTCTTTGACTTTATTTAGATGAAAATTGAGAGCTTTTTCTTGGTTTACAAAAAAATCTATTTCGAAGGCTACTCTGGTATTTATTTTAGAATCATATTTTTCTCTTAATGCTTCCACAGTTGAAATATAGCTTTCAATCTCACCTAACTCCATCGCATATTCACTATACGGAATTCTTTCTATATTTTTTAGGTATTCGTAGGGAAAATGATCACATATCCCAATAGTAGTCAAATTTTTTTCAATCGCTTTTTGTATATAATCCTCTATTGATCCAACCGCATGATGGCAAATTTCACTATGAGTGTGCCAATCTTCAAGTATCATTCTACATTATTGAAATATATTAGGCAAGATAAAATTAATGGTTAATAAATATTACCGGTACTTCTATTGGAATTTAAAGAAAAACAATTTGATGGACCTTACGAAGTTATAGAAATAGATATTAATAATAAGGGTGAAATTTTTAAGGGATTATTATACTTTCCACCTGCCCCTATCAAAAAACCATATCCATTAATTATTTATTTTCATGGTTTTCCTCAACTTTTTCCACTTCAGGAAATTATAAGAAATTATGAGTTTATGTTAGATAGGGGTTTTGCGTTTTTACTCTTTAATTTTAGAGGATATAGATATAGTGAAGGGAACATTTCAATTGAAGGACAATTTTCGGATGCAATCCATATTATCGAATTTGCAGAAAAGTTAGCAGACAAAGGAATTTTGGATTTGGAAAATATCAATATAATTGCTCATGATTTTGGAGCGTATATTGCATTAATTTTATGTTCGAAATCTAATTTAATTCATAAGTTATTATTAATTAGTCCATTACTTAATATAGAGAGGCATGTAAATAATGATAATTTTAAAGATGTCTTAGCCTATATTAATAGGTTCCTTCCGGGTAATATTCGTGGTATTGAAAATGCAGAAGGTTTTATAGAGTATACCAAAAATGAATTGTTGATGGAAGATTTTCAGTGGCATGATATTATAAAACACTTAAAAAATAATAGCTTAAAAATAGTTATTGGGGAAAGAGATAAGGTCACTCCTATCTCCGAAGTAAATTTTTTACAACAGAATTCAAATATTTTCACTGAAGTGGCAATAATTAAAGATATGGATCATTACTCGTTAGAGGATGAACAATTGGAAGATATTAATGGAGAGATTAAAGAATTCTTCAAGAAAGATGATGAAAATAAAAATTACAGCTCCAAAATGAATTAATTATAAAATCAGGTGACCTTTATAAGTAAAACTCTTAATCCTATCGAATTATATAACTTTCTGAACAAGAATAATATGAGTAAATCTGAAGCTAGTAATTTATTATTCTCCTTAATTGACGAATGTAATTCTGGAAAATTAAGGGCAGATTATGTGGAAATATTTGATAAAATGGTTTTAAAAAGCAAAAAAGTTTTTAAATTTATTGAAAATCTCTTAATTTCAGATGAGGATGAAGAAGTACGAATCATCGCTGCAAGAGTCATGATTAATATTTTTCCGGAGAACATATTAACTCCCTTAAATTGGATGATTCATAATGATAACTCTGTTATAGTTCTTAGATTAATTCATAAATTTATCAAGAATCTTGATAATCCTTATAGCTCTTTATTGAATGAGGAGATTAAAGAACGTTATATAGAAATTGCCTCGAATTATGGCGTTATATTAAAAGAAGCAGAGTTTTTAATGGATATTGGATTAAATTATGATTATCATAAGGAATCTTATTCGAACCCTTCTCGTTGTGTAATTTTTGGAAATAATATTATTACTGTGATTAAAAACAATCATATACGGGCGTTAAGTTTATCAAACTGGAAACCAGGAACTATTCCGAGCTCTATTTGTAATTTAGAAAAATTAAAATACCTTAATTTAAGTTGTAATGAATTGAATATTTTACCTAAATCGATGGATATGCTTAGTCGCCTTAACTATTTAGATTTAGGCTGGAATAATTTTACCACCATCCCCAGCTTTCTTGCTAAAGTAAATTCTGTAAAAAATCTTCGGTTAGATATAGCTCATAATGAGATCAAATCCATACCGAAATGGATTAAGGAATTGAAATCATTAAATTATTTAAATCTAAGAGATAATCAAATTCAATCTATTCCGGATTCCATAGGGAGTCTAAAGAATTTAGAATATTTAGATTTAAGAGAAAATATGCTTCAAAGTATTCCCGAATCGATAGGCTCACTAAATTCGCTCCGGGTTTTATGGTTAAATAGCAATAGAATTACACATCTTCCAAGTTCAATAGGTTATCTTAAACTCCTAAAAATATTAGATTTAGGAAATAATCATCTACATATTTTACCAGAATCTATAAGTATGTTAGAATCGTTAGAATATTTAAATCTAAAAAAAAATCAAATTCTAAAAATCCCCGATTCTATAATATCAATAAAAACTCTTAAACGATTAAGATTTTGAGCCCTAGATTTCATATTCGAAAATTGTGGTTTCTATGTACACATAATATTTTCTATTTTTTCTAAGATTTCTGGACTTCTAATATATCTTGAATTGTTTATCAATAACACAAAATTCTCTGCTAAAATCTCTTCAGGATGAATTATATAGTCTGTATTCATTCCTATTTTTCGAACATAAGAGGGAATATCCTCAGCTTTGTATAACTGCAATTTTTCATTATAATAAATAGGTTCACAGCTCTCTTCTTTTATTTCTACTCTTATAAGTCGAAATTGGAGATATGCAAAAAATTCTCCCCCCTTTTTGAAATTATAAGGTTCTTTGGAGAATAAAATCGGGATCAGCCCATCTTTATTATCTTTGAAAAAATGATTGTTCAATGGAGCATCAGGATTTGTAATTTTAAATTCACTTAATTCTTCAGGAAACCGCAATTCAGGACATGTAAAAAATCCTATACTCTCGTATAGTTCTTTTCTTTTTTCCGGATTGTTTTTTGAATAAATATGGAATAATTCATGAGTTATGAGATTTTTTAATTGATAAGGAGTATTTATAAAAGTTTGAGGCAAAACAATTGCATTTTTACGGCAATATGCCGCATTTCCTTCTTCTTTTCCTGTAGTTTTTATCAATGAAACTTGCTTCGGAAAACGTAACTCATAATTTTCAAATTTTACTAATATATCCTCGAGTATCGAATCGATGTTGGAACATTCAAATGAGCCCCAATTTAAAACTTGCTTTGAAATATAATTGAGAAACTCAGCCTCTGATATTATCCCCTCTGTTTTAACTCTGGCAGCCCTGTCAAAAGGACTCATTGATTTAATAAATTCATCTCTATTCGTTAAAATTCTTATAGCTTCTCTATAGTCTAAAAATTTAATATTCATTATACATTAAGTTAGGTTTTATCTTTGAAATACATTTTATAAGAAAGTATTTAAAAATAGAAGAAATTTCCTAACAAATTAAAATGGTGCTAAACAAAAATAAGTGAATTAATCTTTTTATTATTCCATTCTCGTTTTTTCTTTTTCTCTTTTTTCTTTCCAGTGATCTAATCTCTCTTTAATACTATGTTGTTGATCATATCGCTTTATATATAATTGTTCATATTTTTCTCTTAAACCTTCGACATCTTCAACATGCCCGAGAACTTCTTCTAAACCATCTTCAAAAAATCTATTTCTCTTATATTTTTTAGCAGGTATTCCTAAATAAATCCATCCCTCTTCAAGCTCTTGTTCTACAATCGTCACAGAATTGGCTGCCAAAACTGCTCTTTTGCCAATGTGGGTTCCCGGCATAACTACAGCATGAGCACCTATCCTAACATCATCCTCTATGATGGTTTTTCTAATAATTAGGAGATTTCCCACGATAACTGCACTTTGAACAATTGATCCTTGACCGACGACCACATTCTTCCCGAAATCTATGAACTCCACATCTACCCATCCTTCGAATAAGGAATTAGTAAAGGTCGTCTTGACCCCAAATGCTTTAAAACACAAATTATCTAAAAAAGGGAAAGGAAATTTATGGGCTAACCAGACGGGCCATCTTTTAATGGTATTTCTCAAACTCCAATATCTATAATCTTTATCTGAAGGATCTCTTAAAAAAACACCTTCTCTGGGTTTATGAAATAAATTCGCAATCCCTAAAAGTATTTTAGCAAAGAATATAGCGGTAAAAACTATGGTTAAATACATAATAAAAAATAACAATGGAAGAAAGATATAAAAGTGAACAGGACGAACAGGGTCGTATAACCATTGCCAGTAAAACCAAAATTCTAATAGAATTGGGATAATACTAGCCCATATAAGAAAAATATAAAATATTAAATATCTTTTTTTTACTAATACAGTTGGGGTAAAAGGACCTACACGCATTGAAGTTGGGACGGAAATTCTCTCTCTCCTCTCTCTATCTCTTATTAATTTTATTCTCGTTATTATATCTTTTTTTTAATCTTCAATATTAATAATATCTTTTTATATTTTTAACTTTTCTTTTTTATCCTCATCAATATTGATATCATGCTCAATTAAAATAGCTCTTTCCTCATCAACACTTCTTTTTGTCATCTCTTTTACTAAAGCAAGCTTATTTGGCTGCATTTTAATACAGGGAATCCCAAAGTAAATCCATCCCGCTTCTAAAACTTGATTTAAGACTGTAGCTGAAATAGCACCCAAAAGGGAATCTCTGCCAGTTATAGACCCCGGAGAAACACAGGCCATCCCTCCTATAATCGTATAATCGTCAAGAATAACTTCCTTGATAATTAAATATTTTCCAATTACCATAGAACTCATAACTACGGCACCCTGCCCCACCAAAACCCTGCGACCTAATTTAACAAATTCTATGTCGCACCACGCATCTGGTAAGTGACTTGAAAAATCCATTTTTATTCCAAACCATCTAAATGCTAGTGCATCTAACCATGGTATTGGAAAATTGCGTGCAAGCCATAAAACTAGCTTTTTCAATTCAGTTCGCAAACACCAAAATTCAAAATCAGCATCTCCAATCTCCGCCTTAAAGACTCCTTCTTTTGGTTTATGAATGAGATTAATTAATATTAAAAACAACTTGCTGAGAATAGTACAAGATAAAATAAAAATAAAAAACATTGCAAATATGGCATAAGGTAGAAATATTAAAGTCCCAACCCATGGCTCCCAATCTTCTGTTATAGGGGGGTGATTTAAGGTCCACTCGTACCAGAATACTCCGGTAAGAATACCACTTAGCCAGATAATCGGAATATATACAGCTAAAAATTTAATATTTACTCTACTGATCGCGCTACTTGTTGTGAAATCAAGCACAAAATCGTTATTATCTTCTTCTTCATTATTTATAGCATTACTCATATTAAGAATCGTCCTTATTTTTTTCTTTTTGCTTATTAGTTAACTGAGCTTCTCTTAATTGCTTATCTCTTTCTAAATCCTCCTGAGAAATCTTTAAATAATTCATAACTTTTTTAGTAAATATTTTTCGAGCAGGAAGTCCGAAATAATAATTTCCTCCTTTGGTATTCTGATGCTTTCCTGTGGATCCTAAAGGTAATAGATAAGAGTTCTCTCCTATATCACATCCTGGGCCGACGATATTGAATGCTGAGCAGGTCACATTATCATGAAGTTTAATCTCAAAGTATGGGATGCGCCCGAAGATTCCTTCCACTACATGGCTACATATCGCCGAGTTTACTCCCACATAACAATTTTCCCCAACATCAATATATTTATCGGCAACAATTTCTTCTTCGATTGTAGAACCCTTCCCAATTTTAGACGATCCCACGAAATTATAAAACCAATTACTGAGCCACGGAAAAATCCCTTTAGTAAATGCATATTTTCCGTATTTAATAATGAATGAGCGTATATGATAATAATTTAAGGTATCGCTGGGCACACTCCTGAGGATAATTCCATCCTTGGTTGGAGACATTTTTTCAGTAAAGCTCCACCATAATTTTGTTACTATTCCTATAAAAACCAAATGTAAGAAATAACTGATAATCATGATAACAGGAAATAATAATAAAGCTAACAATGAATTAAGATTGGTGAAAAGAGAAAGAAAATTGGGATTCTCTAAAACGAATGGTTGAAAAATCACTAGATAATATAACATATATAGTATTCCGGGAAGTAAAAACGACCCAAAATATATGACGATAAAAAAAAACAAATACAAATGATATTGCATATTAACTTCCTTGGGTTCAATTTCTTTATAATTATCAGATGAAATGGTCTCTTCCGTGTCTGTAGTCATCGTGTCTCACGTTTTTAATTATTTTTGATATATCTTTCTTTTAAAGTTTATCATAATAATAATAGATATTTTGTTGGAATGCTTCTATTGATTTTTATGTGAATTTTTATTAAGTGGATAATTCTAAATACCTTAAAACAGATTTACTAAATAATCTTTTAATGAAGAATAAGTGTAAAGATTGCGGAAAGTGTTGTCTAGAAACTGAGATGATGCTATCTAAAGATGATATTCATCTAATCTTGCGGCATTCAACAAATAATTTAAAAAGGGAGGATTTTACTATTAAAATTCAAGGTTACTTCCAATTAAAAAATATAAATGGACACTGCATATTCTTTGACTATTCTAACAAGACTTGTAGAATTTATCCTTTCCGACCTCAGGGATGCAGGTTTTATCCTCTCATTTATTATAAAGATACACAATCTTGTCTTTTTGATGAAGACTGTCCCAGAAAAAACCTATTTTATAAATCTAATCATGAATTCGAAAAAATTTGTAAAAGACTTAAAAAGTATGTGAGAGAAAAATTAAAAATCAATTCCTAAATTCATAAAATATCGCACTTAACTTTAAAAATGGAAATATTCATTATTTATTTGTATAAACGAGGAGATAAAATTGACTATTGAAGAGAAAAATATATTAGATTGGTTTAAACAACTTAAAAAATATAGAAAAATAGAATCAGATGTAGAAGAAAATAAACAAAAAGAAACTGATAAAAAAGATCTAAGGGATTATATCTCGGTTGCAGCATATTTTCTTTCTCAAAATGAACTTTCATATGATGAATTATGTTGGATGCTAGCCGAAAAACAATTAGTAATTCAAAAAGGAGATAAAAATGTTACCGAGAACGATATCCGAAACAAGGCAGCACAGATATTCTGTTCAAATCTCTCTTACGATGAGTTATGCTGGCTTATAGCAGAGCTAACTATATTAGTTGATAAAAAATACTTAGAAGTTGCCTAATATTTATTTTTGTTGAATTAATCCACACAAGTATGGTATTGCCAAAAATGGCATATATATCAAAGCGATTTCTACTACCGCGTTATATAAAATAACACTAAATTCAATTACCAGGTCAGCACGTCGTAAATTTGAATAGATTCCATCCGGATTTTTAGTTCCAATCTCGACCCATCTTTGGCCAGATAACCAATAAAATAGATACCAAATACAGCCGAGGATAAACATGGTAATAAACATGTAAAACCCTCTCTTTCTTGATTCAGAATCCGTTTTTATAAACCAATATATTGCCGGGGAAACTAGAACTGGAATTAGTAAGGACCAAAGAGGAAATACTTCTCTTCGAGATGGAACCTTACCTCCAACATTCGGAATATAAATACCGTGGCTAAACATTACTAAAGCCATTCCGGTTATAACAGCTAAAAATGTAATTATACTGTACTTACGCATTTCTTTATCTAAATATAAATCCGTAATAAATAATCCCATGATTCCTACTGAAACCCCCTCAGAAAGCCCCTGCATTGGTACTGAGACCCATATTGGAATTTCCACCCCAAAAAGATAACGATTTGGCATGTCTCTAACACCTGTTAAATGAAGCATTAATTCCACTGAAGTCCAAAAAATTGCCCCTGTTAAAAAAACCCATAAATAATCTTTTCGATCTTTCCATTTCCAATCTAAAATTGTAATACTTATAGCAACGATCGCAAAAAGCAATTTGAATTCATATTCTTCACCCCAAAATCCTCCTCTTACTATAAATAAACTTTCTAATAGCATAAATGCTGACCCTTATCTATTTTGTTCCATATATCCTTTTATATAAGCTCTAACTTTTTCTGCTGGCTGGAAGATACCAAAATGACCCTCACATAGTATATCCGCATTGATATCCAGTAATTTTTGCATGGATTTTTGATAGTCCTTTAGATTAGAACCAAAACTAGCCATAAATGGCCCATGAATGTCTTGGCCAAATAAAATTTTGGTTCCTTCTATTTCTATTAAGATTGAGAGTGAACCTGGAGTATGACCCGGAGTATGTATACATTTAAATTCATAGGATCCAAATCTTAATATTTCCAGTTCTCCCTTTAGTCTCTTTTCCAATTTGACAGGTTTATAATTTACACCATACCATGATGCGGCAGTTTTATAATCATGACCTCTCTCCTCTATAGGATCAGCATCCAAATTATGCGCATAAAACTTAACCTTATTATTGAATTCTTTAAGAGAATGACATGCACCAATATGATCGATGTGAAAATGAGTTAAAATGCAATGTTTAATATCCATGGGATTTAAATTTTTTTTTTTAATTTTTTTTATCATATCAAGACTCATACCACAATCAATTAATATTAATCCATCCTCGCTATGCGTATTAACTAGATATACGGAACATCCTGAATCTCCAACATGAAATACATCCTTAAATATTTCTTTCATATAATACCCTTTTTTGGAAATATTTACTCTAAATTTATATAAGAAAATGAAATATTAAAAGATAAAATTATTAAATATTATGTTAATCTTATTATTTTTTAATATAATATCGATGATAAAGCCATATTGTGGCAATTGCAGCAACCCCAGTTGAAAATAGAACGTCCGACGCAAAATGATCTCCAGTCACGATTCTTGAAACTCCTAAGAATAATCCAAAAACGATAATCAAAATAATTACTATGATTTTAATAGGATTTGTCCATTTCCTATCTCTAACTGAAAATATAAGTGGCAAAAACATCCATCCCATAGCAGTATGTCCTGAGGGAAAGGAAGCGTTTCCTTTTAATCCGCTGATCGGACCTGGAGGTAAAAACCATGGAGTATAGTTGGCATACCCCGGCGATAAATCATTAAATCGAACCCTTCCACACATTATTTTAGTTATTTGTACGAATATTAAAGGATTTATAATAGCCAGTAAAATTATTACAGTTGCTATCGTAGTATATTCCTTGAAATCCCTATTTTTAGTAAAAATTAAGAAGATTATCATTGGAATTGCAATTCCCCCTCCAAAAGTTATAAACCATAAATTAGCAAAGATTAGAGCAATTGTAAGAAAAACCAGCCCAATTATTAGGATCACATAGGATGCAATTCTTTGCTTCTTAAGATCATCATTCTTGCTTCCAATCAAGATGGCAATCGATATCGCGATTATCCCATATCCGGGACCTTCCCCAAAATCCTTTCCAATGTTCGCCCAAATTGCATCTCTATTTAAAAGCGCTATAGATATTTGCAAATCTGTGAATCCAAATATGATTGCTAAGACAATCCAGCTAATTATAACGACTATACACAAATTTTTCAAGTTTCCTTCCAATTTCATACTATTCACTTTTGATAATTATCGACTTATAAAATTATTCAAAATTCTATATTAGGAATTTTAATTGTCAAAGTATTTAATTATTGCCTATTGATTGGAATTTAAATTTTGAATTTTTTAAAAAATATTTACATTGATATTATTTAAAAATCTCATCTCTTTTCTTTTTAAGAAGATCCGGATAATCAGTATAAATTGCTCTAATAAATTCTCTATCGGCTCTTAGTTTTAGTGCTTTTATCATTTCAGCTTGAGAATTAACCCCCCAAACATAACATTTAAACCCATTTTTCACAATATTTCTGAAAATCTCCATGTTAATATAATCAATTTTAAGGTTTATAGCGTTTATATTTGTCTCCTCTAATTTATCGAAATAAATGGTTTTATTATTAATTTGAAAAATATTATGAGGTACTGTATAAACCAACTTCACTTTTCTATTATATTTTCTTAGCCTTTTGAGAACATATATACGGGTATCTGTTATCTCTACTTGTTTAAAAGTCGAATATTTCTTAATGCTATTAATTAGTTCTAATCCTGCTTGTTTATTAATAATGTCAAAACTATATCGTAAATTCTTTGGACAATAGTTAAAGGTATCAAATACTTTTCTTAATTTCGGAATTTGCCGATCATCTTCAAAATTAAGTAATTTAAGCTCATCAAACGTTAATTTCCTTATTATATACCATTTATTCTCTATTTTAAAAGCAGGATCATGAAAACAAACTAAAATTTTATCCTTTGTAATTTGAATATCGGATTCGATTCCAACTTTCATCTCAATGGCCATTTGAAATGAATGCATAGTATTTTCGATACAATAGGCAGATGCTCCGCGATGAGCAAAAATATATGGTTTGTTCATAACTAAGAACTACAGCAAAATAGGTGATTTAAAACATAAAAGATATTTTTTATAGAAATTTAAATTACCTATATTACTTAATTTTTATTCTAAAGTATGATAAAAATGGAAAAAAAAAATGATAATATTCAAAATAAAGAAAAAAAATCCTTCTCCAAAAAACTCCAAAATTACATTAAAAATTTATTAGATTTCTCAAGTTACGATACTAAAACTATGGTATACATCATTATCTTCATTTTCTTATTCGGATTTTCGATCTATTTATTATATTACATCTATTTTGTAGATCAGACCTTTTTATATGTTTTAGTGGTAGAATGGTTTGTTAATCCAATAATTAGATTAGGAATATGGGGTATATTTTTATTCCTTTTAATTATGGCTATTCAGGGACTGTTGGTCCCGATACCTTCAGAGCTTGTCCTATTAAGCGCAGGCATGATTTGGGGTTTTTGGATTGGTGGGATAATGGGAATTATTGGAAGCATGGCAGCTGGGTTGCTATGCTATTACGTTGCATATAAAGGAGGAAGACCCTTAGCAGAAAAATTCGTTGGTGAAAGTGCCCTTAACATGGCAGATAACTTCATAGAAAAATACGGAACGGGAGCTATCGTCTTAGCAAGGCTTTTACCATTCGTGGCTTTTGATCCTATTAGTTACATTTCGGGGATATTAAAATATCCGATAAAGAAGTATACTATTGCTACCTTTATTGGCTCCATTCCGAGAGCGTTTTTCTATGCATTTTTGGGTGCAGCATTGATTTCTCATAAACCGGGGGAACCTATTAATTTATCTGAGATTCCATTCGAAAAAATTGAGGCCCAAGCAGCCCTATTTAATAATATCTTGTTACTTATATTAGGTATTCTCGCATTAATGTTTATAGCTTATTATCTTTTTAGCCTTTATTGGCAAAAAAAGAATATCGGTAAAAAATTAGAAAAATAAAAAATCTCTTTTTAAACATCATGATTAAGGATGAGAGTTTTAATGGATATTTAATAATTTTATTAGGAGTTTTTACATGGTCTTTCAGTGAAATTATTGTTAAACTTCTTCAAGGTTCTGTAGGAGCAATTTCACTATCATTTTTTAGGTATTTTGTAGGTGGTTTTTTTCTCTTAATTGTTTTGCTTATCAAACGAGATCTTTCGGGGATTTCTAAGATGGTAAAGGATAATTGGAAATTACTTATAATTTCAAGTTTTTTTGCGCTTGCTATGGCAAATATCATATATTTTATAGGGGTTACCAACACCAATGCTAACATCGCAGCAACGATATATACAACATATCCTATGTGGATTACCGTCTATTCTATTTTAATTTTAAACGAAAAATCAAATTTGAAATTAAAATTTGTTGGAATTATAATTGGTCTAACTGGAGTTGCGATACTAATGACAAATTTTAACATCTTAGAACTATTTTCTTCTAAAAATTTATATGGAAATTTTCTTGTGCTTTTAGGAGCCATCATTTGGAGCTTTTATTCCGTTTTAGGAAAAAAAATTCAACTTAACGAAAAAAAAACTTCTAATATTGCCGTAAAATTTTGTATGGTTTCCTCACTTCTTGCGTGTATACCTATTTTCCTTATCCTAATATTTTCACCAGAATTCGATACCTTTTTTAATTACAATTTTCATTCTTGGTTTTGGATATCTTTTCTAGGGATAATCCCTACTGGGTTTGGTACATATTTACTTTTTGAAGGGATTAAAAGGATAGAAGTATCAAAAGGAATGTCTTTAGCATTTTGTAAACCAATTTTTGCCACATTTTTAGCTTTTTTTATATTAAAAGAGCTCCCAACCATTACTTTATTAATTTCCATTAGTATGGTAATTACTTCAATAATGTTAATTAATAGAACTCCTTCTGTTGAAAAAAATTCTAAAGTTCCTTAATTAATATTATCCCCGTATCATAATTCTTTTTTTAGTTTGCTATTATCAATTTAGCTTATGAAAATCGTAGTATATGAAAAAGAAGCAGTTATTAAAGATCTTGATTTTTTTGTGTATCATAATAAAAGCCTAACCCAATTTTATCAGGATATCAAAAATGCTATAAATGCCAATAACACTCAATCATTATGGCAATTATCCAAAATTATTACAAGACACGAAATAAAAGATAAATTAAAATAATTGCTTTAGAAAGCGGCATTATAGGTTTTAATTAATTTAAGATGTTAATTAGAACTTTAAACGATTCTTCAAGCCTTTAATTAGTATAATAACGCCAATTTTACTAATTACTAAATTCTTAAAAAATCAAATTATTTATTTTACTGTTTCTATATTATATGAAATAGGGATCATTTCACTTAAAATAGATGCGATTAATAAATTTCAAATTGAGCCAAGTTTTAAATGGAACGGATAATAATCGTACATTGGAATAAGAGTACTGGACCAGAACCTATAATTCAGTATCCCCCTGAGCAAAAATTTCCATCAAATGATTTGTTTCTCAAAATCTGGGCATTACATGAATTAGATAAGGAATCTTCCATAATAGAATTTATTCCTGAGATAAATGAAGAACAATATTTTTCTATAATCCAAAAATATGAAGGAGAAATCTATTTTATAATAATTGTGTATAATCGAAGAGATAAAATAAGAGATATGATTACTGACCATCCCGATATTCTGGCAATTGTAAGTAAAAATCTGATAGAATTAATCAATACTAATAAAATTACTAGGACTATATCCGAAGCGTTTCATACTATTAAAAATTATACGAAATTAGAAAAAGAGGAGAATCTTTTGAATTTTTTTAGAGATAAGATTAAATTTATCATATTAAATATTCTTCAAGAAGGGGTAATTTCAAAGGACAAATTAAGTGAAATTTTAAGGCAGGAATACGGATTTTCAACCACAAATATTGATTTATTACTAATCTCATTTATTCGAGAAGATTTGATTATTAAAAGAAATGTACCGGGAAGTCAGGAGTGTTATTTTCTAATAAAAGATCTCTCATGCATAAGAATACCTCCAAAGAATTTTCCAGAAGCTTATCGAGAAAATTATGAATTATTAAATGATTATAAGGAAAGCATAGTAAAATTTTTTGCAAATTATGATTGTATCTCCGAAATCGAAAATAAAACAATTATCAATTTTCTAATGAATAAGGAGGTCTATTCTTTACTTGAAAAATTAAGAAAAGAAAGTTTATCGGTAAGCAATTGTTTAGATATCTTGAATAATAAAGAAGATTTATTTAATGAGCTTTTACAAAAAAAACTCCTTTATGAAGCGAGAGGAGTCGTACATCTCTTTTCTGATATTAGATTTATCAAATTTGCTCCTTTGTATGTCATAGAAAAATTATCCAAGCGGTACAATCGCCAGGAAATTTCTCTAAACGAATATTTAACGCATATAAAATTATTAATTTCGCAATATGAGAAAGGAAAATCAATTTTAGACTATGAGATAATATAAAATAATCCGCAAATTAAACCAGATTAACAAATCTTAATATTTACTATGCAAAAGATTATATAAAATAAATCAAACCACTAATTCTTTTAATAAAAAAAACTAATAATTTTTTTAAAATGAATTATGGTTATCATATAGGAAGAGAAAATAAAGAAATAAATTTTGGATAAAATGGACGATAAGATAAAAACTGATGAAGAATGGAATTATGATTTTTTAGAAGAACTTAGCGATGATGTAGAAGAAAATAGGAATATCTTACAATGCATAAACTGTGGCAAATGTGTCGGGGAATGTCCCGCTTCTAAAATTTCAAATTTTAATATCAGAAAAATTATCCAGAAAATTCTTCGAGGAGATAAGAGCGTACTAAAAGAAGATGATATTTGGTATTGTTTTTTATGTGAGAAATGTAAAAGAGTGTGTCCGAAAGAAGGTATAAACATACCGCTGTTAATATTAAATCTGAGAAATGAATCGTTTAAAAAAGGATACGGTCCCAGGTATAATGATCTTAACAAATATGTTGAAATGTCTGAACGATTTTTGACTTCGGGAGTTGTAGTGGAAAATCCTCTAGGAGATATACTTCCTCAAGAAAGAATTGATGAGTTGAATGAAATTTGCAATTTTGCTCGTATAAAATATGTGTTTAAGGCAAGTAAAGCCATTAAAAATAAAAAAAGGAAACGATAATAAAATTTATATAATCATTTAAGATGGAATTTAATAACTTAGCTCTAGATTTAGATGCAATTGAAAAGGAATATCCTGAAAATCCAATAGAATTTTTTCGAAACAAAAAATTGTGTTTGTTTAAAGCTTGCTTGGAAAAATACTTTCCCGGAGTACGCTGGGGGATTCAAGATTTATTAGAAGAACTTGGATTAGAAATATCAATATGTAATGATCAATCATGTTGTAGTGGTACTTTTTTTCAAAGGAATTTAATAACAAGGGCACAATTTGCAGCTATAAATGAAAGAAATCTCAATGAACTCAATCGACAAGCAGATATGGTTTTATTTAGCTGTAATGGTTGTTATAATTCTCTTTTGAGAGGTAGAGACTTTTTAAAAAATTCAGAAGTTAGAAAAAAGACTCAAGAAATTTTAAATCACTTAAAAAAAAATTCTACAGGAAAAGATTATCCCGGGAAATATGAAATTTTAGATAATCCAAAATTAAAATTAGTGCACGATTTAGATCTTTTATATCTTATCAGAGATGATGTTCTTAATACATTAAAATATGACCTTAAAAAACTTAGAGTAGCAATTCATTACGGATGTCATTATCTCAATCTTTCTAGAGATAAAAAGAATGTGGAAAGTTATTTAAGAGATAAAACTAAATTAGAGGATTTAGTCTCTCTTTTTGGTGGAATTCCAGTGGACTATCAAGAAAGAGAATCGTGTTGTGGATGGGGGGCATCTCAAGTGGTAATACATCCTAAAGACGCGCTTAAAATTACATATAAGAAATTAAAAAGTGCCGAAAATGTAGAAGCTGATTTTATGTTGATGCCCTGTCCTACTTGTTTATATACTTTAAGTAAACCAGAATACAGAGAAAAAATGAATAAATATTTCGGGGAAAAATTAGATTTGCCAACGATTCATATTAATGAATTAATTGCCATTTTAAGAGGATGTGAAGAAGAACGCTGTATTACATTAAGAAGAAAAGATAAACGTATCATGAAAATCTATAATACTATAACTTCAGAATAATAAAAAAAAAGTTTGTAATAGTTATAAAAATAAAATAATTTTAAGTCTCCTCTATTGCTTGGCGAGGACATGAATCGATACAAAGTCCGCATCCCATACATTTTTCTAAGAAATATTCGAGTAATCCATTCTCGTCAATTTGGAGCGCATCCGTAGGACAAACAGAAACACATGCTCCGCAATCAATGCATAATTCGATATCCACAATAACTCTTCCCTTTTTATTTACGACAACTTTATTTTTTTTTAATGCTTCGGTGATGCTATTAATTTTGTCTTCAGGAATATCAAGAAGTAAATTTATACCATTTCTACCGGTGGAAAATTTTAAGATATTAACTGAGATATTTTGTTCAAGAATAACATTTATAATCTTTGAGTAATCATCTACTCTTTTTATTAATCCAAAAGGAATTGTAATATTTATTACAGTCATATTTTTACATCAGCTCCTCACTAGTTATTATCCCTAATACTTTTCTATCTTCATCAATGACAGGTAATGCAGAGATATTATTTATCTTCATTTTCCTAGCAGCGTTGCTTATTGGTTCATTTTCCGAGGTTGTAAAGACTCGCTTAGTGACTATATCATTTAGGTTATGTTTATCCTCGGCAATGGCTTTTGTAATGTCAAAACTAGTTACAATTCCTTTTAATGTATTTTCTTTGTCAGTGATAACTATATGGTTGGTATTTTTTCTCACTATTTTTTCAGCAACTATTTTAATATCACAGTCCTCATAGCAAATTTCAGCAGCTTTCTTCAAGTCTTTCACAAATTTCAATTCTGAGACTAATTTCATTGGCTTAAATATAGTATCTGTGGGCAGAGTCTCAGCAGGGGGATTTAGAAAAAAATCACTATTAAGAATCCAATTCTTAAGCGTTTCAGCTATTTTTCTCGCATGATACAGGGATGATAAAGATGAGCATTTTACTTTCTTATCATTTAAGTTAATATAACCACTCTTTAATTCTTTATAACTTATTTCCTTAAGTTTTGGTCGGTCTCTTCTTGGTACTCCATAATCCACCACCTCTGTTAGAAGGTCTTCATCACTAATGGCTGTTTTTTTAGCCAAACCTTCATTTAAAATTGGAATAGGAATCCCCACGCCAACAAACAAAGATGTCCCATATTTTTCATAAGATACTCCACGTATATACTCTGGAGACATTTTTTTAAGATTTCCTTTAAGAAATAACGTTCCAAACCGATTTTTAGGATTATGTTGAGTACCTTCTCCAATAACATATCCGATTCCACCACCAAGAAAAATCCTAGTACCGATCCCAATGGTTTCATAATCTGGATCATTGCTTAATGGATTTAAACAGCCTGATCCCGCATAATGGGCATTACCAAAATTAGGTAAAAGTTTTCCCATATAGGTATAGAGAGTTTTATCGGTACTATTAACGGCACATACATATCTTTGATAACCATTTCTAGGATTGCATAAAATCGCTTGATTTAAATCATTAATTGTAAATTCAGTATCAACTTCAGCTAATGGATAACAATCTGTGGTATTAGAAATACCTCTCAGTCGTATTGGTTTTCCAGACACTAAATCTTCAATAACGTGTCCCCCACCATATTCAAACGGTCTTATATCCGCCATTCTTGTGCATCCTATATAACAATCAACTGCCGCATTTCCATGATAAGCATGGACATCATTTAACCATAGATGCTCAAATTTTATAGGAGGATCAGAATGCCCAAAATTTAAAAATGCTCCACTTGAGCACATAGGTCCAAAAGTTCCTGTTGTTACAACATCCACCTCATCAGCAGCCACTTTAATTCCATGCTCTTCAACAAAATCGATCATCTCTTCTGCAGTTAATACAACCGCACTTCCATTCTTTATTTTTTCATTAATTTCAGCATATGTTTTGGTCAATTGATAATCACGTAGTAATATTTTAGTTTAATTTTAAAAATATCAATAAATTTAAGATTAATAAACTAAGTTTATTTATAAATAATTAAGATAGATTTTATGCATGATACGCATAAAATATGCATTAATATTATTTTTATATGAATGTAAAAAATGAAAATTTTTCCCGATCTTAAAGAAATAAAATATTTAAGGAAAAAATTGGATATTAGCCAAGAGGAGCTTGGTAAAATAATAAATGTTAACCAAACCACAATTTATAGAATTGAAAATGAAAAAATAGATCCGCCATATTCCAAGGTCAAAAAATTGTTTGAATTTCTAGAACACGAGCGAATGATTCGAAAAAAAACAAAAAGAAAAGCTGTGGATATAATGACTAAAAATCCAATAACCATAACTCCAAAATCTACAATAAAAAAAGCAGTTGAATTGATGAATAAATATAATATTTCACAACTTCCCATCATATTCGATAATAAAAATTTAGGAAGCATAACATCCAAAAAAATTCAGAAAGTAATTACTGATAATTACGACTTGATTAATGCAGAAGTCGAATTAATTAGCGAATTACCGTTTCCAGAAATAGAGAAGGATTGGGATGTTAAAGATATATCTAATCTATTGGCAAATTATCCTGCTGTACTTGTAAAAGAACTTGGAATTTATATTGGGATTATTGCTGATGCGGATTTATTGAAACTAGCATAACGCTAATATTATTCAATAGATAAAAAAAATTAAAAAAAATGATTAAGCATTTTTTATTTTATTA
>SDNV01000024.1 GCA_004524515.1 Promethearchaeota archaeon
CCATCAGAAAGATTATAAGAATTTAATCCCATAATAGTGTAGGCTAAAGTAGATTTTCCGGAACCATTCGGACCAATAATGGCATGTATGGATCCTTCTTTCACTCCGAAAGAAACATTATTGACAATTACACAGCGCTGATCAAGGGTAGGAATCGTCACATTCTTTAGTTCTAACAGCATTTTTCTACTATCAACTCCGAGTGATTTTCATGATTAAGATATAATATGTATGATATTTAATAAAATGAAATATTGTTTCCTTTAGAGATTTTTCTAGGATTTATTATGAATCAATTTTTATATATAGCCAAGTAATATTAAACATAGTATCAATAAATCGTTTTAATTGTTAAATGTCTTGGTGATTTTTATGGTTAAAAAAGAATATATATGTGAGAAGGGGAAAAATAGTAAAGTTGTAATAGAAGATATTTCATTTCAAATCAGGGAAGGCGCAACATTACTGTTAGGTTTTGCAGGGGTGGGTCTCATTGGACCCATTATTACTAATACTATCGTAGAGCAAATACATGATATAAAAGAAATTGGTTTTATAACATCTGATCTCTTACCTCCCATCTCTATATTTTACGCGGGAGAGCTTAAACATCCATTTAGATTATATTACTCTCCACAGCATAATTTGATAGTGGGAACTGCAGAAGTACCATTCCAAATGACCTCAGCATATAATGATCTAGCTAGAACTATATGTAATTGGGCATTAAGTGAAGATGTGAAAGCTAAAGAAGTAGTTGTTTTTCAGGGAATTCTTAAACAAGGAATGATTGATGATTTTCCGGTATATTTTGCCACCGAAGAAGGCTTAAACGAAAAATTTGAAAAATTAAATTTAGAGAAATTTGAGCGGGGTATTATTACAGGGCCTGAGGCCACCATCATTAATGAAACTTTAACAAACCGATTAAGCGCAGTAGCTTTATTCACGCACGTTTATCAGATTCCAACACCGGAAGGTGCAGCTGCGATAATCGAAGTGCTAAATGAAATTTATAATTTAAATATCGAAACATCAAAACTTATAGAACAAGGGAAGGAAATCAAGGCTAAAATGCTTGAATTAGCCCAGAAAACACAACAATATCAAACACAACAATTACCAACCTCTGGATCTGAAGGGTATAATCAGTTTTACCAATAATTTCATATTTTTTATTTCTAGGTTTTAAATTAATTTTTATATTTCTTTTTCCACTAAATAAATTAAGAATGATTCATTAAAAATTTTAAGATATCATTAGAGATGCGTATTGAATGGTTAAAAAAGAATATATCTGCAATGCAGGTAAAAAAAGTAAAATTGTGATTGAGGATTTTTCTGTTCAAATCGGGGAAAATGCAACTTTAATATTAGGATTTGCCGGTATTGGGCTTATTGGGCCTATTATTTCGAATTCGCTTATAGAACAAATTCCCGATATTAAAGAAATAGGATTTGTTACGAGCGAATTTTTACCGCCCATAAGCGTATTCTATGAAGGAGTACTTAAACATCCTTTTCGATTATATTACTCTCCTCAAAATAATCTAATTGTGGGAATTTGTGAAGTTCCATTTCAGGTAACTACAGCCTATAATGATTTATCTAAAACAATTTGTAATTGGGCTTTATCAGAAGATGTAAAAGCAAAAGAAATTGTAATATTTCAAGGTATTCCGCAACGTGACATAATTGATGATTATCCTGTTTACTATGCTGCTGAAGCTGCGATGATTGATAAATTAGGGAAGTTCGGAATCGAGAAAGTAGATAAAGGGATAATTGTGGGTCCTGAGGCAACTGTATTAAATGAAGCGCTAACAAATAGATTATGTGCTTATGCGCTTTTTACTCCGGTGTTAGAAATTCCCACTCCCGAAGGCGCAGCAGCCATTATTGAAGTATTAAATCAGATTTATAGCTTAAAAATTGACACCTCTAAACTTATTGAAGAAGGAAAAGAAATCAAGGCAAAAATGCTGGAATTAGCCCAAAAAGCTCAGCAATATCAAAATCAACAGCAACTTCCAGCACAGCCTGGACAAGAATATACAAGATATTTCCAATAGATTTTAAATTTCTTTTTGTAATTTTTTTCTCATCAAAAATTTTAGAATTCTCATTTTATCTTCTAAATTTTATTAAGCTCTAAATATTTT
This sequence comes from Promethearchaeota archaeon, assembly GCA_004524515.1. The sequence goes on from SDNV01000024.1 coordinate 2,163, forward strand.
ATTCTTTTTTGTCAAACTTAGTGAATGAGCAATAAAAGTAACTAATAAAAAATTAGTGAAATAAAAAAAAAAGGAATTTTATTAAAAATTTATTATGGATTTAGCCTATTATTGGTTTAACCGCCGAGAGCAGTTTCTCCTCCACTGCTTCCACCGCTAGCTCCAGCGGCTCCAGATGCCACTACGATTACAACAAGTATAGCAATTATTATAATCATTAGTATGATTGTAATGATAAAAATTATGATTAAGACAACGATTACAAATACTAAAGATTCTCCAAATTCTTTATCATAAATTTTCATGACAATTATTGCCCCCAGTATAATATTAATAATAAGAGCAATTATACTCGACCAAATAGGTAATACAATACTTAGTGCAAGATTGACAATCAAACTTACGATAAACCATAATAGATTCACAATAATTGCATTTTTCCAAGAGTCATCCCAACCCTTTTTCTTAGCATACCATCTAGTAACAATAATTCCAAGTATAAATGCTAATATTGCGACTATTACTACTGCGACAAGTATAACTAAAATTATTGCCTCATATTGTAATAACATTATTTTTCCTCTTATGAGATTTTCGTTATTATAAATATTAAGTTTTAATTAGATTAGGTTATTAAGAATTTAAATATCAAATTCTCTTATTAAAATAAATTCAGATTAGAAATATGATGAATAATATGAAGATTATATATATTTTAATAAATTTTAGACAAGATAGTCCAATTGATATCTAATGCTTTGATGAATTTTCCTTTTTTTCCTTAAATCCATGTTCATATAACTTGTCGGTTATAGATTTCCTTTTGTTTCAATAATGGTAAATAATCAAAAAAAACATCTAGTAAAAATGTAGCAAAAAATAAAAAAAAAAGTTAATTATAATTTTAATAATTTCTTATGGTTTTAGCTGCCTAAGGCAGTAGTTCCTCGACTGCTTCCGGCGCTAGACCCTCAATATGCTCCTGTACCAAGTACGACCGCCAGTATGATTACAACTAATATAATCGTGAGAATGATCCAAATAATTATCAAGAATATCCATACTATTATAATAAATACTAGAGATTCTCCATATTTTTTGTCATAGAGTTTACCTGCAACAATAGCACCGATAAAAAGGTCTATAATGAGAGCAACGATGAAACCTACCAATGGAATAAAATTACAAAGAATACCAACAATAAGCCAAAATAGATTTAAGATAAGCGCTGGTTTCAGTTCTGCATTCCAACCTTTTTTACGGGCTCTCCACCTAGTAACAACAACTCCAACAAGAAAAATAATAATCCATATTACAATACCAATAAGTAGCATAGCAGCATAATAATCTGCTCCTTGTAAAATCATATTTAAACCCCAATTGTTTTATATATTTTTTAAATAAAATTGGTAAGTAAAAATGTCACTACTCGAGTATTAAAAGATATTCATATTACAAATAATCGGAAATGTGGCAAATTTAGGTTAAATCTCACATTTTAGTCAAAAAATTAAGATTTAAATTATGATTTTTTTTTCATGACTTTTTCAATAGATTATAAAAAAGAACTTAAAATTAGTAAAAATGGGTATACATTGCAAAATTTTTATTATTTTTTAAATCCATGTTCATATAATTTGTCGGTTATGGGTTTCATGGCAGGGCAAGAATCCCAATCTCCTTTATATTCACATTGCTCACATTCTTTTAATATATGGGTCATTCTTATGTATGATATAATAAAAATAAAACCCCCAATCGGGATAATTGCTAAAATTTTAAAAATAAAGAATACGGGAAAAAAAATAATTGAGACTAAATATAGTCCTACTCCAATTCCTGTCGATATTTTAGAGAAAACTTTCAAAAATTTGTATTTTGTAAGACCCAATATATTTAAAATGATTGGTGAAAAGAAAGCGAAGGAAATGAAAAACATAAATGCTAAGTTGTAAAAAGTAAAATCAATAAATAACAAACTAAAAATAATAGTAAGTAATATTACGGGATAAAATGTGAAACATCCAATACATAACTTATATTTTCCAATATGATACACATGGTCGTCAAAATTCTCGCAATTAGGATGATCCGATAATAAAATTGGTTTTAAATCTGAGAGAAGTAGTTTAAATCTTGCATATTTTATTTTGAGATTCATATAATCTACTTTGATCAAGTTATTTGTATATATTAAATAGAATGTTTTAAAAAATAAAAAAATTCTATTATAGTGTTTAGAGAGAACAATAAAAAAAAAAATTAATTTAATTATAATAAATTCAATTGTTTTATTACTTTTTTCTTACTAATATATAAATGATTAATCCTATACAGCCAAGGCACCACACTACGAAGAACCAGACAATTGGATTATCCATACCTCTCTTTTTCGCATCTTTATAAGCCCAGTAAGCAACTAAAATCCATATAATCCAAATAATGACCATAACAATATAAAATGCTGCCATGGCTGCCATATAAGCTGCTTCATCTGCTTGTCCTAACATTTTTTTAACCCTCGATTTTTCATTATTTTGTTTTTAAAATTTAAAAGTTGGTAAGTAATTGAAGGCAACACGAGATTAAAAAAATATCGCTCCTTTAAATATAATTTATACATAATTGCTAAAAAATAAAAATATATTTTATTGAAATGATTTTTAATAGGAAAACTGTGAATTTAAATTCATTACTTTTTGTATAGATTATAAAAAAGAACTTAAAATTAGCTAAAAGCTATAATCAATATAAAAGCATTTGAAGAAAATTTATGATTCAATTATAAAGAGTTGTTTGAAATTAAGGAAAAATTTATACCAGTTCAGATAGATCAAAATTTATGTATGAGATGTGAAAGATGCCTTAAAGCTTGTAAAGCAAATGCAATTTATTTTGAACATGGGATTCGATTAGTGGATTATAAGAAATGTAGGGCTTGTTTAAACTGCGTTCAGGTTTGTCCAAGGAATGCGATTCAAGTTACTTCCATCCAAATTCCAAATCAAGTGGTATCTATAAAAATTGATCATGAAAAATGTACGATGTGTGGAAAATGCCTTGAGGATAATGGAAAATTTTGCCCTAAAAATTTATTTTACATAGATAAAGTTAAAAAAGATGGCAATGATGTAGATGGAATCAAGTTTAAGTTTAAGGAAATTGCGAAATGTCAAGGTTGTTTAAAATGTGAACTTAGTTGTCCTGAAAATGCCATCAAACCGGTAAAATTTGAAGCCTAAATATAAGAATAATCTTACAATTTTTTAGTATTATTGTATAAAATAAAAATTCTTGATAATCTGCTTAATTTCTTTATATTGCTAAGAGAATTATAGAAAAAATTACAATTAAGATGAGATAAATAATAAAATAGAATAATAATAAGACAATAAATATAAAAGATATGAAAATTAGAGATTTTTTATATTTTTGTTCATAAATCCTAGAAGCAATTAAAGTCCCAATAAGTATATTTGTAACAAAAGCACAAATTACAGCTAAAAAAATACCATTTACCACAAAAATAAAAATAATAGAAAAAAATAAATCTATAATCAACCAAAACGAATTTAAGTGAATTGAACTTTTATAAGAATCGTTCCAACCATATTTTATTGCCCACCATCTTGTAATTAAAGTTCCAAGTAAAAATTTTATAAATAACACTAATATTGTGGTAAATAAAAGAGCTAAAAATCCTTGACAAAAGCTAATTTCTTGGAATAACATAGAATTTCAAGTAAAAAATTTAAATTTTATCTATAATTTGCTTTTTAGATTTGGTGATTAAAGCTAGTTAATTTATTTTAATATACTATCTTTTTTAGATTATATTATTAAAATCAGAAGCCTATAATTTTTAACAATTACGATGATTTTAAGTAAATAGGAGTGAATTTGAATTGAAAAATATGGACAGAAGGGAGATGGTATGTTGGAGTATCATTGCTTTTTTGATGATTTTTAGTTTTATCATCTCGTTAATTTACAAAAAACCGGAAGATATTTTATTTTCTATGGCAGTGGCTTTATATTTTTTCAGACCGTATGCTATTCTCACGCATGTAATCTTTATTACAATCCTCCTACAGGGTATTATTTTTCAAAAAATTAATGACGAGTTATATGCGGGTTTGATGGGTTTTATAGCCATCACGACTACTATAATTGGGCTGCTTTTTATGCTTATCCCCGAAATTATCCTTTTTGCTTTGATTTTTGTGTTGACGATGAATGCTTATTTCAAAAAACAATTGCGATGGGATTTACAAAACACAGATGTGATTTCGCGCATATTTGGGGCAGTAGGTTTTATTTTTGGATTTTGGTATTTATTTTGGGTGGAAGAACCTATTTGGGTGAATGCGTTAATATTATCTCCTTTAGGAATTTTGAACAGCCCTACCCTTTTGATTATTTGTGGTTTTCTTTGTTTAAATAGAGAACCGAGGTCAAACAAATTAGAATTAGCTGTATCGATCATCTCTTTATGGATAGGACTAATGGGAGTAATAAGATTTGGAATATTAATTGATAGTGCATTGATTATAGTAGCTTCATTCCTCTTAATAAGAGTAGGGGCTTCTATTCATCGGGAAAATATTTCTGTTAATCAAGAATAAATAAATTGTTGATAAAATTAATTAAAAATTATTTATTTTTCTCTCTAAATCTACTAATAATTAAGGGTTTTATATCACTAAAATTCTTGATTACAAAAATGCCTTCCATTTGATTTAGTTTTTTTATGTTTTCAATCTCAATATCCCGGATTTTTAAGATTAATGGTTCTCCATTAGGTTTAGAAGTTACAATTGGTTCAAAATCTTGGTCCGAAGGGAATATATATACGGTCACGCCGCCTTTTATTGCTTGTGCCACACAATTGGTAATTAACGTATCGGCAATTCCATAGACTATTTTTGCAGTGGAATTAGCAGAGACAGGGCAGCATATAAACATATCATACTTCCCAATCTGAAGGGCTCCTGCAAAGAAGGGGATATTTGGGGTTCTTTCCTCATGCACTTTTTTTACAGTTTCTGTTAAATAATCCCACTGCTTATACCATTTTACTACAGCAGCTCCTTCTTTTGATAACATAACGGTAATATTTATTTTTTCACCAAATTCTTCTTGCAATTCTTTTAAAATATCAATAGTTTGCTCAATCATATAACCTGTACCCGTCATTCCAATCATTAATTTAAAGACCATAATAAAACCTCCCTCAAGTTCACTGACAACCTCTTTTAAGATTATAAATTCTCATACTATATTTTCATATTTCTTATATTTTATAAATTCTAAAAATTCTTTAATTAAGTAATTGAAGAGTTATTTTAAAAAATATGATTTTCTTTATTATTCATCGAGAAATATATTTTTGGTATTTTTGATGAGTGAGAATAAATATGTGTATTTAGATTATGCGGCCACCACCCCGATGGATCCTCGTGTAATTGAAGAAATTAATAAACATTTTAAAGAAACCTACGGAAATTCCTCAAGTTTGCATTCGCTTGGTCAAAAAGCGGGAAAATTGTTAGAGCAATCTCGCCAAAATATCGCAGATCTGATTAACGCAGATAGAAAGGATATTATATTTACCTCCTCAGGAACGGAGGCAGACAATATGGCTATTACGGGAGTAGCCCTCCAGAATATGGATCGTGGAAATCATCTTATTACGTCATCAATTGAACATCATGCCATTGAAAATCCATGTAAGCAATGGGATAAAAGGGGTTTGGAAGTCACTTTCCTTCCTGTAAATAAATATGGTTTAATTAATTTAGAAGATTTAGAAAATGCAATAACCGATAAAACGATTTTAATTAGTATCATGTTTGCCAATAATGAAATTGGAACAATAGAGCCCATAAAAGAAATCGGTGCTATTGCCAGAGACCATAATATCATTTTTCATACTGATGCTGTCCAAGCGTTCGGGAAAATCCCTATAGATGTAGAAGAAATGAATATAGATTTATTATCGGCAAGTGCCCATAAAATATATGGTCCTAAAGGAATTGGATTATTATATATGAAGAATAAGGGAGTGAAAAAAGGAATTGGTAAATATATTAGACCTATCATGTGGGGAGGAGGACATGAAAAGGATATGAGACCAAGCACAGTGGCAGTACCTCTAATCGCAGGATTTGCGAAAGCTGTTGAACTTGCTAAAGAAGAAATGAATGTCGAAGCGGGGCGTCAAATTAAATTACGAGATAAAACGATTAATTGGATATTGGAAAATATAGAAGATTCAACTTTAAATGGGCATCCTACACAGCGCTTGCCGAATAATATTAATATCAGCTTCAAATATATAGAAGGGGAATCCATTGTTTTGGATTTAGACATGGAAGGTATTGGAGTTTCAACGGGTTCAGCATGCTCTTCGAAATCTTTAGAACCCTCCCATGTATTATTGGCAATTGGTCTAAAACCAGAAGAGGCACATGGTTCTATGAGGGCAACTATTGGTAGATTTACCACAGAAGATCAGATTGATTATTTCTTAAAAAAATTACCTGCGATAATCGAAAGGTTAAGGAAAATATCTCCTCTTAAAAAAAAAGTATAAATCTTTTTCAAAAACCATTCCATGGTTAAACTAAACCACAATTTAAAATTTTACTAGATTCTTAATAACAAAAGAATAAAGTTAGCTAACATATCAATACTGTAAAGATATTTAAATAAGTTTTATCATTACACAATTAAATTCTTAATTATCATCTCTCATCAAAATCTCCAATGTTATCTGAAGACGAAATATATCGGGAAAATTACGTTAAAATAAGATTGACCTGCCCTAGGTGCAAAAAGGAAAAGTTTCTAAAAGTTCCTAAAGAATTAACTAAACATAGTGAGCATTTAACTACCATATCAATTCCTTCTGATTTTGTATGCAAACATAGTTTTCAAGCTTTTATAGATAGAGATTTTAATGTTAGAGCCTACCAAAATGCTGATTTTGAAATTACTAAAATTGAATACTATGAAAGTGGCTCGAAGGCCGAGGAAAATATTGTAACTTATTCTATATCAATATTAATGAAGAATGTTATAGATATTTTAAGAGAAGCATTAATTCATAAGGAAATTTTGGGTGGTGCAATATTTAATTTAGAAGCAAAAGTCATTTACTCTTCTTTACCAGATGAAATTTTTCTAATTATGGCTAATCAATTTGAGAGTCAGAAAGATCCCAATCCAAAAAAGGTGAAACAAACTATCTTAATGTTAGAAGATAATCAAAAAATCCTTTCAAGAAAAATCCAACTTAAGGATATCGCAATCAATATAATCCTTCTTATGACTTCTGAAATTGATTTAAATGAAGCCAGTTTATACTTAAATAAATTTTATGAAAAAATAGTCGATTTGGAAAAACCTAAAAAAGAATTACCAAAAAAAGAAATAGTAAAGGAAGAAGCTACCAAAGGGCCAAGCCAATTTTGGATCTTTTCTAAAGTAAATTACTTATCAAACCTTCAAGATGGAGATACGGTATATATTGATTCATTAGGGATAAGTGTGTCAAAGTCCGTTATACTTAACTTGGATCAGATTAAGCAAAATAACGAGTTTGAAGGAAGAATTTATTTTACTCCGAAATATGTTAATTTAATGAATGGATTAGCGCTAACGTTAAAAGATGCGGCGATTTTTATGAGTAAATTAAATAAAATGCCCTAATTATTACAAAAATTATTAACTTTCTGCTGAGAATTTTTGTTTATACTCCACATAATCACATATTTTGGCAATTGCTCTAACGGGACGATCCCAAAATTGAAATAAAGTTGCTCCACACGCTTTAATCTTTTTTGACCAAGAACTCGAATAACTTTCGGGATTAATATAAATTATAGGAAGGGATAACCTCTTAGATAATTTTAGGGTAGGCCTAATCAAAATATCCTCCAGATTCCCTTTAATTTTTGAAAAATCCTCCGCCATGTCAATATTTTTTGCAATCCTCTCATTATTTAGATATTTACCTAAAACATCATGAAAACCAAATACTCCGTACATGAAAATAAGGTCAACTTCTCCAGATTTCATAACTGCTTTGGGTAAATTGATGTAATAATTTATCAAATTCATATCAAATGTGGTATCCAAGGGATTTTTAACACTTGAAGTATGAGAAGTCATTGAACGTAAAATCTGTTGAAATGATTCACTAAACTCTGGGATTTTTAAACCTATTTTTTCAGCATGGTTTGCGATCATTGCTCCTGGTCCGCCGGAATTTGTAATAATTCCTACCCGTCTACCTTTAGGTAGGATACCCTTTGATAATACCATGGCGATATCTAAAAATTCTTCAACCAATTCTGTCTTAATTATTCCTGCTTTTTTAAAAACAGCACCGTAAATTTTGGAGTCACCTGCAATAGACCCCGTGTGACTTCTGACTGCCCTTTCTGCTGCGGTTGTACCGCCGAGATAAATCGCGATTATGGGCTTTTTGGGGCTAATTTCTTTAGCTAATTCAAAGAATCTTTTTCCACGTTTAATTTCTTCTATATATATTCCAATAACTTCCGTCTTATCATCATCTTTAAAATATTCTAAACAATCAACTATATCAATATTAGCCTCATTTCCAATCGAAAAAGATTTGCTTAACCCCATATCTATACTTTCAGGATCGAACCAGATATGACTAGAAAGAGTTCCACTCTGAGAAGCTATTGAAAATTTACCTCTTTTTAATTTTTCCCAGATCGATGTATTCAAAGCCACTGTATCATCCTCCGGATAAATCCAATTATTATAAAACCCTAAACAATTAGGTCCAATAAAGCGGATTCCGTAATGATCGGCAATCTCACAGATTTCTTCTGTATAAGTGTTATTTCGATCTTCAATCATTTCTCTAAATCCTCCAGATACTATTATAATTCTCTTTACACCTTTTTCACCACATTCTTGAAAAATTTGGGGCACTATTTCTGGAGGTAAATAGATTATTACGAGATCGGGAATTTCAGGAAGTTCAGCAATAGATTTATACGCTTTATAACCCATTACAGATTCCAGTTTCAAATGAACTGGATAAACCTGACCTCTGAATTTCGATAATATTAAATTCATTACCTGGAATGAAGCTATGCCAGTCCCCCGATTGTTTGCTCCATAAAATGCAATACTATTAGGATATAAAAAGTCATGTAGGAAATGATTACTCATAAGTTATTGAATAATAAATTAAACTTAATATTTCCCTTCATTACAATTAATCTTAATTTTTGAAAAAAGCGTAAGAATTTTTTGCTAAGAAATTTTGCTTTAATTAATGACGATTGAGGAATTTAAATTTTTAAATAAATTAATTTTAGTTGAAGAACTTGATGAGCTTAAATCTTCGTTTAAGATTAAATCATACACCCAGAAATTAAAATTAATGGAAAGTAAAAAAATTCCTCAAAAACCAATTAAGGAAGTTATCGAGCATTTTTTTTCTAATAAAAACACAATAATTCCTTCAAAAGTTAAAAATTCAATTTCAAAAATATTTTATTCTACTCCCGATCGAATAATCATTCTCTTGACTAAGATGGGAAAGGATATTATTTGGAATCGGGATAAATTGGTGAGAATATATGGATGGTTCTTCTTTGTAGTCGAATCAGAAGACCATTTTAAGGTAAAAAGAAAAGGGAAAGAAAAAAAACAAAAAATTAACAAACAGAATAAAGAAGAGAAAACCGTCAAATCAGAAGAGTATAATTTCAACGACGAGATTATTATTATAAAAGAAAAAATAAATCTACGGGCACTCTATAAAACTAAAGAATATTTTAAATATATAAAACTGATTAAATCTAAAAAAATTCCCCAAAAACCAATTGCAGAGGTTTTAGATGATTTCTTTTTGAATAATGAAGCTATACCATTAAAAGAGAAAAATGCTATAAACAAGATTATATATTATAGCGAAGAAAGAGTAATCGTCATCAAATCTTTAATCGGAGATAAAATGTACGAGAATTTAGATAGCTTAGTGGAGAAGTATGGATGGTATTTCTATATAACTGGTGTTCCTGTAGGAAATAGCGATATCTCGATAGCTATTGATAATGTTGAGAAAAGATTTAATCAAACTCATTTTGAAAATTTTTCTCTAAAAGATAAAATTGATAGCGATGATCATATCAGAGTGAGTTTATTTCCTATAGCTTTAAAACCTAATCATAATTCTTTGATTTTGGGATTAGGGAACTTAAATATTCTTTTAGATTGTGGAATTACTGAAGATTATTTAGATTATATTAAAGATTATTTGAATAACTTTGATCAATTCATAATAGATAGTAAGGACACTAGGAAAATAATTACAAAGTTTATTGAAGAGAAAAAAACTCCAGAAGGAGAAGGTATAAAGGAATTTGAGGGAAGTGAGGAACCAGAACTGGATGTAAAAGAAAATTTCTCACCTGAAATCGATAAAACTAACCAAAATATGGAATTTGAACAACCTAAAGAACAAAATCATTCTAAAATTGAAGAAAAATCTTTCATTCCCAAAATCGATGCTATTTTTATATCTCATAGTCATTTTGATCATATTTCTGGATTAAAAGAATTTATAAAATTAAATCCAGAAATTCCTATTTTATGTTCCAGAATTACATTAGATTTATACTTATTGAGAGATTCAGATTTTTTAAAACAGGAAAACTATCAGGAAATTGAAGACCAAGATTATGTGAATATTATTAGAAACGTAATTTATGTTGAAAATGGAGATAAAATAGAATTCAAGGATAAGGATTGTTATCTCTCCTTTTATCATGCGGGACATATGCCCGGAGCATTAATGATGCTTGCAAAAGTAAAGGATTTCCGTTTCTTATTTACGGGGGATTATACCTATGATGATATATCTCCGTTTGCGGGTACGAGAAGATTTTTGGATCAAATTTCTCGTCCAATTGACTTCTTATTAATTGATGCTTCAAGTGCTAAGGATGATTTCGGAAATATCTCCGATCAATTTCATAGTTTAATTTTATTTTTGGAACAAAAAGCAGAGTATGGAGACAATTGTTTAATAGGAGCTGATCCATCCAGTCTAGCCATATCCTTTATGTTAATCTTTTGGAGATATTTTAGGAAGCTCCAGCTAAGAAAAGGTTTTAAAAAACGTCCCAACATATATGTAGATCAAATGGTTAGGAAAAATATTCAGGTGATTAATCATCGCTATGAATATATTTATGGTCCAATTTCTCGTTTAATTCGTGATAAAGCAAATCCGTTCAATTCAATTAAATTCAGATGGTTTGACCTAGACGATTTAGAATTTTTACGTAAAAGGAATAATATTATTATTTCTCATCCTCCTGACTTATCGTATGGAATTATTAGGAATATTATTAATGTTATAGGAAGAAGCCCCCATAATCTTGTCTTTCTATCAGGAGCGATTCATGAGGAGCCCGCAGAAAGCTTAATAAATCCTCCTGAGTCTGACACGCCATCCGAGACAAGAGAAATCGTATTTTCTGAAACTTGGAAAATGCCCTTTCGAGCATTACTTATAAACACTTTTGCACCCCAAATTAAAATTAAACTTCATGGTGATCGTAAACAGTTGAATGAAATGATTAAGAACTTACAACCCAAAGAAGTGTGCTTTTTCCATCAATCACCTAAAGCTTTAATTGATGTAGCTAAAGAAGTGGAACTCTCTTTCGATTTCGTACAAAAAGTATCGGTCCCTCATAAAAGAAAATTAATGATATTAAATTAAATTCAATCAAATCTGATTTTTAAATTGTCCTTATTTCAAAAATGCTCTCTTAATCCAATTTGGTAATGTGAAAGCTAAATAAAATTCAATAGCACTTGATATTAAAATCAATCTGAATATTATTAATGTTATCTCTGTCGTGGGCATTGAAGCATCTAAAAATCCTCCAATACAGAAAGAAGGAAATGCTATTAATAACAACTTTCCCTTTAATTTTGTTTCAGAATCCTCTATTTTGAGTGTTTCTAAAGCAAATTTAATTCCAGTTATAAAGAATAATACGATAAATATAATTAAAAATACTACTAACAGAGGACTATTCGCAGTAGTATCAACTGGGCTTATTTTATGTCCAATTACTATGGGATCATTAATTATATAATAAAGAAAGACACTATAAAAAATCGTAATATAAAGAAAACTTAGAATTAGAATTAACACTTGTTTTTCTTTATATAGAAAATTTGTAAAAGCGATCATCCAAAATATCATAGAAAGAGGTAAAGGAATAAAATTTAATAGCATTATTACTTCAAAAGAAAGCCCATCACCTCCAGTAAAAAGGGCTACTAAAAAGGATGCACTTGTACCATACCATCCACTAATTAAAAATATCCACGTAAATCCTACTAAAAGAAAATTTGTATCCTTTGCCTTAAAATACTTTAATACAATTTTAATTCCTAAGATAATTGAAATTAATACAAAAAGAAGGCCAAAAATTCCATTCACAATATCTAAAGTTGTAAGAGCCATAGGATCATATTTATATTTTTTAATTTATATCAATTATTCTATTTTAAAAACAATTTATTATTAAATTCTTATCAATTCTTAAATTTTTTTAGATCTTTATAATCATACTAAATATCATCTTTTTATTATATAAACATTAAATTTTAAATCGTGTTATCTCATTTTAGATATTGTAGAAATATTTTTTTAAGGTGTTAAAGAATTTACTCTGATAAGGTTTTAGAGCATTTCAAAAATCCAAGAAACATGGGAGAATTAGAAGATGCTGATGCTGTGGGAGAGCATGGAAACCCCATTTGTGGAGATTTAATGTACATATATATTAAAGTAAAAGATAATAAAATTAATGATATTTCATTTCAGACCTTTGGATGCGCCGCTGCCATTGCCACGTCAAGTATGGTTACGGAATTAGCAAAAGGAAAAACATTGGAAGAGGCCATGAAAATAACACGAAATGATGTAGCTGATGCTTTAGATGGGCTTCCTCCAATAAAACTACACTGCAGCAATTTAGCAGCGGATGCTTTGCATGATGCTATAAGGAATTATCGAGAAAAAAAGGGATAACCCCTTGTTCTGAGTCATCTATTTTATATTATTAAGATTGTTTGATTTTTTATATTTTATATAAATTTCCTTGAAATTTTCTCTTAAATTTTATTATTCCCTTTTTAACATTTACAAATTATAACCCTAATTTATAATAATTCAGCTCACCTTAGATTAATAGAGAATTATCAAAGGTGATTTCGAATCGAAGATACTTCAAAAGAAAAAGTGAAAATTAAGCTCGGAGGAATGACGTGCGCGTCCTGTGCCTTTAAAATTGAAACAAAATTAAAGAATTTAGATGGAGTAAGTTCTTCAGTTGTAAATTTTGCTAATGAAGAGGCCACTGTAGAATATAATCCTACTACGACTAATTATAATGAATTTAATAAAGCAATTAGAGATTTAGGATATAAAGCAACTTTAGCAAAAATAGATATTAAAGTCATAGATGAACTTCCGGAAGCAGATTTTGATTCTCTAATTCAAAAAGTAAAAAATCTAAAAGGCATTCATGATGTGAGAGGAAATTATAATGCTGCAAAATTATTCATTGAATTTAATGAGTTAGAAACAGAAGAGAATAAGATTTATTCAGAGATCAAAAAATTCGGCTATAATATTGAGAAGTCAGCTGGAGCTATAGATAAAGAAGTAGAACGTCATAAAAAAGAAATGAAATATAGATTAAGAATTTTATCCACTTCATTAGTATTCACTTTAATTATAACCCCGATTAGTTGGTTTGTGGAACCATCATTCACAAGAAACTTTATTTTGTTCTTTCTGGCAATAGGTAATTATTCAATCGCAGGTACATTCTTTTTAAATGGAGCAATTAAATCATTAAAAAATAAATCGACAAATATGGATGTACTTGTTGCTTTAGGTACGACAACAGCTTTAATATATTCCATTTTGACTACATTCATAATCCAAGGAAATACATTTTACGAAGCAATGAGTATGATTTTGACATTTTTACTCGTCGGAAAATATTTTGAACATAAAACAAAAGGACAGACCTCTGAAGCGATTAAAAAATTAATTGGTTTACAGCCAAACACAGCGACACTTTTAAAGGATGGGAAAGAAATAGAAATACCGATTGAAGAAATCGAATTGGGAGACATTTTAGTTGTTAGACCTGGTGAAAAATTTCCTGTTGATGGAAAGGTAATTAAAGGTAAAACAAAAGTAGATGAATCGATGATTACTGGAGAGAGTCGTTATGTTAAAAAAGAAATCGATTCTGGAGTTATAGGTGCCACCGTAAACCAAACTGGATTAATCCATATGGTTGCTGAGAAAATAGGGAAGGATACTCTATTATTTCAAATAATTGAATTTGTAAAAGACGCTCAGAGTAGAAAAGCTGCTAAACAGCAACTTGCTGATAAAGTTAGTAATTATTTTGTTCCAATAGTGGTATTAATTGCGACGCTAGCTTTTATATATTGGTATTTTATAGCGGGTATAGGTTTAGAACTATCCTTATTAGTTTTTACTTCTATTGTTGTAATTTCTTGTCCATGCGCACTAGGATTAGCCATTCCCACGGCCGTTATGGTAGGTACTGGAAAAGGTGCTGAAAATGGTATTCTAATTAAGGGAGGGGATTCATTAGAAGCAATTAATAATATCAATACTATTGTTTTCGATAAAACAGGAACTTTAACAGTTGGTAAACCAAAAGTCTCAGCAATTTTCACAGAGAAAGATTTAGTAAGCCAAGGAATGGATACTGAGGAATTACTCTTTTATGCAGGTAGTGCTGAAATGGGTTCTGAACATCCACTTGGACGAGCTATAATCGAAGAGGCAAACCAGAGAGCGCTATCCCTTGAAAGTCCCATGGAATTTGATGCTATACCTGGAAAAGGGATTAAATCGATAATAAAGGGAAAAGAAGTGTTAATAGGAAACGATAAGTTGATGATTGATAATAATATTGGTATCCAAGATTATATACAGAAATTTAATGACTTTCAACAACAGGGAAGAACCACAATTTTAGTTAGTATTGACAAAGTATTAAGAGGATTAATCGGAATCTCGGATAAAAATAAGGAACAAACACCATATGCTTTAGAACAATTAAGAAAGATGGGATTAGATATTTATATGCTTACCGGAGATAATATGCAAACCGCTTTAAGTATTGGAAAAGAATTAAATATTGATGAAAGGCATATTCTAGCAGAAGTATTACCAAATGAAAAAGCCCTCACAATTAAAAATCTTCAGGAATCTGATGATCATAGAATTGTTGCAATGGTGGGTGATGGAATAAATGATGCTCCGGCATTAGCTCAGGCAGATGTCGGTATAGCTGTTGGTTCGGGAACTGATATTGCGATCGAAACTGCCGATATTGTATTAATGAGGGGGGACCTTAGAAATGTGGTATCTGCAATAAGATTATCCAAAAAAACTTATAAAAAAATGATAACTAACCTTTTCTGGGCGTTTATCTATAATTTAATAGGAATACCAATTGCAGCAGGAATATTATATTATTCTACTGGGTTCTTTTTACCTCCTTATTTAGCAGCAGTCTTTATGGCAACCAGTTCCGTCTCAGTTGTGACCAATGCATTGTTTCTTAAACGCTTCGAACCTAAAACTCAACAACAAATCGAAGAAGAAAAATTACTCCTTGAAGAAGAGGTAATTGATCCTATCTGCGGGATGAAAATTATACCCAGTCAATCCATTGAATACGAGTATAAAGGAAAAAGATATTACTTCTGTAATCCCTCATGTGAAGCAGAATTTAAACGTGATCCAGAGAAATATAAAACATTTGAGAATATCGATCCTAAATTAATGCATAAACGGACAGAAAAAGAGGACCTTGTTACCGATCCCGTCTGTGGAATGAAAGGTAAAGCAGAAGATTGGATTGAGCATAAGTATAACGGCAAAAAATATTACTTTTGCAATCAATCTTGCGTTGTTGAATTTAAAAAAAATCCTGAAAAATATCTGGATATAGATAAAGAAAAAGAGATTAAAGAAATAAATAAACCAAAAAAGGAGGTTAGAGATAATATGGGAAAACTAAAGTGTGTGGAATGTGGTGCTGAGCAAGATTTACCGATGCATTGTGGAAAGCCTATGCATAAGGAAGGAAACCAATTAGTTTGCTGGATGGGTGCATCTTGCGGAGCACAACCAATCCCGGAGCACCATGGAAAACCTATGAAAGTAATAGAATAATTCATTTTTTTATTTTTATTTTAATATATCAAATTTCTTATTTTTTAAAGTGATCTCTCTTTTTTTTAGATATTAAAGTTAATACCACAAAAAATTATTTGGATTTACTCAAGATTTATATTTTATAATTAAACCTATGGATGTTATTAAAATTTACAATACTATATTTAAAAGGATAAATAACTTGAAGTAAGTACGTTTTTATTCATACTTTTACTGTAATTATTTAGATATCAATAGAGGTGGATAAAATGGTAAAAATGAAATGTGTGAAATGCGGAAATGAAATCGAAACCATTCCGATGCATTGTGGTGAAGACATGATTTTTAATGAAACCACTAATCAATGGGAATGTTGGATGGGTCCAGAATGTGGATATATTAGATTAGATCAATTAGTTTGCTCAAAATGTGCTTGTTAAAAAAAATATCTAATTCTTATTTTTCTTTATTAATTTTAATTAAAGTAGTATGAATTACTAGTGTATGAATAAAATTAAAAATCATCATATTAAAACTAACACTATAATGATTAGAGTTCTTAAAAAAAATCAAGAGAAGGCTATTTTTTAAAATTAGAGAGAGTTTTTAGCATTTTGCTCTTATCTGGTAATGTTAGCAATTCTTTGGTGAATTTAGGATAATAATTATTCAAATCATCCATAATAGTGCGCCATGATTTCTGGCTTTCTGTATGGTTTGGAATTTTTCTTTGGATGCTGGCTAAATTAGAGCTAGTTGTCTTTTGTTTGAGTAGTGGTATTAATTTCTTAATAACTTTAATCCTGACCTCAGAATATTCTTCAGGCCTAAAATTTGATAACGCATAACTAATCTCATCATCCGCAATAGGAAAGAATTTGATTTTTTTATCTTGCGGTTCTTCGGAATTTTTAATTAGAGTTAATTCCAAATCCGTTCTGCTTAGTCTTTCAAGAATTGGGTAAATTTCTCCTGCAGAAATCCTTGTTTCAAAGGTAATTTGATTTGCGATATTCGAGATAGGAAAATGAAAATCCGGATATCCATCAAGATTTTCTATTCTATAAAGATATTCTTTCTTTAAAATCTCTAATATCTGATTCTTTAAATAATCCGGTAGATCTCTTTGCGTAAAAGATACGCCATTTTTTACTCTTTCTTTAAGTAATTCTTGATCTTTTTGTTTTTTATCGTATGTTGATGCAAGTGAAGCTATAAATTGATCTGATGCTTTTTCTGATTCCAAGGGCTTCGTTATCTTAATTGCTTTTCTTTCTTTGGCGGAGGTGGTTTCAATTAATTTTCTTGAAATGAATTTTTTTGCTTTCTCCTCCGCAATATCTTTCCTATCAAATTTTTCAGTCACAGATAGGAAATCAACCATTTGAACCACATCTCCAGATTTATCCCTTTTACGGGTTAATTGAACATCAACTTTTTGAGTTGTTAATCTTCTAAGAAGAGAATAGACTTCTGCTTTTGATAATTTAGTGGATTTAATTAGTTCTCGCTCTAAAATCTCTATTGGATAAGGTTCACCACGTCGGATATATTCAGTTTTGATAAGTCTATAAATGATATCCATTTCCTCCTCTTCTTTCTTCACAGTTTCTTTTTGCATCCGCATAAACATCGACGTTTCATGGGGTTTCAAATAATACACTAATAATGTAATACCCAGAAAGGTAATCATTAAAATAGAGATAAAATACCTGTTTGCCATTAGAATCGTACCTAAAATTGTTAATTCTTGGTTTTCTGCTTGACTAGCTAAAGCGAATGCGGTTAAAGTGTCCGCAAAAACACATGTGAGGAAAAATAATATTAATCCATCTCTTTTAAAAAACAAAACTCGCCAATCAAAAGTACTACCTAATTTTACAACAATTCTATAGAGAAAGATCATTGATATTGCGAACTGAATTAAATAAAGATAAGTAAGTGCGGTTCCAGTGGCTCCAACAGTAGTTTTGAATCCCGCAATAGTTTCTGGTCTTAAAAGCAAAAATATACTTACTTGTAATATCTGAAAGAAAAATATAAATAATATAATTAAAGAAAATGTGAAGTTATCATAACATCCTGCTTTTCGGGTCTCTGCTTTTCTTCTTGTAGCAAAGAATTCTATGACTATAAAAACTAGTGTAATAACCAAACTAAAATAAATTAAAGGCATTACAACCCTCATCGCAAATCCATAAACTTTTACAGCATTCTGAGGATCCTCAGGACCGAAAAAGTCTAATGCAACAAACACAAGTAGACTTCTATAGATTAAAGAGATAATAATAAGTATCGTCATTATTATGAATGGTGTTATTAATGCAAACATATATCTTGAATAGGAATATTTTGAAATGAATCTGTCTTCTATTTTTGTGGAGGTTTTTCTGGATAACGTATAATATCTAGAACTTAATAATACTAGCCAAATCATGGATAAAATCAAATAAAAATTGACATAATTAAAGCTAGCAGAAATTGTTAAAAATACTAGATAATAAAATGCGATTATAACTCCAAAAATGATAGGTTGCTTTATTTGTGAATGATTTTCAAATATGAAAAGCCTTAATTTATCATAATTCAAAATTAAAGATAATGTAAAAAAGAATAAAAAAATCGCATTTGCAAATACAAACGGATTTCCAAACATGAAGATTACAAAAACAATATTGTTAGGATCATTAATTCCTAAGATTAACACAAATGAGTAAAATATAAACAGGATATACAAACCAAAAAATTTTTTCTCAAAAGCAAAGGATTTAGGAGGCTCCTGCCCTTTAACGTAAATTTCTCGATAAAAAACTTTTTTTATTAAACCATTATAAAGACTCTGGATTTTATTCTTTATTTTAACACTGAAAGCTAAAGATTTTGATCCCAAACTCTTTAATTGCTCTTCAGTTTTATCTTTTATTGAAGTGGATACTGATTTTTTGGATTTTGGGGGTTCAATAGATTTCAGCTTTCCTTCTCTCGAGGTATCTTTTGAATTCCTTGAATTTTTTGAAGGCTCTTTTGATTTGGGTTTTTTTCCGGACATTTCCTTTATGAGTTCGAAAATAATTATTCTTTAGATATATATTATTCAATCTTTTATTAAAAATTACTAGACAAATATAAGTAAGATAAAACTGAAATTTCTTTTTAATTTTTTTAAGGAGTGTACTATTTTTAATATAATTTCTCACTAATCATTATCGATACTATAATAATTTTTAAAAATTTATATATCATTTTATATAATATAACATGATGGACACTGAAGATAATATAGAAAAAGAGAAATTAGTATTATTTATAAAAAAAGCAATTGAACAATTGTGCGAAAAAAATATTTCTGATGTGGTTATACTTTCCTCTTATAAGATTAATTCCGTTTTAAAGGAAAATTATGGTATAGATATAAAAGTAGATCGAATTGGTCGGGTTTTAAGCAATATAGCAAAACGAAACCAATTAAAGAGATTAAATACCAATATTCCTAAATACAAATTAAGGATTTCTGCATTAGCGAGTTTAAAATTTAATTAAACAATAAATGGGATAAATTAATTCCCCTCTTTAATATTCTATGAAAAAATGAGAATTGAAATCGTTAAATCAGATTTTATTTCAAATCTTATCATAATAGAATTTCAAATAATTAAAATTCTTTAAAATTATCCCCGATTTTTTGTAATTTTTTAAAAGTATTGCTTATCTTAGAATAAGCTTCTATGACAGAATCTAATTCGGTTTTAAGTTTTTTCATTTCATTCCAAATTGTCTGTTCAAATTCAGATGATTTGGTCCCTATTTCGTTTTTTATATTTTTAGCGGTATTTTTTGTCTCCTCTGAGATTTCTGTTAGGGTATCTGAAGATTCTTTAATCAAATCTTTAAATTTTGAGGTTTGTATTGTTGTATTACTTATTTTATCTGAGAAATTTAATATCTTATTATCTATTTCAGTAGTTAGATTTTTAAAGTTCTCCTCCAGGTTCGAATTATAATTTTGGATCACTTCCTCTTTCATATAATAATTCTGCCGAACTAATTCCTTTTGGGATTCTATTCGTTTATCAACATACTGGTGGATATGCCCTTTATACTCTTCAATAATCTGATTTAAATTTCTATTAAACCACGCTTCTATATTGGAAATACCGGAAGATATTTTTTCTTTCATTTGAGTAACACTTTTTCGGATTAATTCCGTTCCTTTTATGGCACCTTGATCTATTTCTCTACTCCATTTCCCTATTTGATTTTCATAGATATTTATGAAAATATCCGAGAATTGAGAAGAGCCCTCTTGAATCCCTGAAATTATTGGTTTGATATTTTGGTCGACTTCTTTTCTTTCCACCTCTAGTTTCTCCATATCTGGTCTTGGTATTTCTTGAAGATCACTAGGCGCTTTGTCGAGTAATTCATTATATTCTTTAATTAGGATAGGTTCTTTTTTTTGAATGTCTTCCACAAACTTTTGTATCCATTTAAAATACTCAAAACTTTTAGGAGTTTCAAGTTCGAACAATACACTATGGTGTTCTTTATTCATTGGGTCTAAATACTCGTCTAGTCGATAAATTTCAAAACCTAGGTTATCATCTTTCCCCATTAAAGTATGGTCAAATACTATGCAAAAACCATAGGGTGTTTCATCATTTTGAAAATTTCTATGATTTTTAATCGCAATATCAGAAAAAAATAAGCCCCAGCCCGGATGGGAATGATACCAACCTATAATCTGAAGGTTTTGGTTAATATAATGAGCTTCAATTTTTTTAAAGCTATCGAGATCTTGTTGTGTAAACCCATTTGATATTTGAGTTCCATGACTTACAGGAATAGCATTTGTTAAAAATATCTCTTTTCCATTTGATTGAGATTTCCCTAAACAGATTCCCATAACCTCGACACTATTTTCTAATGCAAGGTTTCCAAATCTTAGCACATGGGTTATCATATTTCGGAATGCTTCTTTTGAAATATACACTTTTACTTGTTTGAAATTATTCTTATGATCCTTATTTGACGGTACAGCCATTTTTATTTATTCCTCTCAAGTTTTTAATTTTTTTAAGTCATTAGATAAATCTTTTTTTTCTTTCTCAAGGGTCTTAATTTTCTCCCGCACTGCATCTCTTGAAGATTTAAAATTCGATAACAGATTTTCTAAATCAGCATTAAATTCACTAGTTTGTTTAGTTATATCTACTAAATTAGAATTAATCCTATTGATGCCTTCTAGGAAAATTCCTTCTTTTTTTTCTAGAGTTACTCCTAATTCTTCCGTTGTTAAATTTTCTATAGAATGTAATTCTTCAGATAAATTTTTTAAAGAATTTTGGTGTTTTTCTAAGTTTTCAGAATTTTGTGTAATGCTTTGTTCAATTAATGTAATACCTTCAGAAAAGCCCTCAATATCATTCAATAATTTATTTATAGTTTCCTTAATCTTGTCTTGAAAAAGTTTATCAATTAAATTATTAAATTCTCGTTTGAATTGAGAGATCATATCCGTAAGTATTTCACGATCTTTATCAAACTCCTCAAGTTTGTCATCAACATAAATCCCTAACTCATTTAATTTATCCGTTAAGGTAAATTTAAAATCATTCTGTAAAATGCCAAATCCTTGGCTTAAATTCTCCTTCATTTCAATAAGGTCTTTTCTCATAACAATGTTGTTGTCAATGATATTTTTTATTATATTCTGGCTCCATACATTGAAGAAATTTATTAAGGGTTTCATAGATAATTCTAAAAAATTTTCCATTCCTTTTTGTAATACCTCAAGGGTATTTGTCAAATTTATTTCTGGTTTTTTTGATAGTATTTCATTCTGAGTAGGAAAATTGATCTCCCCAAAGGGGTCTGGAGTTTCATTAATTTCCAAGATAGGGGGCTCCTTCGAATGCACATTATTTATTAAGCCCATTAATTTAAAATAAAATTGGAGATTGTCAGGAGGTTGGACTATTGTTTCTACTTCATAATAATCTGAACGTGATCCCTTTGATGGATCTTCTAATCTAAAAGTTCTGAATCCTAAATCTTCGGGATTTTCTAAAAATGTATGATCAAATACAATACCAATAGCACTTGGATTAGGAGTTTGCCATCCTAATTGATTATTAATATCTGTACCTGAAAAAAAAATTCCTAAGCCGGGATGGCTGTGATACCACCCCACTGTAAACCAGTTCTTTTCGGCAAAATTTTCATCAACAGCTGCAAAAGCCACATAATCTTGAGGAGCAAAATCAACTTCTATTGATCCACCATGAGAAACTGGTACTGCATCTTCAATAATTACATTTCTTATCCTTCTTTGATCGGCATCTCCCTCGAGATGACCAATCAACATCCCCATTACCTCTCTATAATTTTTTGGGTCTAAAATTTTGTTACCAAATCGTAAAACGTGTATAAGCATCTTATAATACGCGGTTGGCTTAATAGTAACAATTCTCTCTCTGTCTTTATTTTTAGATCGAAGCTTACTCAAAATTTTTTCACAAATTTTTAAAATTTAGATATAGTATATTGTTAATATATATAAAATTTAATGGATTTAAATTTTGAACATAGTATTTAAAGGGTATATTCTATTTTCCTTTTTTACTAATTAATAGAGAAATAGCGAAAATTTATGAAAATGTGTAATAATACCAATATTAAAAGAATGGCAGATTTTTAAAGGAGCACTACTATTTTTTATTTAGTTTATCAACTAATATAAGTTTCTCGGAAACAGAAGGCTTAAAAAAGGGTATAAATAATTAAAATTTAATGTTTATGCGGAAGAGGTTTACCACAATATGGACAAAATTTCCATGTTAAATCTTTTCCACAATAGGGGCAAAATATAGAATCTTCTTCTTTAACGGTAGTAGGTGCACTTTGCTGGGGTCCTCCTGGTATGGATGGTAATTCTCTTTTTGTTTTCAACGCGGGAGATGATGCCTCTGCTCCCTCCTCTTCTTTTTTAGCTGCCATTCTTGTCTGAAACGCCTGACGCATTTCATCTTCTCGATCTTGAGTAGATTGCATCCCCTCTTCTTTCACCCATCCTTTAGCTTGTGGTCTTCTGATTTGACTTTCAGGAACTTTTTCTAATTCCACTTTTTTCGTTTCTTCAACTGGAGCCACCACCTTTTTTTCTGATTTCCTTTGAACAGCTTGCTTAACGAGAGCTTGGGTGGTTTTCATAATTTGATGAGGATTGATATTGGGGATTGCAACCGTTCTAAGAACCCATCCAACTATATAATTTTGATTGGGAAAATCTCCAGAAACTTCTGTTTCTTTAAAGATATAGGAATCCATAACATCTTGTCCTTTCATTATTCTTGAAGCCCATTTACCATTTATAAGCCCTAATTGTAACCTATATGATGTGCCAGAAATGCCTAGTTGTGAGGTTAAAGGAATAAATCCTTGTTCAGTAATTCTATTTCACCTTTTTTTTAAGATATTATAATATATTCTAATCTACAATATTTTAAACTTAATATAAAGTTAAATTTAAAATTTAAATATTTAATGTTTGGATACAGAGAATAAGATTTTGGAATAAAATAAACATAAATAGAAGTTGGATTATTATCAATAAAAAACAGAAATAAATACATTTTTATCAAAAAAAAATGACGGTTGTTATACCAAAAAAGGTCTATTATGCTATTGTGGCCTCATCTGTTAGATTTGCGAATGCACGGATAGATACAGATGAGTGGCTTGAAGTTAGTGGAGTACTTATTGGGAAAAATCAAGGAAAAGAGAATGTTATTATTTCAGAGGCTCATCCTATAATGCACCAAGAATTAGATAAAAACGCGGTTATTGATCAATATAAATGGAGTGATGAGGATTATTTATCTTTGAGTATTATAGATGATGAGGCTTTTTCACGGGGAGAATTTACCGTGGGATGGTGGCATTCCCATCCTGGATTTCGTATTATGATGAGTCATATAGACATTCGTACTACATTATCTTACCAACAAAATAATCCTCTCGCAATCTCACTGGTATTTAATCCTCAAAGATTGGTTAAGCAAATTGAACCCCCTGATAAGAAAGGAGATCCAGTAATTCAATTGAAAAATGATCCGGGATTTAAAATTTTTAGATTAGATGATGTGAATAAAGGAATTCAGGCCGCCTATCATGAAGTTGATTATAAAATTGAAGCTGTTGATAATATGGAGCAATTTATACAACAAACACAGAAATTTGTAATTGATGTTACGAACTTTTTCCCTAAACATAAACTCTATAAAAGATATGAGAGTTTTATCGATGAACGAGTTACTCAATTAAATTCTTTATTAGTAGGGACAGAGGAATATTTAAAAACCCTAGCAAGGAAAGGAGAGACAAGTAGAGTCGCAGAAGTGTTGGAATCTCAAACTAAAGAAATTAGAAAGTATGTTGCTGAAACCTTTATAAAAATTGGAAACATTAAGGAATATCTAGATTATTTAGAATATAAAGAAAGAG
>SDNV01000137.1 GCA_004524515.1 Promethearchaeota archaeon
CATACCTTCCTGATCGTGGATTTGCAGCTGATATTATAGCGGTTTGCGCTTTTAGGGTCGCTACTATACCTGCTTTGGCAATACTTACTGTTTGTTGTTCCATCGCCTCATGTAGAGCAGATCTGTCTCCAGAATCCATTTTATCAAACTCATCAATTGCCGCCACACCCCCATTAGCTAAAACCACTGCTCCTGCTTCAAGATTCATCTGATTTGTTTCACTATCTTTAATTACTGCCGCTGTCAAACCCACACCCGTTGAACCTTTTCCAGAAACATACAGACCCCTTGGAGATATTTCTATAGCACTTTTGAGAATCTCGGATTTTCCCGTTCCAGGATCTCCTACAAATAGTACGTGGATATCCCCTCTTTTATATCCCCCTCCAGGTCTTGGCTTTCTTGTGCCTGCAAACAAGCTTAAAGCTGCAGCCATTTTAAGAGAATCACGTCCATATATGCCGGGTGATATTGATCTTAAAATTTTTTTTTGAATCAATGGTTCTTTCGATAATTTTTCAATAGTTTCTTTATCTTCTTTTGAAAGTTCAATGAATTCATCTATTTTATCTTCAGGATCAATGAAATTTACGCTGATAAAGGTTTTAAAGATATTACTATTTAAATTTCTAGGCGACTGAGCCACTACTGATTTGAATATTCCGACTAATTTAACTCGGTCTCCTGGTTTTATCATATCAACTAGATCATGAGTTAAAATTGCTTGGACAGATCTAGGAATTCGCCCAGGTGGTAAATCCTCAGGGATTTCTTGAATCATCACGCTTTGCCAGTCAATAAATTTTGAAATTTTAGAAACGAGGTGAAAATCTGATTGCGCTTTAGCTTTGCATGTCTTATTTGTACAAAATTTTGGCATCCTTAATCTAGAGGTAAATTGGTCTACTGAAATATCAGTACCACATAAGGAACACCTAAAAGTAGCTTCGATTAATTTTGGCCTCACAACTGAACTTCGTACTAAGATGCCTTTAGTAAGGATTAAATTTTCAATGTTCTTTGCTCTTAATCCTCTTAATGGGACAAATAAGGAGCTTTTTTCGTCTTTTGTCGAAATTCTAACGAAATAATCTTGATCTGTAATTTTTCCTCCTTGAAATTTTAGAACATTTTTAAATGCATCAACAGCATCTTCTAGGAGATTCTCTGGATCCTTTCTCAATTCTTCAGCAATTTGAGAATCAAAAGCTAATAAATCCTCAAATAGAATTATGAGAGTGTTGCCACCTTTAGAAGAAATATTATTAATCTTTTCTTGATATTTGTAAAGACCTGGTTTTTCTTCAAAAAACCTTAAAAAATCTTCAAAATGCTGAACAGAATTTATAGGAGTACTAGGATTACTGGAGGGGAGGGCCAACTCAATTCACCTTAAAGAAATAATTATTATTCCAGAATTATTTTTCTTCATATATTAATCCGACATATTAACGATTTAAGCATATTAATTGGTAAATAAAATAAGTTGGATTATAATTATATGAAGGGGGAGAGATTAGGTTTAGTAATTTAAGTTTTAGCTTAGTTCCTACATCTCCTTTAGTTTGTTATAAGTTTCACAAATTATTGGATCTTGAGAAACTTCGCATCTAATCTTAAGTAATGAGAGAATTCGTTTCTTTATTTTTTCATCCTCATATCTACCTGTCCTTTCTAAAATCAAGGAGATTGATTGTTGAGTAAGAAGAGACGTTTCATCGCTTAAATTTTGCAAAAGTCTTGAAAGAATCTTTTTCAATCCTATTTTCTGAATAATTTTTGCCATTGAATTAATTGCGTTCGCACGTACCTCTTTGTTATTGTCACCAAATAGAGCAACGTAATAAACAAAAATCTCGTCAATGTTATTGCTATAAATGCTTAATAGATTAGCTACTCCTTCTCTTATTTTCGGATCATCACTATTTAGGTTTTTTACAACTTTTTCAAATGGAATCTGTTCTATGTCTAAACCATCAATTTCAGATAATAAAAGCATTACTGATCTCCTTACCCAACTACTTTCATCTTCGAGATATAATATTAAATGTTTTATGATCTCATCTTTTTCATCAATAATTTTTATTATTTTTCCTAAACTGTTTATTGCAGCATTTCTAACACCCCAATCTTTATCTTTTAAAGATTTGTTTAATACTGCATCTCTAGCAACTATGGAATTCTTGTAAGCAATATACCCAAGGATCTTTGTACATACTTCTCTGATAAAAACTTCATCATCATCGAGATTCTCTATAACGAGATTCATTGGAATTAAATCCGGGGCTTGTTTAGAAATTTCTAAAAAACCTTTCATAAGGTTAATTTTGGGGGAAGTTTCAAATTGATCCAAAATAGCGAATAATTCATTAATTACAGGTTCTATTTTATTTGGATTTTTAATAGCAATCTTTGAAATGATTTGAGAGCCTTTTATTTTGACTTTTGAAGGATTTTCTTTTCTTAAAAGGCCTATTATTGAAATAAGATCGAGGTCCAGTTCAAATTGATCAATTAAATTTTCTAAAGAAATAACTGCATTCAAAACGACATCAGGATCGTCTGATTTTAGATTATCATACAAGACAGGTAAAAATTTTTTTGGATTGTCTTTAGTAAGCTCCATTATCGTTCTTGAAATTATCCCTTTTGAGACAAATCCTGAATCGTTCCGTACCTTTAACAAATTTTCTAGTATTAAATTAGGATATTTTAAAGATTGGTTGATTAGAATCTCCGATATTTTAGATTTTAGTTGTGAATTATCAAATTTTATTAATATAAGTAAAGTAGTCAATATTTTTTCTGGATTATAATCCCATAATTTATTTAGCAAAGAGACGATACTCAAAACAATATTAATGTTCTCGGTATCAATTTTAGAGATAATAAAATCTAAATCAAGCTTTTTAGGATTTTCACTGTAATATTTATCAAGAGCCTTAACTGCAGAATCTCTTACGCTTTCATATTTATCATTCAGGGCATTAAAAAGATATGAGAGCGAAATATGAAGTTTTTCAAATTTTCCAACTCGTGAGATAATGTTAATAATAGAAGATTTAAGGGGCCCAGTGGAATTCATTAACATTGGTAAAAGATCCGATATTATTTTATCATCGATTTTATCAATTTCTACCATCCCTAAAGATTCAATTGCTGTTGCTCTAACTTTCAGGTTAGAAGAGTTGATTTTTTCTAGAATTAATTCTTGAGAGATTTCGATTTGTGATTCAGAAATTAATCTTAAAAATTCCACTTGTACGTTTGAACTTGGATCATTTACTAATTTATACAAAGTTGCGTTTAATTTAGTTAACAAATCAGGCTTTAAACTGTTTAATTCCTTAATCAATTTAATTCCGATTATTCTAATTCTCCAATCAGAATCTTGAAGTAAAGTTTGGAAGACTTTTAAAGGAACATTTTGTATAAGGTGAGAATTAGTGGTTAATATTGATTTTGCGAATGGTATTATCTTATCATAATTAGGTGACTCTAAAGCTTCGACGATCCAATTTAATATAATATCAGGTGCATCTTTTTCTAATTGAACTAAGATATCATAACAAATTCGCTGTGAATTTAGATTATAATCACAAATTCCATCTATTAAAGAGTTTTTAAATCTCCAATCATTCAAAAGTGATTTTGATTTTAAAGGTATCCTTTCAAACATTAATCGTATAGTTTCTTCTGCATATTTCGATATTATAGGATCTTTATTTTTAATTAATGTAAATAAAGGAATTGGATCAAATCTTTGCCCACTCTCCGTAATTTTGGAGTATTTGATATTGAATTTGAATTTACTTTTCTGAGAGATTAAAAAATATGAAGTGATAGTGATTAATATGCTTTCTTCAATTATCGCTGCCCATGAAAAACTAGAATAATGGGGAATGATAGTTTTAGTGAATTCCCAGGAATTAAAAGCGGGAGATAACACACCAATGTTAACTAATAAGAAATTGACTAATACATTAATGCCTATCGCTGCCATTAAATATGCTGCAAAATAAATATCGATCCCTCGATATTTTATTTTTCTTCCCCAAAAACGTGTAAAATATCCAATTATGCCAAAAAAAAGAGTCACATATACAAAATAAGAAGACATTGTAGAAATAGCAAGAGAACCTGTAAAGAAAAAAGCCACAGTTTGAATAAGAGAAATCCAAGCCCACACGAAAACAAATAACATCATTCCGAATACTATAAATGGTGTAGGATTGGAAAAAAATTGTGACATTCCTCTCTTTTGATCTTCAAAATTGAGAAAAATAGATCTCTTCATCTCTGGAATAGAATAATATTGAGCTGAAATTCCAGCAATGTATCCTTTAGTACCATAATAAGTTAAAATTAGTAAGGGGTAGAAAAGCATCCAAGAGATCCATAACAAGGAAAAAGGCAACCCTGTTAAAGTTAGGATAATGGGAGGAAGAGCAATAATTAAATAGAGAAAGATCGCCATAAGAGCCGATAAGAGCTTATTTTTGAAGATATTAATAAATCGTTGGCTCAAGAAACTATGAAAAGGAGTTAATCCTTCATCAGAACCTTTACTTAAAGCAATAAACAAAAAATCAACAAGGGGATAGAATGAGACATAAATTAAACATATGAAGAGAGGTATAGTTAGAATTACTGGGTTCACTGTATTGTCAGTAAATATGAATCCCATGGATATTACAACCATAATTCCTGAGCTAAACAAAAACCCATAAATAAGGCATTGTAATCTATCTTTAAAGTTTAATTCTCCTTTTTTTACTAATGCAACTTGTTTATAGATGAGAAAAAATCCAACTCCAAAAATCAAAAAAAACAAGACAAGAATTATTATCTCTATCAAGGGTTAATATCACTTTAATATGGATATTAATTATTTTGTAACAAGCCTTATTTTCTGGTTAAAAATAATTAACTTATATATAAAAGAATTTCAGATTATTAAATTTGGTACAAAAAGATGTCAAAGATTGAGATCCCCTTAGATGATGCTTTAAATAGAATAAATTTCATATTTAAAAATGAAGAGATCCTAACTGAATGCGTTTTTAATCATAAAGGTGTTTCTTTCTTAGGAGAATCCTTCGGCCCTTTTGAAAAGGGGAAAAGATATAAGATGAAATATTTTTCGGCGATTCCTTTCATAGAAGAAGATATTTTGATTATTAGTAATGAAGAGAAATGTGACGATAAAGATATCCAAAGATTCGCGGTAAATGAAGTTAATATCGGCGAAAAGCTTACAAAGCAGGATGATCCCTATTTTTTAGTAAAATTAAAAGAATTTCGTTTGATAATCGATAAAGCTGTAAATGAAAAGAAGAAACCTAAAATTGATTTGGATCGTTACAACTCATATACATCAAATTATATTGATAATCGTTTGGTAAAAATATTAAAACTATCAAAAACGGAAATATCTTTAGAAGATGAGAAAAAATTGACGACCTCTGAAAAAGCATTATATAAAATTATTTCTGATATTATTAAAAATTGGAGAAGATTCTTTTTATCTAATTAAACACGAATTTAGCTGTGAGTTATTTTTCAAAAAAAATTTGTTTCGTACCATATTTTTTGAAATATTCTTCAATTTTTTCCCCAATAATCTTATTAGGTTTTAACTGGGGTAGTATCTCAGCTGCATTGCTCATTGCATAATATTCTATACCATAATCAGCAATAACATCATTAACTGTTCTTTTATCATCTCGATATTCATTTCGGTCAGTTAAAACGATAGCAGCGATAACCTTCACGTTAAATTTTTCTAGGTTTTTTATACAATCGATCAGAGAACCCCCAGTGGTAGTTGTATCCTCTAAGATTACAACTTTTCCCTTGGGTTTTCCAATAAAAAATTTGTCATTCGGATCTCCATGTTCTTTAGGTTTGCCTCTTCCCATTGGCAAGATATATTTATACGGCCCGTAATCATTATGAAATTTCGCCCATTTTAATTGTGTTATGATTCCTAGTTTACTTGCGCCTTCTGGTACTCCATAGAAGCAAGTTAAATCTAGATTTAGATAATTAACGAAAGATAACAAATAATCCGTCAATTTATCCATTAAATATACATCCTGTGAAAGATTTCTCCAATTAACGTACCAATATGAAAGTCTACCGGACTTTAATTTTAAGGGTTCTTCAAAAAACCCTACGACTTTGTTTTGAATAATAAATTGATTGAATTCGTTAGTTAATTTCCATTCCATAAATAATCTAATCTCTCAATTGTAAATATTCCTTCCTTGCATTCGCATATTCTTCAGGGCTTATTTTTCCTTCCAGAAATCCTTGTTCCTTCTCTCTCATAATTTTCCGCTTCTCTGCTAAGACTTTCTTCCTTTCTTCCTTGACAAAAGCATTAAGGATAGAACTCGAAAGTTTTTTTATTTCGGGTTTATTTTTACTGTCTAATTTCTCGATATATGGCTTTATTGGTTTGACTAAATCTATTTTTTTTTTAGCTAATTCATCAATTCTTTCAAGAGCTTGTTCAATTTCTCCAAAATCTTCCCCGTCTAATACTTTGATCATTCCAGGGATAGCAACATCTGTAAGAATCTCATCTAGATATTTTTCAACATCTTTTTTAACATTAGGATCGTCATATGTATCTAATTTATTGTTTTTAATATATTCTATAAAGATTAATGGTAATTCGATTGGCCATTCTTCCATATCTTTTTTATCTATTAATTGTACAACTCCTCCATCTTTTTTGTAAAACATTCGCATTTATTTCACCTCTCTATATCCAATCTCCAGTGGTCAATTTTTCTGGTAAGTATCTATCTGTTAGAAACTCAAATCCGAACGTAGATAATGCTTGGATTTCAGCTTTGATTCTTAATTTCAGAGCTAATTGGAGATCTTTTTCCCATTCTTTATTTTTTTTAACAAAATCTTCATTTAGTAACTCACGAGTTCTTTTAATATCTGTTTGGTTCATTTGAATTCGACAATTTTTAGGAATCTTATATTTATCCAAATCCCTCGTGAGAACCCCTAGAAGTTTAATATTTGGGGTTGCTAAAAAGGGAGACTCATAACTCAACCTTTTCGATCCTCTCAAATATACAGAATGAATATAATGGCC
>SDNV01000138.1 GCA_004524515.1 Promethearchaeota archaeon
ATAAAGTGATAAATAATTGCCAATATAATGGATTTTCCAAAAAAACATATAGCAAGAACCTCATTATCGGAATTATAGTAATAAGCGTATTTAAAAAAAGGGGATAACATTCATTGATATCGGTAACAGAAAAAGCAATTGTTAAAGATTTGTATAATAAATAGATAATGATTGATAATAGGATAAGTGCTACTAATATCTCCGTGTATAGATCAAAACTATAATTTATTAGTGAAATATCTGAAATTACAAATTCAAGAGGCGTTGAGCTCATGGATATAAAATGAATTGAATCTTCTCGATGTAAATCGCCAATTAATAATCCAAAAAGGAGCGCAAAATAAATATTTGGAAGAGCTCGAAATTTTTCATAATCCTTGAAAAAGGCATAAATTATCGAATAAATAATTAAAAAAATGATATATGAAAATATCGAAAATTTCCAAAAGAGAAGATTAATACTATCAGAAAAATAGAATACTACCGAAAAGAGAAACAGTGAAGAATAAATTATACCTCCAATTAGAATTGCGGCGGCATTAAGATAGGAGATAAGTTTGGTCCCATAATCATCTTTCTTCTTTAAGATATGAACTATTGTATGTACAGAAATATAAAAAATGAAAATATAACCAGTGATGAATGAAACTGAAGCTACACTTATCATTTTTTATCTCTTATTTATTAAATTTTTTCTAAGTTCTTTTATGATAACATATATAATTTAAACTCTTCTTTTAAGAGTTCAGTAGTTTGCTTAAATTCTGACACGTCAATTAAACCCTTCAAGTTCAATAACATTTCTCCATGTTTCTCAGAGAATTTTTGATTAAAACTTTTTAGAGTCTTTTCCAAGAGGGGACTTTTATGTTTTGCAATCAACAAGCTAGCATAGCCTAATTTATTATTAAATTGGAAAAGAATCCCATGATCTTTTAGATTAATCGAACTGATTTGATTTTCAATGTTCGAGAAATTAGATAAAATATGGTTGATACCAATTAAAATACTTCCTTTTAATAAAGATTGTTCTACTTCTTGATTTGTTTCAAAATCATATGAGTATAATAACACACCTGATTTATGGAAAATAATAAAATTATATAACTTATTAGTAAAAATCACAAATATTGAGGGTTTTGTGATAATAACATAGAAAAAACAAAAAAGATCACTTAGATAGAGAATTATATGGATATGCTTAAAAAGATCATTCATTGTATAAATATAGAATAAATAAATAATCGTATTAACACTTAAAAGAGTCGCATAAAACGTATAAAGCTTTCCTAATCCTCTATCGCTAACGTTTGAAAATCTGGTTAATTGAAAAAAAATTAACACTCCTATTATCATAATGTATAAAATCAAGCTTAAGTTAGCCAATTGGTAATTATTAAAGTTAAAGTAATAATCTTGATTAATTTGAGTTATAGTTATGGAGTTTGGGAGCAATAAAAGGCTAAGGATCGCTCCAAAAAATATTAAAAATATGAGTAAAGGGATATGTTTGATTTTACTGTTTTTGTATAATTCTAAAATGTTATAAGATATCAAAAGGACTAATGAGAAGGAATAAAAGATCATTGATAATTTCCAAAATACTAAAGCTACATCTTCAGTTATATAATGAGCTGTAGAAAATGTAAAAAGGAAAAAATATCCATAATGGAGAAAATTAATGAGGGCAGTAATAATTATGAAGCTTGTTTCTGCCTTATTGATATCTTTACGAACTATGGCAATCGTAATACCACTGAGGAAAATAACGATAAAAATTGAATTATATATATACGTATGCATTTTTCGCGCTCAATATTACGATTAATAATTCCTAAACATTTAAGTTATATTCCAACTTTAATATAAATTTTTATTTAAGATTTTATAATTTTGTAGAAAAATGGAAGAAGAAGTAAATGGATTAACTTTTTTTATTTTTTATATTACCTTGTAGCCATCCAATTTTATTGGTTTTATAATTATCAAAATAAGGCACATATGGTTTGATATCAAGTATAGGCGTGCGGTTTAGGACATCAAGATTCTTTACATGAATCTTATTAATTTTCACTTTTAGTATAGAAAAAATCGATAATCCTATTGGATTTGGACGAAAAGGAGTTCTAGTAGCAAAAACTCCCTTTTTTTCATTTGATAAAAATGGTTTTGATTGAAGAGGGACTGGAGGTTTCACCATATCAAAATAATATAAACAGTATATGTGAGAAAACCCATTTAAGGCCCGCAATCCGATTTCATATTCTGGAAAGATTTCAAGCATTCCTTCTGCTTCAGACATTTTAGATTGAATTGGAATGCCCTTTAAAGATTCAAAAGGAGAATGAATGATTCCAATCGGAGAAAAACAAATTTTATCAGGAATACATCGGTCCTTATATTCAATTAGTTCTCTTTTAGTGATCTCCATAATTCAACTCTATCTCTTTTCAATGATAAGCTTTTTCATGAATATTTTATTATAAGTAAAATAACATTCAAATTATAGATTAATCAATGCTTTCATTTCAGCAATTCATACAAGGAGACAAGATCGTTTCTAAATTAAAGAAATATTATCTTAAGAGCCCTTTTGATGAAAAAGAAATAGCAAAATTAAACCTCTTAATTCAAGAGATAATAAAGGTCAAAGAAAATAAGTGCATGGATAAAAATGTTGATTTACTTAGCCAAATATATGAAAAAGAAATAAATTTTAAGGATCGTCGAAAATTAGGAGAAATTTATACCCCGATTAGTGTTGTTCGAAAAATACTAAAAAAGGTTGGTTATACTAAAAATAATAATATCACTAAAAAGACCATTATTGATATTAGTTGTGGAGCTGGAAGTTTTTTAATTGAAGCAATCGAATTATTAAAAAAGAAATTGTTGAAAGATTATAATGATTTTAATACTATTACCCCAAATGCAGATAATTTAATCGAGATATTAAATAAGATAAGAGATTGTGTTTATGGAATCGATTTAAATCCAATAGCATGCATTCTTTGTCAATTAAATATGTTTTTGTGCTTGATGGATTTAATAAGAATTATAAAATTAAGGCAACCTCATTATGAATTTCCATTATTTAACATCGTTAATTCAGATACTATACAAATAAAATTTGATAAAAAATACGATTTCATTGTAGGAAACCCTCCATATTTGTTTATACGAGATATCCCAGTTTCTCAACGTAAGATAATTGAATCTCAAAATCTAAAAACAAATTCGGGACAATATGACTTATATCAAATCTTTATTGAATTAGGTATTCGATTATTGAATGAGAAAGGTCATTTAGGGTTCATCGTTCCAGATTCAATCCTCGTCCTATCAAACAGAAAAGAAATCCGGAAGTATATATACGAAAATACAAAAATAAGCCACATCTCAATAGTGGGATCTCAATTTAATGAACCAGTGGTTTCTAATATTATAATCATCCTTCAAAGAGAGTCTCAAAGAATAAACAGGATAAAAAATGAAATGCAAGTTTCGAATGACTTAAATCATACTAATATAATTCTGCCACAAATGATTATTGAGAAGTTCAACTACAAATTTCTTGTTAATCTTGATTCTTTAGATCTTCTAATATTAGAAAAAATGATTCAAGTCCCGAAACTTGGAGATTTACTAAAAGATCAGAGATTCAAAATGATTTTAGCAAGGGGTGTTGAATTGAACAAAAGTGGTAAGGTTATATTCTGTGATACTTGTAAAATGTATCTTCCTGTTCCAAAGGCAAGTTTGAAATGTAATTCCTGTGAATCAACTCTAAAAAAGAGTTCTGTGGAAAAAATCATTCAAAAAGAAATAGGAAATATTGAGACTGATAATTTTAGAAGATTATTATACTCAATTAATCGTTATGAAATAAAAGAATGTAGATACATCCGAATCAATAAACCTGGCATCAACTACAAATCAGAAGAAATATATAAAGATCGCATCGTGATACGGCAATTAAATCAAAATAACTTAATATGTGCTACATATGATAAGTTCTCTTATACAACTCAATCATTCTACAATTTAAAAGTAAAAAATTCCCAACATCCTGAATTTACTGATTTTTATTTACTAGGATTATTAAATTCAAGTTTATTATCATATTATTTCATTAAATCTTTCGGTTCATATAAAAAACTATTTCCTCGGATTTTAATTGAAAAAATTGAATCATTACCGATAAAAGTACCTATAACTGAAAAAGAAAAGGCTCTTTCAATTCAAATCCATCAATATGTAGAAAAATTAATCAAAAAAAATACTGCCGATCCTAAAATAATGGAGGAAATTGATAAATTGATTTATGATTTGTATGAAATCGATAAAAGATCAATTAAACATGTTAAATCTTCCCTGAAAGTCACATAGCTAAACTAAAGCTTTCTTAGAGAGATAAGTATTTAAAATGCGATCCCATTTTTCAGCTAATTCTGTAAGTCCCGTTTTCTTGAATAAAGAGACTGCTCGTGTTAGTATATCTTCTATCTCCTTAGTTCTATTCCCATTGATATGATTTAAAGTATAATTTTCCATTATAATTTTCTATTCAAATGGAAGGAATATAAAAAGGAGTATCATGAAGATGAATTTTGGATAATATTTAGAAATTACACAATGTCTTTTGTTTTATTATAATTTTTTAAAATTCTCTCGCTTTTTTCAGATAATTCTTTTAAACCAACTTGATCAAAATATCTTTTCATTTTTCCAAGTAACCTAGCGATATTTTCTTCGTATTCTAAATTATTAGTCTCCATACAAGTATATTCACTTTGTTTCTTTTTAAAAAGTTATATATTATGGGGATAATGAGAAGTGTGAATCATAATATCAGTCTATTATAACTATATTTATATATAATTTCTATTATACAAGATGTAATAATCAAATAAAACATTTTAAGAGTGCTTATACTTGGAGAACCTCCCAAATCTTGACCTTTTAAACGAACTTTTAAGAATTTACATGTCGGAAATGGAGGGCGCCATTGCAGTCGCGATTTGCGATAGAGATGGATTTATAATTGCCTCAGAAAGCAAGGAAGAAAAAGAAGGTGATGATTCTGTTATCGGAGCGATCTCCGCATTTTTAGATACATATATAGACAGAATTAAAAACGAATATCAAACTCAGAGCAATTTTTTTAACATTACATCAATGAAAGAAAAAAAATTTGCATACTGCAGCATGGGACCTAAATCTATATTGACCACAATAGCAGCCCCGACCACTTTAGACATTGAACTTAGAGTCTTTTCAGAACATATTGCAGGAAAAATTGAATTAATTTTAGAAGGTAATAATGATATATCTATTGAAATTCCTGAAATTATTAGAGTCCTCTCACGATCAAGAGAGGGAAATTTACCAAAAGGAACTTTCACGTTAAAACTAATTTTAGTTGGAGATTATAGCGTGGGAAAAACTTCCTTAATAATGCGCTTTGTAGAAAATCGTTTTGCTGAAAATTATATTTCAACTATTGGAGTTAATATTTCTAAGAAGACAATCGTTATGGCAGAAAATACGGAAGTACAACTTTTATTATGGGATATAGCAGGACAAATAGGCCAGATGGCTCCCTATAGAAAAAGATTTTACGAAGGCGCGAGCGCTGCTTTCATTGTGATTGATCGTACTAGAGGTAATTATGATACAAGCATTCAGAATTGGTTTGATGATATTAAAAACGCCATCCCAGCCAATATTCCAATTGTAATTGTAGGAAACAAATCAGATTTAAAAGAACAAGATTTGACTACTAAGGATGAGATTAAGCAGATCGCAGAAAAACTTGGATTTCATTACATTTTAATTTCAGCAAAAACGGGAGAAAATGTAAATGAAGCTTTCTTGTATATTGCCTATCGATTTATTGAAAGAGTTTAAGCTTTAATATTAAACTCAAAAATTTTAATTAATAGATAATTAAGTATAATTGTAGTATATTTATTTTAGAAATTAACTATTAGCAAATAAAAAATAAAAGAGGTTATCTAAAAATAGTATTAAAAGTCACCTTCAACGAAATATTTGCAACTTGAAATACCGCTGGTTATTTGATGGGCTTTTCGGTGAAAGAACTAACATATAAACGAAAATATATATTATATTTAACTGAACAAGAGCTTGCAGGACCCTGGTTTAGTTTTAAACTGATTGGAAAACAAATCGGGACAATCCCTGTAATATTGAAAAACATTGAAGCTACCCCTATTTACAAAATGGTAAATACTCGAACTGGGACCTATATTGACCGCATTACCTTAGATTTTGACATTCAAGAATATTTAAAGAAATTAATGAAATCAAACATAATAACCCAACAAGAACTTAAGAAAGAACATTCTTTAATTCGATTATACATTGACGTCTTCAATAAGCCTCAAGTACCGTATATCAATACATTTTTCACTTTAAAGAATATATCTGATTACAATTTAACAGATTTCTCAATGTATTTTGTGTTCGATTTTGACATCAATGGACTAGAAGGATTTAACGATGATCTTTCAGGTTATGACAATAAAAATGATATCATATATCAATATGATAAAACGGGGTTATATGCAGGATTTTCTACTATCTCAAGATCAACAAATTATGAGACGTGTCTTACTAAAGAATTCGCAATTACTAAGAATCGATTAAATCTCTCAAATAAAATACATGAGGGGCCTGGCGAGATTTTATCGGCACTTCAAATAAAATTTAACACATTAGAACCAGATCACTCTTTTCAAACCGCATTAATAATCTCAGGAGGTTTGAGCCTCGAAGAATTAAGAGACAATATAGTTACGGGAAAATCTAATGCAATGAAATTTCTCTCCCAAGTAAACCGATCGGTCAAATCAGAACAAAGAAATAAGCAAGAGCAAGCTTTCATCAAAATAAATCAGAAAGAATCAGTCGATTGCAACTAGTAAATCTAATATAATGATTCAGATAAAAAAACCAAAAGGAAAGTTATCTGATGAAGGGCTCAGCGAGAGTTTAGATTTACGATACCAAATATTATGAAGCAAGAAATAGATTGGTTAAAGTTCTTTTTTTGAT
>SDNV01000025.1 GCA_004524515.1 Promethearchaeota archaeon
GTAATATTAGATATTTGTACTTTTAAAATTTAATAAATACTTTTATCAATAGTTAGCATTTAAATAATATAAAAAAGTGAATAATGGGAGAAAAATTGTTAAAAATCGTAGTTTATTCCGATTATATCTGTCCTTTTTGCTACATCGGCTTCCACCGAATGGAAAAACTAAAAGAACAGTTTGAGTTAGATATCGAATGGCAACCCTTTGAAATTCATCCAGAAACTCCTAAAGAAGGTTTTTTTGTAAACAATTTACCCTTTCCAAAAGGATACCTAGATATGGTCTTTGCTAATGTAAAACGACTCGCTGATGAGGATGGATTAACTGTTCAATTTTCCGGAACGCTCCCAAATTCACGATTGGCGCTTTTTACCGCGGAGTTTGCAAGAAAAAATGGAAAATTCGATGATTTCCATAAATTAGTATTTGAGAGTTATTGGAAAGAGGGAAAAGACATCGGAAATCTTTCTCTACTCTTGGATCTCGCAGAGTCTATTGGATTGAACAGGAATGAAATACAAGCTTATATTAAAAATGACGACCCGCTCAAAGAATTACAAAAATCCCTAATAGAATTGAGAAAATATGGAATTAATGGAGTACCTACATTCATTATAGGTGATAGAATGGTTGTTGGAGCTCAATCCTATGAGGTTTTCAGAAACGTAATTCAAACAGTTTTGGAAGAGAATACATAAACTCATTAAGCAAATATATTTATTAATATTTCTGACTAAGATTTCTGCACTCTCTTTTCTGCCCATAATACAAACTGAATTCTGGTAAAAACTAATATACCCCCAAGAAATAGTGCTATGCCTAGATATAATAAATATTGTAATTCTCTTTTCGGTGAATTGAGATAAAGGATTGTCCAAATGATAAGAATTAAAACTGCGATAAGGATTAAAATCAAAGACATGTTTCTAACTTTAGTATCTAACTTGATGATTACTTCCATTAGTACCATTCCTCTAAAATAAATATTTATTAGTATTATTCTATACTTATATTATTTTATGAAAATCAATTTTCGAGAAGCTAAACAAATTATTACAAAGAGTACTATCCCCACTATAGATTATGTTATTAATCCTTATACCGGTTGTCAGCACGGATGTATTTATTGTTACGCAGAATTTATGATACGATTTACGGGTCATAAGGGAGATAAATGGGGACAATTTTTAGATATAAAAACTTTTAACGTAAATAGAATTAAGCCTCAAAAATATGATGGAAAAACGATTCTCATCAGCTCCGTCACAGATCCTTATATTCCCTCAGAATTAAAATATCAAAATACTCGCAAAATTTTGGAAAGACTTGTAGGAACTAAAGCTGAACTAATTATTCTTACCAAATCCAAATTCGTTCAGCGAGATATCGACTTATTTCAAAAATTTGAGAATATTGAAGTGGGCATATCAATTAGCACTTTGGATGACAATTTTTCAAAAGTTATTGAGCCTAGTGCATCAAGACCACAGGAGAGATTAAATACCATTCAAACATTAAGTGAGCAAAATATTAAGACTTATATATTCATTTCCCCTTTTTTTCCCGGAATAACGGATTTTCGTGAAATAATTAAAAGATCCATGCATTATACGAACTATTATATGTTTGAAAATTTGAATTTTCGCCCTCATAACGTCCCTCGTATTTTTAAAGTAATTAAAAATTATTATCCGAATCTTTTACCGTTATATCAAGAATTTAAAAGAGATCCTTCTAGATGGGATTTAATAGAACATGAAATTGAAGCCTACTGCGACAAAACTAATCTTAAATACAGTATTGAATTCCATCATGGGGGATTTTCAAAATCATGAAGTTCTAATATAAAAAATTAAAAAGATAGGAAAAAGAATCTATTCTTCAGTCTCGGAAGATTCTTCTGGTTGTTCTTTTTGAAAATTAGTAAATGAACCCTTAACTTCATTATAATCTAATGTAACAACCGTGTGACCTCTATGCTTTCCCTCGAATAATTTTAATACTTCAAGATTTTTTGAATTTTCAGGATGAATAATAGCGTATTCTCTGCATTTCATACATGCCTTAACTCGAATTTATATCACCTCAATTATTATAGGTAAGCTAAATTTTATCACGTCTTGTAATTTATGATTGGATAATAATTTTATGAAATTTTTAAAAATTGATGTTATAAATTATTTAATTGGATTATAACAATTTTACTTACTATTTTTTATTCGATAAATCGAATATTTTTCTATATTTGAGTTAACAATAATGTTAATTATAAATTTGTTTTTTTAGTATTTAATAATTAATATTCTTAAAATAATTTTATTTGCTCTTTAGAATTTTCTAAATATTCCTTATGTAACCAAGAAAGAATATTAATTTAAAACACTTTTTCTTAGCTATCTACTTTTACTGATTTCTTATAATTGTTGGATTGTGCGTTAGTAAAATCTTCTTTTATTTCACTCAGATCAACAGTAATTATGGTGTGATAACCATGTTTAGTTTCAAATTCTTTAATTGTATTTATATTAATTGGATTGTCTGGGTGAATTACTACATATTGTTTACACTTAAGACATGCGCGAGCTCTCATAGAAATACCTCTTATTTTTAATACATCCTAATATTTATAAAAAAAGAAGAAGAGAATTTCAAATTTTCATTTATAATTTAAAAATTCTTTGGACAAAAGGGTTCTATAAACCCAATATTTTTTTAATTAAAAATTCAAATTTCCATGAGATTAGGGATAGTTGAGTTGAATAATTGTTTCATTTTATCGATATCAAGTTTATAGTCTTTATTTTTGAATCCCTTAATTATTATTTCTGGTTCGGAGATTATGTTTCCTATTTTTTTAATATGTACGTTAAATTGTTTAGAAATCTTCATTGTTTTTTCATAATGCTGAGGTTCCACCTCTATGATAAATCTTCCAACTGATTCGCTGAATAATAATTCATCCTCTCGCATTTTTTTATCATAATATTCCTTTAAATCTAAATCTGCTCCTAGTTTATTCTTAAAACACATTTCAGCTATGGTTATGATAAAGCCTCCCTTATTCACATCATGATTTGCTTTTACTAGATTTTCTTCATAGAGCTTAATAAGAAAATTCCATCTATCCTTTATTTCCTGTTCATTAACTTTCGGAGGGATTCCCCCTTCTAAATCAAAAATTACAGAGTGATA
Organism: Promethearchaeota archaeon; assembly: GCA_004524515.1. Next base: position 3,196 of record SDNV01000025.1, read on the forward strand.
TTCAGAACCGCCCAATTCTGGTCTGGTGTTCCCTATAATAAATATATCATTCCCTGGTTTTTTAAATGATGAGCTGATAATGTTTTCTCTACCCTCAATAAGACCGAGAATCATGATTATTGGGGTTCCTTTAATTGCAGTATTGCTCACCTCATCTTCATTATAAAAGGAAACATTTCCTCCCACTACTGGAATTCTTAAATCTTTGCAAAAGTCTGCCATGCCTTTTACGGCTTGAGAAAAATACCAAAAAGAAACGGGTTTTTCCGGGTTTCCAAAATTACAACAATTAACCATTGCCATCGGTTTTGCTCCATTTGCTAACACGTTTCCACAAATTTCGACTAGACCTCCTTTTGCACCTTCGTAGGGATCTAAATAACAATGCTTGGAGTTTACACCCACACTGGCGGCCATAAATTTATTTGTACCTATTATCCGTAGAACTCCAGAATCTCCTTCTCCACATTTAACTACAGATCTAACCCCCACCTCATGATCATATTGACGAAATACCCATTCTTTACTACAAATATTTTCTGAGGCAATTAGCTTATAAATAATCTCTTCTAATCCCAAAGTAGGTTTTGGAGTTCTCTGAGCAAGTAATTGATCTAAATAATCCGGGCGTTTTTCTTCTCTTGGAATTGTGGGGGGATCTGAAAGTGCTCTTGAGGGTAAATTTACCACAAGGTTATCTCCATCATATACCTTTAAAATTTTTGAATCGTCGACCCTTCCTATTATCGCATGAGCCATTTCAAACTTTTTAAAAATCTCTAAGATTGTGTCTAGACCTTCAGGTTTAACTATAAATGCCATTCTTTCTTGAGATTCTGAGAGCATTATTTCAAACGAATTCATACCTGGTTCTCTTATAAATATTTTCGACATATCAATTTTTGCTCCTGTGCCCCCATCCCCGGTTAATTCGCTTAATGCACATGTTAGCCCTCCTCCTCCGAGATCCTTCAATCCTCTCACATATCCCGTTTTTACCGCTTCTAGTGTAGCCTCAATAATCATTTTTTTTGTAAAAGGATCTCCTATTTGAACCGCAGGTCTATCTGCCTCTGACATTTCAGTTAGAGTTCGTGAAGCAAAGGTAACTCCATGAATTCCATCTCTCCCAGTGGATCCTCCCATCAGAATCACATAATCTCCTGGATTGAAGGCTTTACTGGGGGCATGTTTAAAATCCTCAATTTTTCCTAAGCCAATACATGCAACATTAACTAAACAATTACTCTCAAAGCTTTTATCAAATTCAACCTCTCCTCCAATAGTAGGAATTCCTGTACAATTACCATAATCCGCAATTCCCTTTATTACATATTTAAATAACCATTGTGAGTGAGGATTATCTTTCAGGGGTCCAAAGCGTAATGGATCTAATAACGCAATAGGTCGAACCCCCATGCATAAGATATCTCTTATGATTCCTCCTATACCTGTTGCTGCTCCATGGTATGGTTCAATTGCAGAAGGATGATTGTGGGATTCTATTCTAAATGCTAAACAATATCCATCTCCAATATCTATTACTCCCGCATCCTGTCCTGGACCGGCAAGGACATAATCATAATTCTTTTCAGCATCCTCAAATTGTTTTAATTTTGGACGTGAAGATTTATAGGAACAATGTTCTGAATGCATAACATCAAACATTCCCCACTCTGTGATTGAGGGCTCTCGCTTTAAAACGTCTTTAATTTGAGTTATTTCGCGTGAAGTTAAATCAATTTCTACTTTATCTCCATTTATTTGTACTTTCGGCATTACTATGCCCTCCTTTTAATAAATTCAACCATCGATTCAAAAAAATATTTTCCGTGGGTCGTTCCATATGGACTTAATATTTCCTCTGAAGCCCTCTCAGGATGAGGCATCAATCCCAGACAATTTTGTTCCAGATTACAGACTCCTGCCACATTATCCATAGAACCATTTGGATTTGATTCTGTTGTTAAGTCTCCCTGTCTATTTGAATAACGAAAAACTATTTGATTGTTTTCCTCTAATTCTTTTAGATTATCTGTAAAATATCGTCCCTCTCCATGAGCAATAGGAATGTCAAGAATATCTGCTATTCTCATTTTATTTGTAAAAGCTGTTTTATTATTCTCAACTTTTATATTGATCCATTTACATATAAATTTAAGAGATTCATTTTTTAATAGGGCCCCTGGGAGAAATTCTGCTTCTGCCAATATCTGAAAACCGTTGCAGATCCCAATAATAGGTCGTCCATCATTTAACATTACTCTTGCTTCGTCTATTGCAGGGCTATGAGCAGCAATAATTCCAGCTCTTAAATAATCCCCAAAAGAGAAGCCGCCAGGGAGTATTACTCCGTCATAATGTTTTTCTTTGAAATGATTGTGCCATATCAGATCGGCTTCAATATTCATCACATTGGTCAGAACATGTATTGTATCCAAATCACAATTTGCTCCTGGAAATTGTATAACCGCTATTTTTATACTCATTTTTTAATTCTCTTTTGTTAAATTTAGAATCTTGAAGTTTTGAGTAACTGGATTATAAATTCGCAATTTGTTTAATAAGTCTTCTACAATTTCTTTTGCTTTCTGCTCAGTTTCAGCTTTAAGATAGAATCTTAAATATTGACCACTTCGAACATTGGAAACCATATCATACCCTTTTTTCGCAAGAAGGTCTCTTTTAATGGTTTCGCCTACTGGATCACGAGCAGCAGGTTTATTTTCTAAGACAATTTCTACAATATATTCTATTGCCATTTATGAAAAGAAAAGTTAATAATAATTATAATAATTCTTATTAATTTAAAAATAACACCCAATAACGACAAAAATGAGAACTAATAATAACGACAATAGAACTCTGATATATATACTAACAAAAAAGTTAGTTATTTGGATAGCTTTATTGATAAAGAAGGAAGAAGCTAATAAATACCATTAAAAACAATGATAATAGTGCAAGTCCATAACTATATTTACTTAATTTTGGCAATTTATTCTCTTTAATATTAACTCCTTTCATTTTCTTTGCTTTGAGCACACTCAATAAAATTAATAGAAATGAAACAATAAACAATCCAAAATTCATAAATAATAAAATTAATGCAAAATCAGTCATTATACATCATTTTCGATAGTAAAGTATTTAAATCTTTTCTTAGAAATTATAAGTATTGTGCTTTTTTTAAATTTGCGATAATTCGTTCCGTAACGTCTGAAACTTCTGGTTTAAATTGCTTCCCGGTTATCTTTTGATAACTCTTCATATACCTTTTTGCTAACTCTATTTTTATATCATTAGATATTGGAGGAATTTCTTGGTCGGGGGTTATATTAGGAAAAATGTCGGGATAAGTCTCCATTAACCACCCTCTAAAAATTTCTTTATCCAATATCTCTGGTTCATTGTCTTCATTGAATCTCTCTTCATATGTGTCGGCAATCCAAAATCGAGAGGAATCTTGAGTATGAATCTCATCAATTACATATAGCTCACCGTCTTTTAATCCAAATTCATATTTCGTATCCACTAAAATAAGTCCATTCTTCTTACAGTACTCTTGTCCAAACTTAAATAATTTTATAGAGGCATCTTCCATTAGGTCATATAACTCTTTATCGATAAAACCTTGTTGAATTAACTCTTGTTTGGTTAAATAAATATCGTGGCCAGATTCAGCTTTTGTTGAGGGAGTAACCAGGATGTCATCTAATTTTTGATTTTTTTTAAGCCCTTTAGGTAATTTTATCCCCGAAGTTGCTTTTCCTTCCTTATAATTTCGCCACGCGGTTCCTGTTAAATATGCTCTAATTATAAACTCAACAGGTATCGTTTCACATTGATGAACTACTGCAACATTAGGATCTGGGATCTCAATAATGTGATTTTTTACAATATTTTTGCTTTGATCAAACCAAAAAGCGGATATCTGGTTAAGCATTTGTCCTTTGAATGGAATAGTTGTAATCACCCGATCAAACGCAGATAAACGGTCAGTTGCAATTATAATTCTCACATCTTCTCGAATATAATTGTCTCTTACTTTACCTTTGTATAATTTCCCCAAAGGTGGAAAATTAGTTTCTTTTAAAGTTTTATCCAGTTGATTCTTGATTAATTCTTCAATATTTTGTTCAGTCATGTTTTATAATTCGATTTTTTTTAAATTGTATTTTTTTATTTTTTACCTAATTAAATTTTTACTGTTAACATAAAAATAACCGAAATTAGATAGTAAGGGAGAATTTCTATTTCTTATAATAAACTCCATTATTAAATTCTCTAATTGGATATTTATTTCTATTTATTTCCATTTTTTTTTCGAAAGCTTGTACAATATCTATATCCAGTGAATTACATAAACTTATTAAATAGACTAAAACATCTGCCATCTCGTTTGATATTTTATCGATAAATTCTTTATTCATTAATATATCATTTATATCGAGCTCTTTAAACAAAAAAAGCTCGGATAACTCTGCTGCTTCAATTTGTAGCGCTTGGATTAAATTTTTTGGAGTATGGTATTGAGTCCAATCCCGCTCTTGTACAAACTTTTTTACTTCATTTCTTAAAAATGAAATAGTTGTATTATTTTCATTCCGATTAGTGTCCATTTTTAAATTCAGTATTAAACCTATTTATATTGAAGTATAGATAACAATCATTCGAGATTTCTATTAAAATTACATATTAAATCATTAATGTATAGACATTATTAATTTGGTTTAACAATATGCATATTATTAAAACATAGGGATTTAATTCTATATATCTACTTATTTAATAGTTGAATCATATGAAAAAGTCAAAAAAAATCTTAAACGATCCTAAAAATGTAGTAGCTGAGTTGCTTGAAGGGATTGTTGAAGCTTCAAATGGTAAGATCAAGAAATTGAAAGGCGTTAATGCATTGGTTAAAACAGAAATTCCTGATGGAAAAGTAAGTCTCCTTATTGGAGGAGGAAGCGGGCACGAACCTCTGTTCCCCGGATTTATTGGTGTAAATATGGCAGATGGAGCGGCTTGTGGTCATATTTTTGCTGCACCTTCACCAAATATTATTTTTGAAGCAACAAAAGTTCTCGATAAAGGAAAAGGTGTATTATATCTATATGGGAATTATGCGGGCGATAATATGAATTTTGATATTGCCGCTGAAATGGCAGAAGAAGAAGGAATTGAGGTAAAAACCGTTAGAATTTGGGATGATGTCGCTTCTGCTCCATTAGAAAGAATAGATGATCGAAGGGGGATTGCGGGAGATTTATTTGTAATTAAAGTAGCTGGAGGTGCTTCAGCAAATTTAGATAATCTTGAAGAAGTTTATAGAGTCACAGCTAAGGCTCGTGATAATACGAGAACAATGGGTGTTTCTATTGCTGCAGGATCGATTCCTGAGACAGGAGAGCCAACATTTGAACTTGGAGATGACGAAATAGAAATAGGAATGGGACTTCATGGAGAACCTGGAGTTTCACGTGAAAAGATGATGAATTCAGACACTATTGTGCAAAAAATGATGGATAAAATTCTTCCAGATCTACCATTTGAAGTGGGGGACGAGGTTTGTCTTTTAGTTAACGATCTTGGATCCACCACTCTTATGGAGTTATTAATTGCTAATCGAAAAGTTGCTCAAATCTTACGGGATAGAAAAATAAAAACGCATGATATTCTCGTAGGAAGCTACTGTACATGCCAAGAAATGGCTGGTTTCTCTATAACGTTAATGAAACTCGATGATGAATTAAAAAATTATTATGATATGCCCGCGAGCTCAATAGGTTTTAATAAAATGTGATGAAAATGACGAAAGATCAGCTAACAATAAAAGATACGGTGGAAATGTTTCTTTTTGTAGCGAAAAGAGTCATAGATTCTAAAGATATTCTCACTGAAGCTGACAAAAAAATAGGAGATGGAGATCATGGGGTCAATATGGCACGAGGCTTTCAAACCGTTATTAAAATACTAGAAGAAGATTCATTTCCAACTCTTGGTGATCTCTTAAACTCCATAGGAATGAGTTTACTCACTTCTGTTGGAGGAGCAGCAGGAGCAATATTTGGGACATTCTTTAGGGGAGGAGCAAAAAACCTTATGGAAGAATCAGTTTTTAACGCCCAAACCTTATCCATAATGCTCATTGATGCTCTCGAAGCAATTCAACAAAGAGGTAAAGCCAAGAAGGGTGATAAAACAATGGTTGATGTACTTGAACCTGCTGCATTGAAATCTAAAGAGACACGCTCGTTATCGCTCAAGGATGCACTCTCCCTAATTGTTAAAGAAGCTGAGGAAGGAGTGGAGAAAACAAAAGAAATGGTCGCAACTGTAGGTAAAGCAAAAACTCTGGGAGAAAGATCCTTAGGTTATTCTGATCCAGGTGCGATTACAACTTCCTTGATCTTACGTTATATGCTGGAGTACGTAAAACTAGAATAAAAAAGGAAATTTTTTTTTAATAATTGAGAAAACTTATTATAAAACGATAATCATTAGATTAAAAATACTAAAAACAAGACAAGAAATAAATTATCCGTCATGGAATTTTTTTTGTCATTACTTGATATTTCTTATAAAATCACATATTAATTCGTTAACTACCTCTTGACGTTGAGCGGGAGCAAAATGCCCTGCCATATCAATGATTTCAAGTTTACTATTAGGAATCTTTTTTTGTAATTCCTCTGACATCTGCTCCGGTGCGAAATTATCCAGTCTCCCTCCAATGATTAAAGTAGGACATTTAATATCTGAGGGATCATATTCTTTTATTTCAGATATCATTTTAAAAATTTGGTCCTCAATTCGCATATACAAGTCCTCTTTTGGGAGTTGTACATTATACACTGAATTAGTCAATGCGGAAATTATGTAAGGAATAGTTTTATCCAAGATATCTTCGACGGAGTTGGCAACCACATCTAAGAAATTCATTCGTATAAAATAGGGTAATAAATTGTAGAACATATTCCTAATAACATTATCAATCATTATATAACCTGAATTTAGTAAAATGAGAAAAATGACATCTTCGGGATGTTTTTTGCAAATATATTGTGCAATCATACCCCCAACAAGAGAATGTCCTATTATCCCATACCTCCCCGTTACTTTTAAGTGTGTAAGCAGATCTTCTAAATCCCTTATAGTCTCAAATCTAATATTTTTTGAAATATTTAATTCTTTAGGGTGTTCGCTTTTGCCATGCCCTAACGCATCAAAGGCAATGATTCTATAATAATTTTTTAAAACTTTTATCTGTTCTTTGAAGAAAGAAGCTGAGGATGCAAAACCGTGTAATAAAATTATTGTACCTCTGCTAGATGAGGGATTTATATCCTCATAATATAGATTATAACCCTCACGGTTTTTAAAAAAGGGCATTTGTAAACATTGTTTTTAATGTATTGTATGTCAACAAGTAAAAAATTTCATTCAAAAAATACTTTTCTAATTCTTGTTATTAAATTTTTAATAATACTAATAAGTCAAACGTTTTCCAAATTCTCGCTATAAAATCAAAATGGTCTTAAATAAATTGAGATCGTACAATCAAAACATTCTTAATTGAGACCAAATTAATCTTGAGTATTAGAGAACTTTTTGAATCTTCATTTATGAGTAGATATGGGTGAATTAATGGAGTATATAAATCTTGGTCGTACAGGATTGAGAGCAAGTGTAATGGGTTTGGGATGTGGTGGACCCAGTCGTGTGGGGAAAAGCACTGGGAAGTCATCAAAAGAATCTATTGCTGTTATTCAATATGCAATAGATAATGATATTAACATCATCGATACAGCAGAACTTTATCGTACTGAAAAGCTTGTAGGCGAAGCATTAAAAGGAAGAGATCGTGAATCCATAATTTTATCCACCAAGAAATCCGTTTTTGGCAAAATTAATCCTGAGGAAGTTGAAAAAAGTATCAATAAAAGTTTAAAAGCTCTTAATACCGATTATATTGATATTTACCATCTTCATGCGGTAATGCCAGAAGATTATGATAAAGTAATACCAAATATTATCCCCACATTTCAAAAACTAAAAGATGAAGGAATAATCCGTTTTTTGGGGATAACGGAGCGTTTTGATTTAGATCCCCAGCATATAATGCTGCAAAAAGCTTTAAAGGACGATTATTGGGATGTTATTATGGTGGGATTTAATATTCTAAATCAATCTGCTCGTGAGCGGGTTTTTCCAGAAACGATGAAAAAAAAGATTGGAACATTAATAATGTTTCCCGTACGCCTAGCACTGAGTAGACCCGAACGTTTAAGTCAAATTATCAATGAATTAGTTGAAATAAGTGAAATTAATCTTTCTGATATTGATATGAAAAACCCCCTAGGATTTCTTATCCATAAGGGGAGTGCTGTAAACTTAGTTGATGCAGCTTACCGATTCTGTAAATTTGAACCCGGGGTTGATGTTGTTCTGTCTGGGACTGGAGATATTGAACATTTGAAAGCAAACATCGAGTCATTCTTACGACCATCCCTTCCAGCTGAAGATATTCTTAAACTTAAAAAAATTTTTCAAAATGTAGATTCGGTTTCTGGACAATAAAAAAATTATAATTGAAGAATCCAAATATGATTTAGAGATCTTTTGTAACCCGTTTATTTTGATAAATTTCTAATACTGTGGGCATGAATAGTCTGTTTAATTTCTTGTAAACCTTTAAATTTGCTTTATTAGGATTGAATTCTTTTTCAAACCTAACCATTTTTTCGATCGCATCATCAAAGCTGCTATATTTTGTCAATCCATAATAACCTAAAATAGCGGCTCCTAAAGCAGAACAATCCTTCACTTCAGGTATAAGAATTTTTTTATTCATCACGTCAGATAAAATTTGAGCCCATAAATCACTATACATGCCACCACCATCTGCCCTTATTTCCTCAGTTTTGATCCGACCGACAGCTTCTATCAATCCTAAATACATTTGAGCACTTAAAGCAGCTGACTCCATGATAGAACGGATCATATGAGCTCTAGAATGATTCCATCCTATACCATGGAAAGTTCCTTTTCTAAACATTTGTAAAGGGATAAATAATAAGCCTTCACTTCCTGGATTTATCCCTTCCGCTTCTTTGCTCAACATATCGTAAACATTGATGTGTTTCTCTTCACTTTCTTTGATACTTAAATGAGAAAAATTATCTTTAAACCATTTGAATGCGACTCCAGTCCCTGGCATCGCACCTTCAAGCAACCATTTCCCTTTTATGACATGGGGTAAGGGAAATATGGGAATATCTCCGGGAGGAAGTTTCGCTGGTTCATTACCCGTAACATAATTAACAAAAGTATATGTTCCCATGGTCACCTTTGCTTGACCGGGATTTATTACTCCCATCCCTAAAGCAGAACATTGTTGATCCCCCCCTCCTAATATTACGGGAAGATTACTTTTTAATCCAAGCTCTCCTGCAGCTTTACTGGATAATTCACCAATTATATCTCCCGGTGTACGGAGTTCAGGCCATAAATAAATAGGTAAATCATATTTATCAGCGAGGTTTTTATCCCAGTCTAATTCATTTTTATTCATAATCCCATAAATCCCGTTTGTAGGTTCCGTAATATATAATTCATTTCCACACAATTTCATGTAAATATATGTATCGGGAAAAATGATTTTATACAGCTTATTAAAGATATCGGGCTTTTCTTTTTTCAACCACAATATCTTAGGAATCGATAACCTTAATCCTTCTTCTGCTTGGAAATCCGTTCCTCTCTCATCCAATGATAACATTGTAGGATGTAATATTTCTGCATTCTTATCAATAAATGTAGCACTTCCTCGATGAATACCTCCCGTTATCCCAATTATTTCATCTATATTTACTTTTTTAACAACTTGATTACATGTGTTTTTAGTTGCATTCCACCACATTCTGGGATCTTGTTCGAAAATCCCTACAGGTTGTTTCACAATGGGATATTCTTCGTAAGCATTAGCAATGATTTTCCCATTAATGTCAAAAATAATAGTTCTTGATCCTGTTGTACCGACATCAAAAACGCATAATAAATCACTCATATCGATCAGCTCAAGAAAATTTAAGCATTTAGCAATTTTAAAATTGGATTCTAAAATACTTGTGTTTAAATAAAAACTCTATAATTACTAATTTTACATGTCAAATATTTTAATTTTTTCTTTTTCATTATGATCAATAGTACATATTAATCATCATTTAAATTAGAGATCTGGTCAACATTAGGTTATTTTTGTATGGATTAAAAAAAAAATAGAATAAAATAAAGAAATTTAAAGATCTTTTGTAACACGCTTTTTTTGATAAAGATCTAAAACATTAGGCATGAATAACCGATTTAATTTTTTGTAAACCTTTACATTTGTTTTGTTGGGAATGAATTCTTTTTCAAATCGAACCATTCTCTCAATCCCATCTTCTAAACTATTAAATTTTTTCAAACCATAATAACCCAAAATAGCAGCTCCTAAAGCTGAACAATCCTTGATTTCTGGGATGAGAATTTTTTTATCCATCACATCTGACAAAATCTGAGCCCACAAATCGCTATACATTCCGCCGCCATCCGCCTTTATTTCGGTAGTTTTAATGCGTCCAACCGCTTCTATGAGGCCTAAATACATTTGAGCACTTAAAGCAGCGGATTCCATTATAGAACGGATCATATGGGCTCTTGTGTGGTTCCATCCCAGACCATGGAATGTTCCCTTTCTAAACATTTGTAAGGGGATAAATAATAATCCTTCGCTTCCTGGTGTAATCTGTTCTGCTTCTTTAGTAATTATCTCATAAACATTTATGTTTTTTTCCTCACATTCTTTAATCTGTAATTGAGAAAAGTTATCTTTAAACCATTTAAACGCAATTCCAGTCCCTGGCATTGCACCCTCAAGCATCCATTTTCCTGGTATAACATGGGGTAATGGGAATATGGGAATATCTCCTGGTGGAAGCTTCGCCGGTTCATTACCTGTTACATAATTAACAAATGTATACGTTCCCATAGTCACTTTAGCTTGACCGGGATTTATTACTCCCATACCTAAGGCAGAACATTGTTGATCCCCTCCCCCTATTATTACAGGAAGATTACTTTTTAATCCCAGTTCTCTCGCAGCTTCACTGGATAACTCACCTAAAATTTCTCCTGGAGTACGAATTTCAGGCCATAAGTCAATGGGTAAATCATATTTATCAGCGAGATTGGGATCCCAATCCAGAGTATTCGCATTCATAATTCCATACATTCCGTTTGTTGGTTCTGTAATACAATATTCTTTTCCGCATAAATTCATATAAATATATGTATCGGGAAAAATAATTTTATACACTTTATCAAAGATGTCAGGCTTTTCATGTTTTAACCATAACATTTTGGGAACTGATAGCCTTAATCCTTCTTCAGCTTGGAAATCCATTCCTCTCTCATCCATCGCTAACATAGCAGGATATAATACTTCTCTATTCTTATCAATGATCGTAGCGTTAACTCGAAGGATCCCTCCCGTTATCCCGATAATATCGTTAACATTTATTTTATTAACCACTCGTTTACATGTGTTCTTGGTGGCATTCCACCACAATTTTGGGTCTTCTTCTGCAATACCAATTGGTTGTTTAATAACAGGATATTCTTCATAAGCACTAGCAATTTCGTTCCCATTAATGTCAAAAATAAAAGTTCTAGACCCAGTAGTCCCAACATCAAACACAACTAATAATTCGCTCATTTATATCACTTGTATCACTTTTAACCAAATTTGGATTGAAAATTATTTTTTCTTAAATGATATTCGTTTAATTAATAATTCAGATATATCTCGTATTTTAATCTTATCCTCTATTTGAGGGATGATATTAGTTTTTAATTTAAAATTTAGAATTAAAAAAAAAGAATTTAAAGATCTTTAGTTATACGTTTTTTTTCAAAGATATCTAATAATGTAGGCATAAATAATCTATTGAGTTTTTTATATATTTTTACGTTATCCTTTATGGGATTAAATTCTTTTTCGAATCGTACCATTTTTTCAATTGCATCATTAAAACTACTATATTTCTTACAACCGTAAAATCCTAAAATAGCAGCACCTAATGCTGCACCATCTCGGTTCTCAGGGATAATTATTTTTTTTGATATTATATCTGCAAAAATCTGTGCCCATAAATCGCTATTCATTGCTCCTCCGTCTGACTTTAACTCAGAGACCTTACTCCCTCCAATAGCTTCTAACATCCCAATATACATTTGTGCACTAAGGGCTGCTGATTCCATTATAGCCCGTATCATATGCGCTCTGGTGTGATTCCAACCTAAACCATGGATAGTTCCCTTTCTAAATACATATAAGGGTACAAATAATAATCCTTCACTTCCAGGTTTAATACTCTCTGCTTCTTTAGCTAATTCAGCATAAACGTTAAGATTTTTCTCTTCGCATTCTTTATCTTGTAATTGTGAAAAATTATCTTTAAACCATTTCAAAGCAGTCCCTGTTCCGGGCATAGTACCTTCAATAATCCATTTTCCTTTAATAACATGCGGTAATGGAAATATGGGAAAATCCCCGGCCGGAGTTACTGGTGTATCGCCAGTAACATAATCAACAAATGTTCCTGTTCCTGTTGTTACTTTTGCTTGTCCTTTTTCAATTACCCCCAAACCTAAAGCAGCACATTGTTGGTCTCCTCCTCCCAGGATTATAGGGACATTATTTTTAAGTCCTAAATCTTTAGCCGCTTCACTTGATAATTCACCTATTACTTCTCCTGGAGTACGGAGTTCAGGCCATAGTTCGATGGGTATGCCATATGATTCAGCAAGTTTTGGATCCCAATTTAAAGTTTCTTTACTCATAATTGCAAAGATCCCATTAGTAGGTTCAGTGACACGAATATCTTTTCCGCATAATTTCATGTATATGTAAGTATCTGGAAAGAATATTTTTGAAGCCTGATTGTATAATTCAGGTTTATTATTTTTGAGCCATAATATTTTTGGAACAGTTCTTCTTAATTCTTCATGGTAGGTTGAGGCATCCACCACTTCTCTTTCATCCATCCAGGTCAACGCCGGGTGTAAAACTTCTCCATTTTTATCAATAAGTCCGGCTGTTGCTCTTTGAAAAGAAGCACAGATTCCAATAACATCATTAGGATTTACTTTTTTAACCGCAAGTTTACAAGTGTTTTTAACAGCATTCCACCAGATTATTGGATTTTGTTCAGAAATGCCAACAGGTTGCTTCTCAAGAGGGTATTCTTCATAAGCTCTTACTATTTCTTTCCCATTTATATCAAAAATAATGGTTCTGGAACCCGTAGTCCCAACATCAAATACACACAATAGTTCGCTCATATAATCCACTTCAGAAAGATTATAATCATTTATTTTGTTTTACTTTAATTTTTTAAATTATATTACTTTAATTAATAATTCAGCTATATCTATTATTTTAATCTTTTCTTTATCGATCTCTTTTACTCCATAGGCTAAACCCAGTTCACATTCAGGACAAGCTGAAATAAAAACTTTTGCTCCAGTTTCCTTTAGTTCATCAATTCTATTTGATGCCTCTTTAATCGCAATATTTTTATCTGCCCAATGAACAGTTCCACTCCAACCACAGCAATGAGTAAAGTTTTTATTATAAATTGGCTCAACAATGTCAATACTTGACAATTTATTCAAAATTGCCCTAATAGATTCAATGTCATTTAAATTTCTGGCAAGCAAACAAGGATCATGAATCGTGGCTTTTTTATATTCATCCGGAACTTCTCTTTGAAGCTGAAGTTTTCCATCCTCTATTAGCTCTTTAATATATCGGACTATATGAATAAATCTTCCATCAATTTCAATTCCTGCTTTTCGATATCGAGTATTTAAGGTCTCTATGCAGCCTGGGCAATCGGAAACAATAATTTTGGCTCCGGTACTTCTAATTAATTCTTTATTTTTATTAGCAAATTCCTTAGCGGTTTCTAAATCTCTTATATTGAAAGCAGGACCTCCACAACAGGTCTTCTTTTCTAAATTAGTGGAAAATTTAATTCCTGCTTTTTTCAAGATTTCAATATTTGCTTTAACAACTTCCGGAAATTTCATGGATTCACATCCAATGTAATAATACACTTCGTCATTTCCGTCCGTTTCAATATTTTCAATTCCCTTATCCTTGTAAGTCAGAAATATGTTATGATCTTCAATAGTATTTGTTTTCTTTAACTTTTCAATTTGATTTTTACAATAATCGGGCATTAATCCTTTAGTATTTAGGTCATCTCTTACAGTTTCAAGCAATGAAACGACTGAAAACTCAAAGGGACACCACACCTTGCAGGATTCCTCATTTGAGCATTTATACATTAAATCAATAAATGCTTTATTTTCTTCTTTTGATGCATCTATTTTTCCTATTGTAAGATAATATCCAATTCTAGATTTATAAGCAGGACTCATTGTTTCTTTCAATTCTGCCTGAAGAGTTCCACAATCAAAACGACACATGTTTGGACACAACATGCAATTAACCAAATTTTTTATATCGGCTTTATAATCTCCTTCGGGAAAAAAATTTTTATCCCGCATTCTAAAGTTTTTCATAAACTTTCTTTTGATATCGCGATCCATTTTATCGATGATTGGACCCATCCATTTGTATTTATTTAAAATATCACTCATTTAATTCTCACCTCTCTTTTCCCAGGGACTTTCATAAATCTTGCCTGGATTTAAGATATTATTGGGATCAAGTAATTTTTTAATAGCCTTTAAAGTTTCAAAAGATTTCCCCCATTCTACAGGCATCCAATGGCTTCTAGTAACGCCCACGCCATGATGATGCCCAAAGGATCCACCAGCCTCTTCCACAGTCTTAATAACTATATTCCATACTTCCTGATAAAATTCAAGGTCAGTTTTCTCTTCCGGTGGTATTCCTGCAAATGTAAAATAAAAACCTATTCCATTTGGATAAAAGTGTGAAACATGTGCGGTCAACATTATAACGCCCTTAACTTGTTTTGCAGCTTCCAAGACATTATGATACATTTTTGCGGCATTATCCCATAAAAATCCAATTTCTATAGTATCGGCAACCATTTTAAAAGTTGGCGTAGATGAAGTTTCTGTTACTCTAAATCGCGTTTCAAACCAGTGTTCAACTGGTTCCTCACCACATTCAATCCCATTATTTTGTTTACATACCTCTTTGGTAATAGTCTCTTCAAGATTTACTAACCTTTCTATACCTTCACATACAAACACAACCATAACTTTATCTTTTGCTTTTTCTATATGACCGAAATGTCTGTATGTCTCGTCAGCATCATAAATTCGAATAACCGCAGGATATATTTGTTGTCTTAATATTAACCGAGTTGCTTCTAAAGAATCTTCAAATGTAGGAAAAGCATAAGAAATCAACGCTCTTTTTTCAGGAGAGGGCCAAATTTTTAAAGTAGCTCGTGTGACTATTCCTAAAGTTCCCTCCCCACCTATAAAGAATTTATCAAGTTGAGGACCTGTTGATGCTCGAGCAATTGTCTTAAATTTAATAATTTCTCCTTGGGGTAATACTAACTCCATTCCCATTACTATATCTTCGATTTTCCCATATTTTGTTGAGAATTGGCCAGCTGCTCTGTGCGCAATCCATCCCCCAACAGAAGATGTATAAAGAGATTGGGGGATATGCCCTCCTGTATACCCTTTAGCATTTAAATATCGTTCTAAATTCATACCATTCATACCAGCTTCCACAGTTACGGTTAAGTCTTTATCATTAATTTCTATGACTTTATTAAACTTTTTCATATCAAGCATAATACCCCCATAAATGGGTATTGCACCTCCAACAACTCCAGAACCTTCTGAAAATGGAATTACCGGAATCTTTTCTTCATTTGCTAATTTCAATATAGAAGAGATTTGTTCTACGGTATCAGGCCAAATGATAAAATCAGGTAACCCCGCAATTTTTCCTTCTAATGTCCAGTTATACGCTAAAAGAGTTGTATCTTTGTTATATGCTAAAATATCAATTTCATTATCTGAAACGTTTTTATTCCCTACAATTTCACTTAATTTTGACTTTATTTTTCCTTTATCTTTTATCTTCACTCGATTTTCCTTATACACTAATTCAAAATTTTCGATGTTCATACAAATCAATTAAAGTGATTTTATTACCTTACTAAATTTTTAAGATCAAATTAAAATTTTGATCGGATAATAATTAAGGAAATTAACTTAAGTTAAATTTAAAATTTTAGCAAAAGTTTAATAAATTGTTTCTCCAGTAATTCTATTTACCTTTAGATGTCGAAATTTCGCAGGAGTTGTTGCTGTTATATTCTCTATACTCGATATTTTTTCTAATACCTCATTTGGAAACAAATATTTGGCGAGATGAATAATCATTTGTTTAGTTTCTATACAATTTAAGAGTTTTAAACTCTCGCAGGAATAAAAAATCTCACTTACTAAATCATAGTTAGTGTCTTGTGAGAAATTAAGAATTTCTAAATTTCGATATATTCGTGAAACTACCCCTCCCAAAAGATCATAATCTTTTAACTTGTCTAAAGAGTTTTTCATATAATTACAAAATAGTACATAATACGTAGCTTCTGAAGATACGAACCCATCACGGTATTGTTTGATTCCTTCTAAGGTGACTCTTGTCTCAATCTCGTCTATTATGGCTTTTCTTTTTTGTTTATCTAAATTGTGAAACTCTCCGATAACATTATAGATTTTTAGTATCACTACTAATTGGGATGTCTCTAGATTTTTTAGATACTGAGGCTCAAAAAAGCTTTCTTCTATTTTCATAAGTCTGCTGATTTGTTCATCATTTAGCCACAGCTTTAACAGTTCTGTCGTTTTAAAATAACAATAAAGTCTATCCGTAGCCTCAATCACAGGAGCCTCAAATTCATCAATATTTTCTTCATATAAGTTCATTAAAAAAGCTTTAACTCTTTCATAATCGATCTCTACATCCAAATGTTTAGCTAAATAAACTCCACAGAAATACTGATCGGGATTTTTTAAAGTTACTAAAGGTATGGTATTTAACCATTCATCTATATTCTTTTTGAGATATGCTTTGATATGAGAAAAATCAAAAATTTTCTGTAAATGAAAAAAATCAATAATTCTAAAGATTAAATACATTAATTGAAGTTTATCTTTTGGATCTTTTAGCTCTTCTAAACTTTCAATCTGGTCTTTGTTTTCTCTAAATTTTTTAATGATCTTATCCCGAATTTGTATATACTTAAGCAAATTTTCCGTTTTTTCTGGAGATTTTTTAAATAATTTTTTAAGATTTATAAGTTCGAAAATAAATTCAAAGGGCAATAATCCCATTGATTTCAAATTCAATACAATATTTACAAAAGTATTATCTACGAGATAATCTACTATTTTTTCTAAGAAAATTTCGTAAATTATAGGACTAATCTTCTTTTCATACAATAATGATGCGTTTGTGATTATTCCCACATCTTTATTCTGAATTTCTAAATAAGGATCTAGAAATTTCTCTTCAATTTCTTTATCATTGAAACCTAATTTTAAGAATTCTTTTTTAAGTATTTTAAGTACTTTTCCAACAATTTTATCTAATTCTGATTTTTCTAGTGTTTTTTCTCCTAAAAAAGGGTTAAGTTTTTCTCGGAAATATTTATCTATATTACTATAAAATAGATCAATTTCACTAGAATAAATATCTAAGATATTAAATAACCCTTGAAAAATCATGATTCCAAATTAACGTTTGTAATAATATATTCTATTCCAATTTTTAATTTCAATAAGTAGTCGAGAAGTTTTATAATTTACTCTTTTTAGATATATTAGATATACTGATTATATTTTTTTAGCATAATCATCCTCATTTTTAACTTTTTTTGAGAAATACATATAAATAAATATCAAATAAACTTATAGAATTTAATAAAAATAATGATTTAGTTAAATAAAAGAAGATTTAACTAAAACAGATAACGTGATAAAATTTTGACAAGCAACATATTTGGTACATCTGGTATAAGGAGAGTTTTCCAAAATTATAGTGAATCTGATGTAATGTTAACCCCTCAAATGGCTTTAGATGTAGGTCTTGCGTTAGGTACATATCTTAATGGGAATGCTACGGTCATTATTGGGAAGGATATTCGTACATCAGCATTACCTATAGAATACGCACTCATATCAGGGCTCGTTAGTACTGGATGCAATGTTATGACGTTAGGTATTGTTACCACACCCACCTTAGCAATGTCAATACGCTATTTAGGTGGTGATGCGGGAGTTATGATCACCGCGTCTCATAATACTCCTGAATATATTGGACTGAAATTTTGGAATCCTTCTGGGATGGGATATATTTCTCAGCAAGAAGAAGAAATTGAGAAAATATATAACGACAAAGCTTTCTTAAATATTAACTGGGATGAAGTAGGAAAAGTCACTCACGTTGAACATATTAATGATATCCATATAAAAGATATTACTAATCGTATCAAATTTGATGGATCGGATTTGAACGTTATAGTCGATCCAGGTAATGGTTCCGGTTGTGATATTGTGCCAAAATTATTGAGTGCATACGATATTAAAATGATAACAATCAACGCTCAAATGGATGGTAAATTTCCTGGAAGACATTCAGAACCAAGTAAAGAGAATTTAATAAAACTGTCTAAATTTCTCAAAACTTCAGAAACAGATGACATCGGAATTGCTCTTGATGGGGATGCAGATAGAGTAATATTTTTAGATGAGGAGGGAGAAATTGTGGATCCTATTCGCCTTTTAGCCTTAATGGCAGTTGATTACCTGAAAAGATACAAGGATAGAATACCTAAGGAGAATTTAGTTGTAGCTACCGCTATAAATTCTTCAAGCTTATTAGCAGATGCGTTAAAAGCCTATGATTGTAAAGTAGTATATACTGAAGTTGGTGATATTAAAGTTGCAGAAGCAGTTAAAGAGTATAATGGCTTTTTAGGAGGTGAAACTTCTGGTACATATATCTGGCCAAGAACTCATCTCGGTCCGGATTCAATTGCCACTATTGCGAAGGTACTAAGAATGAAAGCTGAAGCTGGAAAAAAATTAAGTGAACTTTTAGATCAAATTCCAAATTATCCTTACTACAGTACAAATTTTAAATTAACGAAAGATATCCCCTTTACAAATGAAATTAATCAAAAAATCATCAATGAAATGCAGGAAGCGTTAGATTCTAAAGGGAAGAAAGTGAATAACTTGAATAAAATGGATGGCGTAAGGTTCGATTATGATGATGGATGGATTTTAATAAGACGATCTGGAACGAGCCCATATCTAAGAATTTCTAGCGAATCAAGTGTAAATTTAGAATCGTCGAAAGAAATAAATGAGCTAGCTCAGGAAAGAATGAAAAAATTAGAATTAATTTAAGGTTTACATACCTAAATATTACCTTCTGTATTTTTATATCTTAAAATTAGGGGTTTTGCATTTCTTAATTATTTTTTTCTTATTTATATTACTAATAATATAAAATAAAATGAACTAGTTTTGTATCTAATTTAGTATAATATTTTAATTTCTATTCCTTTTTGATCTAATAAATTTTTATTTTCAAGAAGTCCACCAGCTGCGATCTTATCAATTACATAAATTAAATTTCCCCCTTCACTTGAATATTTTTGACCATAAGAAATCGGAACCTCGGGGGTGGGATCATTTATCAAAGATTCTGTAATAGAACTCACCTTTCGTTCTCCATTCGCTAATAATATGATTGTTTTTGCTTTATATACTAATTCTACTCCCATGCTTACAGCATAATGAGGTGATTCCTCCTCAGAAGTAAAGTGGCCATCAATAACTGCATTTTTTATGGTATTATCATCCAGTTTGACTAATAAAACCCTACTATTTTCGAAAGGTATTCCTGATTCATGGAAGGCCACATGTCCTTTTCCTCCCACACCAATTATTTGTAAATCAATTCCCCCAACCTTTTCAATTTTTTGAGCATATGCTTCTAAAATTGATTTTCGAATCCAAGTTAAATACTCGGAAGTCGAATTTTCCTTTATAAATATTGATTTTCCAGCGTCAGTACCTAATTCATACCAACTATTTGAATGAGTTTCGAGTTCTTTTATGAGTTGTTTTTGGTCAATTAAGCAACCAAACGGAACAGTGGTTTCAATAAATTTTTTTTTGAGAAGGCCAAAAAACTCCTGGATCATGAAGTACGAATAACTTTCAGGATGAATAGTTCGTTGTTGAGAGTTTTCACCGGGTAATCCTATATATTCATCCAGATTGAAAGAGCGAATTCGGTTACTGTCAAATTCACCAGAGTTAGCCATGTTCGCCAAATGTTTATAGACTCTCGTAGGAGAATTACCAGTTGCTAACCCTAAAATAAATTCTTTTTTTTTTTTTAAACTTTGGACAATTTGGTCTTTAATGATATTTGCCCCAATTTCACTCATATGATCAAAATGTTTAGTTACTAAAACTTTAATCGTCATAAAAATCTGCAAAACTTAGTATTTTTTGCTTTAAAAGCTTAACAATAAAAAAATTCATTTCAATAAATAGTTAATTATATGGATTATATATTTTATATTAAGTCATTTCTATAATTTCATTCCAATTATATCAATTAATATTGGATATATTAAACTATACAAAGTAATTTTAATATAGTTTCCATTCTTTATACTTTTTAAAATAGGTTTATTGTGAAATGGGTAAATGTGCGGCATTTTTGGTGTAGTAACAAATGAAAATATCTCATTAGGAAAAATGGTTTTTGAAGGAATTAAACGCTTAGAGTATCGAGGCTATGATTCATGTGGTATAGTAACTTTATCTGATTCAAAATTATTTGTAAAAAAAGACGCAGGAAAGATAGATGAAATTCAAACCAGAATGGACCTCTCTGAATTTCCAGACGGATCTAAACTAGCTCTTGCACATACGAGATGGGCAACTCACGGCTCACCCACCCGAGAGAATAGTCATCCCCATCTGGATTGTGCCCATAAAATTGCGGTTGTGCATAATGGAATCATTGATAATTTTATTGAATTACGAGAAGAACTAAAATTAAAAGGACATAATTTCAAATCGGAAACTGATACTGAAGTTCTTCCCCACCTGATTGAGGAGTTTATGAAAGAAAGCTCAGATTTAAAATATGCAATCGCTAGTGCACTAGAAAGATGCAGAGGAACGTATGGAATCGCAGTTTGTCATACTGGTGATCCTGATACCATTATTGTGGCAAGAAAAGAATCACCGATTGTAATCGGAATAGAAGAAGGCAAAACAACTTATTGCGCCTCTGATATTCCTGCATTTTTACCATTAACTCGAAAATGTTATATCTTAGAAGATCATGAACTTGCGGTTTTAAAACCAGGTCAAGCTGAATTTTACAATCTCTTAACCAATGAGAAGGTAGAAAAAGATCTCAATCATATTGAATGGAGTATCGATGCAGCTGAAAAAAATGGTTATGAACATTTTATGTTGAAAGAGATTTATGAAGAGCCTGATGCGTTAAGGAGAACTATGTTAATTCCTAAAGAATCGATAAGAATGTTTGCTGGATTGATCTGGGGTGCAGATCATATTTTTATAACCGCTGCTGGTACTTCTTTTTACGCTGCTCTAGCAGGTAAATTTATCATAACGAGATTCTTAAATAAATACATTTATGCAATCGAATGCTCTGAATTTCAAAATGAATTGTCCGATACAATAAAGGATAATTCTGTGATAATCGCTATTTCTCAATCCGGTGAAACTATAGACACTATAGAAGCGATTAGATGGGCTAAAGAACAAAAAGGACAAAATATTAAGATATTAACAATCACCAATGTTGTAGGATCATCATTAACTAGATATTCAGATTTTGTAATAGTCACTCAAGCGGGTCCAGAAATAGGAGTAGCGGCTACCAAAACCTATTGCACTCAGGTGTTAACCCTTGGGTTAGTAGCTTTAGAGATTGCCAGGTTAAGGAAAATTTTGGATCATAATGAGCTTAGAAAATATTATGAAGCATTAAATTCGACCCCCAAAATTATTCAAAAATTTTTGGATAACAGTATTTCCACGATTAATAATATTGTATCCACCTTGGAAAAAAGTAAAAATTTCTTTTTTTTAGCGCGGGGTATTTCAATTGCTACTGCTAAAGAAGGGGGTTTAAAATTAAAAGAGGTAGCATGTCGTTTTATAGAGGGATATTCTGCCGCTGATGCTAAACATGGTCCGATTTCTCTAGTCAGAGAAGGATTTCCAATTGTTTTTATAGCACCTCCTGATGAAACTTATGAAAGACTTGTAGGAAATGTTATGGAATTTAAGGCAAGAGGTGGTAAGATTATTTCTCTTGTTGTAGAAGATGATAAAACAATTGCAAATTTAAGCGATCTAGTTATTCGAATACCTCAACCCGGTGATAAATATCATAACATTTTCAGTCCTATCACCTTTACACCCGCTTTACAATTGTTAGCATATTACACCTCACTTTATCACGGTTTGGATCCTGATAAACCTTTGAATTTAAGTAAAACGGTTACAGTCCATTAATACTAATTCGAAAAAAAATCTCTTTTACAATCTCTAATCGTATCAAAATAAATGAAATTTCAATTTGAGGAGATATATTTTAAATAAATGACGGAAGATAACTCAAGATTGTATTTCTAATTTTTACAATAATACTTAAAAGCCATTCATTTCCAACAGATACACTATATTCATCTAGGTTTTTTATTACTTTAATATAGTCAATACCTATTTTTTTAATAATGAGATCTATATTCTTTATGAAATCGTTTCTCTTTTTCTCTTCTCCGGTATATGATTGGCATTCATAAAACCCATTTTCTATTCTTTCTCTACTTTCAAATAATTCACTTTTTTGTTTTATTAATTCTTCTTTTGCTTTATCCCCCATAATAGATTTATATAATTTTATAGATTTTTCCATTTTATTAGCAAATGCTCTGAATCTTTTAACTCTCTCTTCTAAAATCATTTCAAGTTTTTCAAGGGCACCCTCATAAAGGAATTTCTCCATCTCGCTTCCTTGATAAAACTTTGTTCGTATATTTAGGTACCATTGTCTGAGAGCTATTATATTTGCGATATATTCAATGCAATTTATAACTCTCCTTTTTACA
>SDNV01000139.1 GCA_004524515.1 Promethearchaeota archaeon
CGTGGAACCGATATTCCTTCTCTCTCAAGGGATAAAAAATGGCATTTCACACCAAAAAAACAAATAGGAGATAAGGTCGTTCCTGGGGACATTGTTGGTACAATTCAAGAAACAGAGTTAATAGAACATCGAATATTGGTTCCCTTGAATCATTCGGGAAAGTTATCTTTTATCGTAGAAGAGGGAGACTTCACGATTATAGATGAAATTTATCGTTTGAAGAATGAAGAAAGCGAAAAATCATTGAATATGTTGCAAAAATGGCCGATAACGTTAAGTAGACCATATAAAGAGAGATTACTTTCAGAAGAACCCTTGATAACGGGAATTAGAGTAATTGACCTTCTTTTCCCAGTTGTGAAAGGTGGAACGGTAGCAGTACCGGGAGGATTTGGTACAGGAAAAACTGTAATTCAGCAGTCCTTAGCGAAATGGTGTGATGCCGATATAATCGTTTTTATAGGGTGTGGGGAGAGGGGAAACGAAATCAGCGATGTTTTAAAAGAATTCACAAAATTAATTGACCCAAAAAGCGGGCGTCCTCTTCTCGAAAGATTAGTATTAATTGCTAACACCTCAAACATGCCTGTTTCTGCTCGCGAGGCAAGTATCTTTTCAGGCATCACTATCGCAGAATATTATAGAGATATGGGTTATGATGTAGCCGTTCTAGCAGATAGCACTTCTCGTTGGGCGGAATCATTGAGAGAAATATCGGGATTACTTGAGGAAATGCCTGCTGAGGAGGGTTATCCTGCTTATCTGCCCTCAAAACTCTCCAGTTTCTATGAGAGGGCGGGTAAAGTAGAGTTATTGGGTAATAGAGAGGAAATAGATAAAAAATTTGGATCATTGACAGTAGTTGGGTCTGTCTCTCCACCAGCAGGAGATTTTAGTGAACCAGTGACAGCAACTACAAAACGATTTGTACAAGCCTTCTGGGCTTTGGATGCAAGTCTTGCCTATTCTAAACATTATCCTGCAATAAATTGGTTAACCTCATATTCAAATTATGTAGAATATGTATCAGAATGGTGGTATGAAAGAGATATTTATTGGTCTGAAATTGAACAAGATTGGCTTCAATGC
Source organism: Promethearchaeota archaeon (assembly GCA_004524515.1). The sequence goes on from SDNV01000139.1 coordinate 1,090, forward strand.
AGATCCGAAATAAATTCTATTCTTTCAAAAGAAAATGAATTAAAAAATATTATCCAATTAATTGGTGAAGAAAATTTACCCGATGATCAACAATTCATAATTTTTATTGGAAAACTAATAAGAGAAAGTTTTCTTATTCAAAATGCTTTTGATGATATTGATAAATTTACTAACCCCACTAAATTATTGGGATATACAAAATTAATAATCCTTCTGTATTATCAAGGATTAGATTTTTTAAATCAAGGGTACATGCTTGAGGAACTTAAATCGCTTGAGGTTTTGGATGATATTAGAAGAGTCAGTCAAGCAGTTCCAAATGATCAATTTGAGAAGATAGAACAAATAAAAACAAAATTATTACGAGAAATTCAATCTATTAAATTAACTTATTCTAGGCAGAAAAAAAAATGAGTATCATTTATCGAAATATTCAACAGATAGTAGGACCATTAATATTTTTGGAAAATCAACACGATGTGCACTATGGAGAAATAGTAAAAATCCAATCTGAAGATATGAACTATAGATTTGGACAAGTTGTTAAAGCTAACGAGGAAGTTATTATAATTGAAGTATTTGAAGATACTAAAGGGTTATCGAGTGAAAATTGTAAAATCTTTTTTACAGAAGACACATTTAAAGTTAGAATTTCAGAACATGATATGTTTGGTAGAACTTTTAATTCTTTTGGTCGACCTATTGATATTTTTTCCAAAAAAGCCCTAAAAAATGAAATTATAGGTGATCTTGAATTGGATATTTATGGGTCACCCATTAATCCATATTCAAGACAATATCCCTCAGAAGTGATTCAAACGGGGATTTCTGTGATTGATGGTCTTTTTACTATTATTCGTGGACAGAAATTACCCATTTTTAGTGCGCAAGGTTTACCACATAATAAATTGGCAGCACAAATAGTCACACAAGCAAAGGTTTTAACTAAAGAACCGTTTCTGATTATTTTTTGTGGGATAGGAATTATTGAAGATGAAGCCATTACATTTTTAAATACTTTTAAAAAAAGTGGGAATATCCAAAATATAATCTCTTTTATTAATTTTGCATCAGATCCAATTATGGAAAGACTCATTGTGCCTCGCGTTGCGTTAACAACCGCAGAATACTTTGCATTTGAAAAGGATATGCAAGTTCTTGTTGTTCTAATTGATATGACGAATTATGCTGAAGCTTTAAGAGAATTAAGTTCAGCAAAAGAAGAGATTCCAAGCAGAAAAGGTTATCCTGGGTATTTATATTCCGATTTTGCTTCTATTTACGAAAGAACTGGTAAATTAAAAGGAAGGAAAGGATCAATAACCCAATTACCGATTTTAACCATGCCTAATGACGATATCTCCCACCCTATTCCGGATACAACAGGTTATATCACCGAAGGCCAGTTAGTTTTAAATAGAGATTTAAGCAAAAAGGGTATTTATCCACCATTTGAAGTATTAGCATCTATTTCTAGATTAATGAAAGATGCGATTGGAAAAGATACCACCCGAGAAGATCATGCCGATATAAGCTCTCAATTATTGGCATCATATTCGGATGCCTTAGAAGCTCGAGATATTCTTTCAGTTGTTGGAGATGAAGGATTAAATCCTGATCAAAAACAATTACTTAAGTTTGGTGATGCATTTGAAAAATTTTTTTTAAATCAAGGAACCACTGAAGATCGCTCCTTTGAAGAAACACTTAATATCGCATGGGAAGTATTCTCGAATTTATCAAAAAATCAATTATTTCGAATTCATCAAAAATTTATTGATAAATATTATTCAAAGTAGGTGTTCAAATTAAGTTTCCGAGAAATTAAACCAACTAAAACGAATTTAATAAGTTTAGAAAAGAAACTTGAACTCGCTCAAAAAGGAGCAACATTCCTAGAATTTAAACGTGAACAATTAATTTCACAAATTAAATCTAAAAATCAAGAATATCGAAAGAAATTGGAGGAATTTCTCGAAATTATAAAAAGGGCTTTATTAAATTTAAATGAGGCATATAAGGAAATGGGAAAAAGGGATGTAATCCTAATTAGTAATTTAAGTAAGATCCAATATAAACCAACGATTAATGTGAAATATGCAAAGGATATCGGGATTACTTATCAAAAGATTGAATATGATTTAAATCGAATAGGAAGATTACCAGCTTATTCTTTTGAAAATACTAGTCACTTTATTGATGATTTAATGCCTTTATTAGAACATTTCTTCGATAAGATGATAAATTTCGCTGAATTTGAAGATTTATTTTTTTCATTAGCGCTTAATTTAAAAAAGTTAAATCGAAGAATTACTGGTTTAAAAAATCAAGTAATACCCTCCTTATCAGATGATGTTAGAAAGATTAAAGGGATTCTCGAAGAAATGGATAGAGAAAACTTTGTTCGGTTAAAAAAAACTAAAGATTTAATTGAAAAAAAAAGAAAATAAAAAAAGTGAAATTTATGACCAATAAAACTCAAATGAGTCTAATCGAAGTTACCATTAATAAATCTTATAAGGATCAGCTATTAAACACGCTCTCGAATATTAAGAATACTCACATAAAGACTAAAGAAAAGAAGAAAACAGACACTTCAGAAGAGAAGGATCCTTTTATCACATCATTAAAAAATATACGACAGAGTTTAGACACTTTATTTAATAAACTTAATATAAATGAATCCACTTTCCAAGATTTAGAAAAAATATCTTCCGAAGATAAAATTGAATTTGAAGTAAATGATTTATCAGAATTAGTAAGTAAATCCTTGGAAGAGATAAATTTCTACACTAATCGTATAAATGAATTAGATAGATACATAGCAAGGGCTCAAATTGAAGCAGATAATCTTCAAATAATAAAAAGTAGCTATACATTTTTAGAACAATTTAAGCTAAGCAGAGAGAGTATTTCAAAATTAACCAATATCGGTTTTAAAGTTTATATAATGTTTAAAAAGAATATTGACAATTTCAATAACTTGTTTAAATTTTCTAGTTTTCCAAACGTCCATCAAACTGATGAGCAATTTCCTAATGCGTATAAATTAGATGATCGTATCACATTCTATATTTTTTATCCAAAAAGTTTAGAGGAAGAATTAAAAGAAAAAATAAATCTTATCCATGCTGAAGAAGTTCAAATTTTAAAGAAATACCTCACTCCAGGCGAAATCAATTTTACTCGCATCGAGGGTGAAATAAATATTATTAATTCAACGTTATCAAAATATAAAACTGAAAGAGAAAAATTACGAGAATTTAATATTTATAAATTTGCTGCTATAAATGAAGTGGTGCAAAATGTAGAAGAATATCATTGGGCGGAAAGACAATTTGAGGAAATCTCTCCTAAAACCCTCTCATTTAAATTTTATATCCCCTCTTGGAAAAAGAAACAAGTGGAACAACAACTTTTAAAAATTTTTAAAAATGAGATAATGATTGACGTTTTCGATATTCCACGATTTCATGATGTAAAGGAAACGGAGAAAATAGAACCAGAATCTGAAAAAGTCGAAGGAATAGAAAAAAAAAGAGCCCAATCTCCCTCTAAAAATATTGAATTAGAGGAAGATATAAAAGCAGAGACTCCAACGATAATGAAAAATCCGAGGTTTATAAGACCATTTGAATTGATTACAAAAATGTACGGTGTGCCCTCTTATTCTGAGATTGATCCTACTCCTTTCTTGGCATTTACATTTCCCTTTATCTTTGGATTAATGTTTGGAGATATTGGTCATGGAATGATACTAATTATTTCCGGTATTCTTGGTGGTTTAATTTTTAGAAAGAAATCAATTGGGACGTTTAGTTGGATTGTGTTCTATTGTGGAATAGGTTCTGCTCTGGGAGGTTTCTTTTATGGAGAATTTTTCGGGAATGAAACCATTTTTGGAATACCTTTACAACCAATACTGTTATATGTTCCCTTTTTAGGGACGGTAAACATTTATGATCCTTTGCAAAATATTCAAAATGTCTTCATGTTCGCCTTATTTATTGGAGTTGTTCATATTAATTTAGGGTGGTTTCTTGAGCTCATTAATTATGTCCGCCAATCAAAAAAGTATTTAGCAATTACAAATTCTTTGATGAAAATCATTTTACTTACAGGTGGTACTTTTTTAATCTTTCATTATGGGATAAATCTTAGAGTATGGTTATCATTTCCTTTCCCCATATTATTTGTGATTATACCCGGTATACTATTAATACTATTAAAGCCAATGGGTAAAATTTTTAGAGTTTCCTATTTAAAAAGAGAATCATATGGTTCTCTTATGGGAGAGGGAACTGTAGAAACCTTTGAAACTGCATTATCTATTCTAAGTAATGTGGCATCATATATTCGGTTATTAGCATTAGCACTTGCTCACATTGCATTAATGATCTCGATTCAAGCCCTGACGGGGCTAGTTCAGGGGGAAGGTCTATTATTTGACATATTTAGGATTTTCGGATTGGTAGTGGGAAATCTATTAGTAATCTTATTAGAAGGAATATTAGTTTTTATTAACACTATCCGACTTCACTTCTATGAATTTTTCTTTAAGTTTTATAAAGGTACCGGAACTGAATTCTTTCCTTTTTATTTGAATAATGATTTTTCCAAAATCAGATTTAAAGTTGATTTAGACAAAGATTTAATCTCTGAAGAAATAGAAAAAGAAATCGAACCAGAAAAAGAAAAATTAGAAGTAGATAAAGCAGTTAAGTATATTGAAGATAACTATCTACAAAAGGAATAATATGGAAAATAATCCAAATAATTCGAATAAAAAAAAAATAAAAAGCAACAAATCAATTCTATTTCGAGTTATATTTATTCTAATTTATTCAATAATTCTTTATTTTCTATATGTTTCTCTTCTTAATTTTGGAGTTGAAAACCTAATCATATTACTCATTCTACTTTTTCTAATATTAATTGTTATTGGACCACTTATTACAGGAATATCAAAGGACGTGTATCGAAGATTATTTCAAGAGGTAAATAAACAAACTAAGGAAAAATCGGATTATGAAACCTATAAAGAGGGATTAAAGTATGAACGTCCAATAACTCGAAATAAAGCGAGAAATGGTATTTCATTAGATTTTAAGTATAAAAAATCAATCATCCGAAAGTGCCATTATTGCGGGATGACAATTCCTAATTTTGTGAAAAAATGTCCTTATTGTGGAAAACCAATTTTATCTTAAGGTTTAAACCACTCAAAAAAATAATAACTTCTGGTTAATGGATTCGCAATCACGAATTTTTTTCTCACAGAGGTAGCTAATCTCCCAGCTCTAACCATATCGATGGCTGAAATTTTAGCATTATGATCTAACACATGTACTATAAACGGAGAATGTTCTAAACCTGGTCCTTTTTTGTAAACTACAAAATCAGCACCAAATTTAAGACCAGGTCGAGGAACATATCCTTTTTCTCTTAAATCTTCATAAATAATTAATTTTTCTTCAAATTTATGATGGATCTTTTTACAAGTCTCAAAAAATTCCTTTTCATTCATAAAATCCTTATTTTTAACATCATAAATCGTTATTTTATTTTTTTTGAGTAAGTAAAATGCCTCGATAAGGGATAACTCGCTTGGTTTTGAGAAAAATTCTAATCGAGGTTTATTAATCCCTAATGGAGCACCAAAAAAATTATAATTTACATACAAGTATGAAGCATACAATGGATTAAATACCACAACTCTTGAGTTAATGAACTTAGTTGGGATTTTATCTGGGATTTGATCCTCGTCAATCTCATCCAAGTTTTTCATTGCGCTATTTTCTTCACTCATCGAATTAGAATTATTAACCATAA
>SDNV01000140.1 GCA_004524515.1 Promethearchaeota archaeon
ATGGGTTGCATATCAAAGAAAACAGAAAGGGTCAAATGCTCTTTAAATTAACATCGGATATTGATCCGAACAATTTATTCAATTTAACATCAATAGGTTTAAAAATAGGAGAGACTGCCGGTAATAAAATTCCGGTTATTGATGGGTTAGATAATATAACTTATGACCAATTAAAGAATTTAGGCTCAGCATCCGCTTCAACGGGCGCAGTGGCATTGATCCATGTACCCGGTGTAACCCCTGAAGCTAAAACACTTCAAGATGCATTTCAGAATGATAACCCTGATGAAATCATAGAACTTGAGATGAAAGATCTGAAAGAAATGAGAGAAAAATATAGTACTGAATGGCAGTTACCACCTAAGAATATTTCTATAGGATGTCCTCAATTAAGCAAGGAAGAAACCATTAATGTCATAAAAAAGCTTGAAGGAAAAAAGATTCTTGAAAATTATAACTTCTGGATATGCACAAATAAAGTCGTCAAGGATTTTATATTGAATTCGGAGTACAAAAAGATTTTAGAAAGTTCAGGTGCTAAATTATCAACGATATGCCCCACATACATACCCCCACCTAAACCTACGACAACAAATTCAGCTAAATCCTGTTTTTACAGCCCTGCTACATATAGAAATATGGATGAGTGTATACGCATTGCTACGGAGGGATGGAAAAGTGAGTAAAATATTAAAAGGTAGAGCTTTAAGTAGAGGAATCGTAGAAGGGGAAGCCATTATTACTAAGCAACCCTTTAGTATTTCAGCAGCATTTGCATTTCCATTGATTTCAAATGCCAAAAAACTTAAAGTGGCAGATAAGACCCATGAGCTTTTCAAAAAGGACGTAAAAGATAAGATTTTAATCTTTCCAATTCCTATAGGTACAACCACCTTAGGTTTCGTATTACTTGAGACTATAATACGTAAAATTAGCCCGAAAGCAATAGTGTGCTCTGAAGGTGAGCCTTTAATGAGTTCTGGAGCTGTGGCGGCTGATATTTTCTTTGATATACAATTTCCAATTGTAGATCAAATTGAATTCTCAGAATTGGAAAAAATAGAAAATGGTACAATGGTCAGGGTCAATGGAGATGAGGGATTGGTAGAAATTTTATAAGTCTAATAAATTTTTTTTTATCTTTTTTTCAAAACTGTCAGTATACTTGAAAGGTCCATCCCATAATTCAAAAGTAAAACTATATAAATTTTTAACATCAAAGTGTTAATTAAATTTTATTTGGTGCTAAAATGAGTAAAATCAAAGAATTAAAGGAAGAGCCGTATTCTCTAAAAAAAGCTGCTTCATATAGTATTGGACAAATAATAAATAATGCTTCTTACCAAACCTTCTCTCTATTGGTTTTTACCTTTTATTTTACCATAGTGGGGCTTAACGTAATTTTGATAACTATAGCATTCATGATATGGTCCGTTTGGAATAGTATAAATGACCCTTTGCTCGGTTCTTTATCAGATAAAACCCACACAAAATGGGGGCGTCGTTATCCTTATATCATGATTTCTATTGTACCTTTAGCAATTGTTATGTTTTTATTGTTTACTCCCCCAGTTTCCTTGGGCATTAAGGATCAAATTCCAAATTTCATATATTTCTTGATTATAATCATGGTTTTCGAATTTTTTTATTCGATGTTCGATGTGAATTTAATTGCCCTTTTCCCTGAACTTTTTATAACAGAAGAGGAAAGAACCAGTGCCAATGCTGTTAGAATGACTGTTTATCTCATTACACTTATTATTACGTTCGGATTACCTACTATATTCATACCAGATTTTTCTAATCCCAAATATTTAACCCAATATCATATCTTTGGAATATTTATTGCAGCATTAATAATACTTGCGGGAGTATGCTTTTTAAAATTTAGTCCAAAAGAAAAAGCAGAATTTAGGGACGAATATAAAAACATTCAAAGTTTCAAAGAGACTTTTAAAATTTGCGTTAAAAATAAAACCTTTATGCGATATTTACCTGCTGAGATGGGAATGTGGTATGTAATTGGTGTAACAACTACGATCATCGTCCTTTATGGAAAATTTGTATTAGGGATAGGGGAAGGAGAAACCATTTACATAGCTTTAATGCTTGCTATTGGATTTATTTCGACCGCAATATTCATGAATGTTTTATGGAAACCCGTCGTCCGAAAGATTGGAACACGGAAATCTTGGATGATATCGGTTTTTATATGGATTTTAGTAATTTCTCCATTTATGTTTATTCAGGATAGATTTCAAGGTATAATTGTATTATTCTTTTTCGGAATTGGTTTATCTGGTCCAATTTATATTATAGATTTGATTCTTAGCGACATCATCGATGAAGATGAAGTGAATACCGGTACGAGACGAGAAGCGGGGTATTATGGAGTTAAAGCATTCTTCTATAAACTCTCAACTGTGTTTGTGTTTTTAACCATAGGATTGGTATTCACAAATATAGGTTGGGCGGTTTATGAGCCTGAAAAAGTCACATCAGAAGTGATCTTTGGACTTAGGGCATTGATGTTCATATTTCCAGCAATTGCATTGGTTATTTCCCTTTTAGTGATGTATATATATCCTTTACATGGAGAAAAATTAGCAATTGTAAAGCAAAAACTCCAAAAAATTCATGAAGAAAAAAGATCCAGACTGTAGATTATTTATTTTTAAATTCTAATTTTTTTATTCTTATTTTAACATTCTTTTGGAAATATATTTGTATCCTATCAAAATGTAAGATCTTAACTTATTAGTTATAATTAAAAAACTATTTATTTTTGAAGATCTATTCATAAATATTCTAATAGTATTTTAGATAATTATGAATGAACCTGATATTCCCCGCGAACTTCATGGATTTCGACTTTTTGGATATTCAATTGGACAATTTGGGTATTTTTTAACGAGATTATTAATAAGCGTATTTGCCTTTCAGTTTTATGTGTATACTGTTAATCTGGACGCGATACTAACCTCAATTGGTATATCGATTAATCTAATTCTTAATGCCGTTGCCTTAATTGTTTTTGGAGTCATTGCGGATAATAAAAAACCGGGGAGATTTGGAAAACGCAGGCCCTTTTTACTTTATGGACTACCCATTTGGGTTACTTCCGCCATCCTTATCTGGTTGCCGCCATGGTATTGTCCAAAAAATAATTCATTTTATTGGCCTACTGCCATTTATTTTTGGATAATGCTTTCTTTAAATGTAACCTCTGGCTCTTCCATAATTAGTGCTCATTTGTCAATGATGACGGAACAATCACAGACCTACAAAAATAGAGAAAAAATAGCGGCCTGGAGAGCGGCTTTTATGATTACTGCTTCAATTTTAGCATTACTTTTACCGTTAATGATCCAAAGTATTTTAGAGGACCCTGAAAATGTAAAATGGTGGGAGCCCTCAGGTAAACTTATCTTGTTTTACATGCCAATCATAGGGGTGGGATTCGCATCTTTTGGATTATTCTCCTTAATTTTAGCTTTCTTTTCAGTTGACGAATCATTTCATAAGAGATCAACCAATCCTAATGCTAAAAAATTAACACTTATAGAAACCTTTAAACAAATGACAATTCCAGCTAAGGATGAGAAATACAAAAAATTAATGGCAGTATCTTTTTTTAATTCAATGGCTTCAAGAATATTAGGTCTTCTGGTTATTCCCTTTTTAGCCTTTGTACTTAGATTCAAAGGTCCTGAGTTTTTTATTTATGTAGCCGTTTCAATTTCATCCAAATATGCTCATTTTTTCTTATGGAAAAAACTGCTTAAAAAACATGGTTTAATTAAGACATATTCTTTATGCTTGATCTCTGCTGCAGTAGCTTCATTTTTAGAATTATTCTTTTTAGTTGAAGTGTTATCATTTGAAATTGAAATAGTTCTTTTTGTAATTACAATAGGAACTGTTTTAGGCACTATATATGCGGTCAATTTATTTACCACCCCTTTAGCGAGTGCTTTAATTTATGAAGCTGCTGAAAATAAAAATGACAAAAATATTGAACAAGAAGTTTCTAATATTTCTGGAGCGTATTTCGGTTTACAATCATTTATGTTAGCGTTCGGTCAGTCATTTTCCACTATTATGATAGGCTTTATTCTTACGGGACCTAATCAGGAAAATCCAATCATAATCACCATCACATTAGCTTCTATGGGGGTCTTTTATGTAATTAGTCTCTTATTTCTCAGGACAATTCAACTAAAGAAAATATCAGTTGAGCTATTAAAATCTGAGAGTATGGAATGAATTCTCGTTATTTGTTAAATTTATTTGATTAACATATTAATTTTTCCATTCAAAATAAAAACAAAAGAAAATGAATGGTGGATTTTAAAATATACTACAAATTACGTGCTCTTTGAGAGTACAAAAAATAAGATAAAAATATTTAAATTTTTATACAATAAAATTATATTACTAGAATTATTGAATTATTGGGAAATTAGTATTTGAACATATCAATTTTTATCAAACCGAAAAAATAAACTTCCAAGATTTTATAGAATGAAGTACACCGCTTCCTTTAAGGTATGTATTTTCGGAGATGCCGGCGTAGGTAAGACATCACTGACCTATAGATATATAACGAATCGATTTGTGCAAGATACAAAATTGACGTTAGGAGTCGATATCGTGGCAAAAGATGTAAGTATTGATGACTATCGAGTTAAGCTTCAGATTTGGGATTTTGGTGGCGAAGATAGGTTCAAAGTTTTTTTGCCTGTTTATGCTCGTGGATCCTCTGGTGGCATTTTTATGTATGATACCACAAGAAAGAATAGTTTAGATAATATAAAAAATTGGCTTAAAATTTTTAAAAAAAACTTATCAGCGGAGGAAGCTGAGCTACCAATTTTAGCGGTGGGAGGAAAAACAGATCTATCCGAAGAAAGAGCAATTATTTTTAAAAACGCAAAATATTTAGTTACCACCTATGATATTTACGACCTTATTGAATGCTCAGCTAAAAACGGTGAAAATGTAGAACAAATATTCGAATCTATAACCTATAAAATGTTAAAGAATGTAAATTTAATGTGAATTTAATTAAAAGAAATAAAAAAATTAACTTTTTCATGATTCTTTTTCGTGATTTGTACTTTATAATGATTCCCTAATTGCTTTTTTTAAATTTTGACCTACCTGATCAATCTCCTCAGGCGAGCTGGTAATTTTAATGCCGTAAGCAGAACCAAGACCAGCATCTGAAACTCCTACACTTATATTAATTGCTCTACTTAATATGTCATCCGTTTGTGGTAACATGCCCTTATAATAATTGATTTCAGGACCCTTATAATAGGGACACGTAAATGGACAACCTTCACTAGTTACCGTCATTTTACCTAACACATGCTCCATGTTGCTATATACATGCCAACCTGATTTTGATACTGTAGTACAACCTATCTTTTTTGCCAATTTCTCCGCACTTTCGACAGTGGGCATAAAAAAAGTTAATAAAGTCCCCACATCCCCCTTTTCATCTAATATTTTGCGAAATTGCAACTCTTTGATTTCAGACAATATAGTTTTAAGGCGTTGCTTGTTTTCATGTAATTTCCTTCTTATAAAATCTAGTTTCTTAAGCTGAGCCGATGCTACTGCTGCTGTTAATTCATTCATACGAAAATTCAAGCCTAATATCGTTCTTTTTCCTTGTTCGACCCCCTGTCTTAGGGGTAAGTGACCCTGATCATGAATTGAAAAAGCTCTCTTATAGAGTTCTTCATCATCCGTTACAACTATACCACCATCTCCAGCAGTTATAGTTTTATATATATTAAGGCTAAAAGCTCCTATTTTACCAAATGTTCCTAAATATTTGCCATTAAAAGTACCTCCTAATGCTTGAGCACAATCTTCAATTAAAAAAATATTATTTTCATCAGCAATTTTGGTTAACTCATCTAAATTACCGGGATTACCAAGCATATGGACAAGCATTATAGCTTTAGTTCTCGGTGTAATTTTTTTTTTCACATCTTCGGGATTAAGCGTTAATGTTTCATCTATTTCCGCAAGCACTGGAATGGCTCTTGAAAATATAATGGATGTAATACTCGCAATAAAAGTATATCCTGGAACAATTACTTCATCTCCAGGTCCAATACCTAAAGTCCATAAGGCTGTTAAAAGAGCGGTGGTTCCTGAAGTCACAGCGAGGGCATATTTTGATCCGATTTTTTTGCCAAACTCTTGCTCTAAGTTCCAAACCATCGCTTTGAATCTAGGATTGGATAAATCTCCATATCGATTAAGATATCCCGACTCAATGACTTCCAAAACGGCTTTCTTTTCTTCTTCTCCAATAATATCCATTCCGGGACCGGGCATACTTTTTAATAGTGAATATTTGATTTTTAATTTTCTTATAGTTCATATTTAATATTGCAGTAATAAAAATCGAATAGTTTTTGCAAAAGCTTATATATGATTTAATATAAATTTTAAAAAGTTATGGACGGAACTAATGACAATTTAAATCTTCTAAATACATCAGAGAAACCTATATCAACTAAAATTTATTTTTCAGCGGGTATGGGGTTTATGATGGTAAACTTTTTTATAATAGTATGCGGAACACGTCTTTTCGATTATTATGAAAACGAAATTGGGTTGGATACCTTCATCGTGACTATCATCTTTGTTATTTATGCTTTATGGAGTATTATTAACACCCCCTTAATTGGTTATATTGTGGATCAACCACGAAAATTTTGGAAAAAATATGGAAAACGATTTTTATGGATTGTTATAAGTGGGTTATTATGGTCAATTAGTCATATTATGCTTTTTGCTGTTCCAAATGTAGATCCAAAAAAAGAGTGGGTTATCTTAACAATCTGGTTATTGG
>SDNV01000141.1 GCA_004524515.1 Promethearchaeota archaeon
GAAATTCCCTTAAAAAAGCCCATTCAATCAAAATTTCCAAATATCCCCATCTATTTAGCGAATGATTGTAACGCGGCAGTATTAGGGGTTCATTATTTTGAAGCAGAAGAGATTGAAAAAGAAAATATCGTGTATATTACAATTTCTACTGGAATAGGAGGAGGGGTTATTTGTAATGGTCATTTACTATTAGGAAAAGAAGGAAACGCCGCTGAGGTAGGACATGGGACAGTCGAATTAAATAGCAAAGTTCAATGTAATTGCGGAGCCTATGGTTGTTGGGAGGCTTATAGCTCAGGAACAGGTGTAAAAAATAGAACTCTAAATGCGTTAAAAGAAGGAAAAATTCATGCGGAAGTTCTATTGAAAAACGTAGAAAATGATGTGTCTAAAATTACCGCTAAAGAAGTTTTTCAAGCAGCCAGAGAAGGAGATTATTTATCACAAAAAATAGTGGATGAGGCAATTTACTATATGAAAGTGGGTATTGGATTGATTAACAACTATTATGATATTTCAAGTGTTTACTTAGGAGGAGCAATGATGAAAGATAAAGAGCAGATTATTCCCCCTTTAATTGAACAATTTGAAAATGATCCAATTCGATTTACCATAAATCACCCTCCGAAAATAAAAGTCACAAAATATATGGATGATATTGGATTGCGAGGAGCTTTAGCTCTCATTTTTTATAAGTTAAAGAATAGTCCAATATTGGACACATTATAATAATATTAATTTTCTTATAATCAATTATAAACTTGAGATGATAGATTTTACCTTTTCAGCGGTATTAAGAGCCTTTTTTTTAGCAAAATTTTCATTAGTTGCTTCACTAATCACTCGAATGATTGGCTCGGTATTTGAAGGATGAATTAAGACAAACCAATCATTATCTTGTCCAAATCTTAGATCTAAATCAATCTGATGCATGATTTCGCCCTCTAAAGTTAATTCATCTTTCAATAGACTTATGATTTTTTCTAGATTTTTGTTTTCAGTATTAATATATTCTCTAAATGCATAAAATTTAGGCAATGTAGATACTATTTTAGAAATTTTTTCTTTAGTTTTTACCAGAATTTCTATAATTTTAGCAGCAGCAAAAATTCCATCCCTCGTATTATTAAAATGAGGCATCATTACGCCTCCACAGGACCCTTCTCCACCAAAAATAATTGAATCCTTCCCATGTGTTTGAATTAAGTTTTCCATTTTTTCCGCTAAATTCCTTTCTCCAACCGGGGTCCTAATTATTTGGGAATTATATTTTTCAGCAAGTGCTTCAAATATTAATGAGGAGGCTAAATTTGTAACGAAAATTATAGGCTGATTGCCTTGATAATATTGCTGAAAATAATAATCGGCGATGATTGCTAACCCTATATCTTCTGGATAACAAGTACCATCATCCCCTATAATCGCGATTCTGTCCGCATCACAATCTTGGGCAAAACCAATATCAAATCCTCCTTCTAATACGCTACTTATAAGCTCTTTTAAATTTTTTTCAATTGGTTCGATTTCTCGCGGAAATTTATTATTTTTAAAATCATTGTTAATTAACTTAACTTTACAACCCATATTTTGTAATATTTTTGGAGTTACACCCTTGCCAGCTCCTGCTCCTGTATCTAGAGCAATTCTTAGATTATTTTTTTCTTTTACGGCTCTAAAATTAATCTCTTTATCCAATTTTTCTATATAATCATCAAATGGATTGATTTCATTTATTAAGTTTATATTAAGAGGCTGATTTTCAACTTCATGAAAATTTTTATTGTTATTAAGAAGTTTAGAGATTTGCTTTACTTCAAAATTATTTAACAATGTTTTTTCCGCGAGAAGTTTTATACCATTCCATTCTGGGGGATTGTGTGAACCTGAGATTATGATTCCTCCTGGAATTTTTAATCTATTTTTTGTATAAATCAAAATAGGAGTAGGACAAATCCCTAAATTAATAATTTTGCATTGAGCATAAGAAAGTCCCTTTATAACGGCCGTTTCAAGTTCTTCTCCGCTTACCCTTGTATCTCTTCCGATAATCACCTTTTTTTCAAAATTTTGAAGCCATAAGCCATAAGCGAAACCAATTTTTTCTGCAATTTCAGAATTCAAAGTCTTTCCATAAATTCCTCGAATTCCGCTAATCGTAAAAATTAATTCTTCTTGTCCCATTTTTACAATAAATTAAATGCATTGATAATATAAAAAGTAAATTTCTGAAGTATAAAATTTTTAGTCAAGATCTACAAATTAAGAGATTTAATATATTTTCGAAAAATTTTTACATCGACATTTTGACCTCAATAATTTAGAGTCTAATATAAGAAAAAAGACAGAATTTAAGTTTTAAATAATTAAGATATATTTATTCATAAAATTTAAAAATTTAAACTTTAATAAAAAGAATCATAATTAGCAGGGATTAACAATGGACATAACCGATTTAAGGGAAAAATATATTCCCACCTATTTAGTTTGTCTTGAAGATTGGTCAGATGAGATGAAAGAGGCGGGTGATCATAAAAGACTATGGTATAATGAAATGAAAAATAGAGGGCTTGGTGTTAAATTGGCACTCGAAAACGAACAAGTTGTCGGAATGATACAATATGTACCAATAGAGTATTCTTTTGCTGAAGGACAGAATTTATATTTAATCACTTGCATATGGGTGCATGGATATAAGGAGGGAATCGGAAACTTTCAAAAAAGAGGAATTGGAAGGGCCTTACTTCAAGCAGCTGAAGATGATGTAAAATCCAAAGGTAGTAATGGGATAGTAGCATGGGGGCTATCATTACCCTTCTGGATGAGAGCTAAATGGTTCAAAAAACAAGGATATACAAAAGTTGACAAGCAAGGAATGCAAATTCTTCTCTGGAAACCTTTCACAGAAAATGCTATCCCTCCAACATGGTTTAAACAAAAAAAGAAACCTAAACTTGTTAAAGGAAAAGTAAAAGTCACCGCATTTATTAATGGATGGTGTCCCGCTCAAAATATAGTGTTTGAAAGAGCAAAAAGAGCGGTAAAAGAATTTGGAGATAAAGTAGAGTTTGAAGAGATCAATACTTTCAGCCGCGAAACCTTTTTGGAATGGGGAATTTCCGATGCATTATTTATAGATAATAAAGATGTAAGAACAGGACCTCCCCCCTCTTATGAAAAGATAAAAAAGTTAATAGCAAAAAGAGTTAAAAGATTGGGATGAAATTTGGAATAAACCAGACTAAAGTATTTCAAATTTCTCTACTGGAAACTAATTAATAAAAGAGAATAGATAGTTTTAAAAAAAAAAACATTATTAACTTTTAAGGAT
The DNA here is from genome assembly GCA_004524515.1 of Promethearchaeota archaeon. Next base: position 3,329 of record SDNV01000141.1, read on the forward strand.
AAATATCATTTGAACTTAGGATCTTATAATAAGTTTAAAAATATCAGTTATAAAGGTGGTTTACCATAATCGATTGGTCAAAAGCAGGTGCAAAGCCTGAAGCCAAACAAAAAGTTTTGGGCAAGCATTTATTAGATTTGAGAGCAAAGATTAATGATTTAGAGAAGACCTTAGCGCAGAAAAGAAAAGAAATACAAGTCCTAAATGAAAGAATTTCTGCGAGTACTAGTAATGTAAAACTTAACCTAAATAAAGCTGAAGAGAAAATTAAGGAAGATGAGATACGATTAAAAGCTCTCAATGAAAAAATGATCTTTTTAGAAAAGACTATTCAGAATCGAGATAAGGAAATAGACATATTAAAAGAAGATAACCGAATACGAAATATTCAAATTGAAGAACTCAAAAAATATAAAAGCCAAATTATGGAAAAAGAGAAAGATATCAAACACTTAAAGACGATAATTGAGCAAAATAATAATTTACTTAATCAGAATAAAAAAGACTATTTACAACAACTTCTAAGTAAAGAATTAGAATTAGAAAAAAATAAAGAACTATTAAAAAAGCAGACACAACAATTTAATGCAAAAGAAGAAGAATTCGGTAAAAGAGTTCAAGAAAAAAATTCGAAAATCGAAAAAATTGAAAGGGATTTGGAAGCAAAAACTAAACAATTAAATGAAATTACCAGTAAATTTGAGGAGCTTGAATCCAAACTTTCTGATGAGATTCAATTATCCACAAAACTTATTTATAAAATAGAGAAACTAATGCATCTAAAAGGATTTATATCTGAAAAAGAATATGAAAAATTGAAAGAAAAATTTGATGAAAAAGAGATTGCCCTTAATTACTAAGGAATTTCTAGCCTTTTAGTTATAAAATTTTCAGATTACCTTTAAGCAAATATCCTATTTTATACAATTACGGAATAATCATTCTAAGATTTTCTAAAAAATTCATGGTAGAAGTAAAATTTTTAAATGAAAATAAGAATTTCTATATTTATAGAACAAGAATATTTATTACACTAATGAAATAACCTAATAACAAGGGTTCAATTTTTTAGTATTTTTAAAAAGAAATAACGTAAGGGGTTCGAAAAAAAATGAGAATCGATTGGGAAATCGCCCAAATCCGTCCAAATAAAAAGCAAAAAATTGAGGGAAAATTTCTTTTAGATCTAAGGTCAAAAATATATGAATTGGAACACGATTTAGCTCAAAAATATAAAGAAATCGAACAATCAAAAGAAAAATTAACGATTACAGAACAGAGTTTTAATCAACTCACTGAAAAGTTCATAACCACTGAAAAAAATCTTAATAATGTAATATCCGATCTGAAGAAAAAATTACGATTAGCTGAGGCAAAAGTTACAGAAAAAGGGGATAGAGTTGATGTGTCTATTGATAGAATTAAAGAGTTGGAACAAAAGATATCTAATAAGGATAATGAATTAATGCGGGTCAAATTCAATTTAGAAAAAGCCACTAAGGAGATTGAAAATATAAAGAGTCATCTGAATGCAAATTCCGCAGGCAAAGCGAGCCAAATTGGAGAGATTAAGAACTCATTAGAAAAAACCAATAGAGAAGTAGAATTATTAAAACAAGAATTAGAGCAGTCAATTGCAGCAAAAACCATGAATTTAACCCGCTTTGAAACCGAATTAGAACAAAAAACAAAACAAATTGAAATCAATAAAAAAGATTTAGACCATACCATCCTGACAAAGGATAGTATAATTGCTAAACTTGAAAAAGATCTTGAGCGAAAAATTAAACAAATAGAAGACTTAAATAATACAATCAACGATCTTTATGATCAAATGTCTAGTACTAAACCAATTAAAACTATCACTCTAGACGGAAATTTAGTAATGAAAAGAATTAAGGAGTTAATGGATTTAAAGGGGTTCGTCACTGATAAAGAATTGTTATTATTAGAATCGGAAACCGAGAAATAAAAAGATAATTGTCCCTTATTTTCTCCTTACTTTTGAAAATTATCAATTTTTTAGGCTTTTTGAATATTAATATAAATAATTTCTTACTCATTGGATCTAATTTTAGGAAAAAGTAAAATTTCTTTAGATTTAAAGAAATATAAGGAAATATTTATAAAATTAGTAGTTGATATACTCAATATTAACTATAATCATTTTTTTTAGCAAAAATCAAATGGTGGTTAGGTCTGGGTATTGATTGGTCTAAAATAGAATCCAAACCCGATACGAAATTGAAGGTAGAAGGGCAAACATTATTAGATTTAAGAGCAAAAGTGCATGATCTTGAGCGTCAACTGACCCAAAATAAAAAAAAATTAGAGGAGTTAGAGAGAAAATCAAAAGAACAAGAAAAAGATATTCAAGAAAAAGAAAAATCATTAAAGCAAATAACTGATAAACAAACCTCTACGGAAAAAAGCTTAATGGATGAAATATCTGGTATGCAAAATAATTTAAAAGAAAAAACCGAAGAAATAACTTCCTTAAATAATAAAGTAGCCAAACTTGAAAAAGATCTCTCTGAAAAGAATAATGAAACCTTAAGCTTAAAGGATAGCCTTAATAAAATTAGCTCAAATAAAGATAAAGAAATCGAAAATATACAAAATGCCGCAAATCAAAAAAATAGAGAAATTGACAGATTTAAAAACGATTTAGAGCAAAAAAACAATGAGATTGAAAAATTAAGACAAGTTCTAGAACAAAAAGAAAAAGAAATTGCAAATAATAATGCTAATATAACCAAAAAATTAGAAGAAATTAATAACTTAAATAACAAAATAAAAGTCCTTGAAATAACAATTTCAGAGAGTAAATCTTCTCAATATATAATTGATGAAATACGAAGTATTATGCAGCAAAAAGGATTTCTTTCTGACAAAGAATTTGAAGATCTCATAAAATAACCTTTTAAAAGAGATTAATTTTTCTTTATCTTTTATAATTCTCTATATAAGGTCCCTAAAATTCCAAATTTTTACTGTTTTATCCCATGAACCACTGAAAATATAGTTACCATCAGGAGAGAATGCAACTGATCTAACTGCATCCTCATGTCCTTGAAGCGTTTCAACAAGCTTCCAAGAATGTAATTCCCACAATTTTATTGTGTTATCTAAGGAAGCAGAAATCATAAATTTTCCATTGGGAGAAAGTGCTATCGCATCAACGGAACCTTTATGCCCCTCAAGTATATGAACAAGAATCTCAGTATTATAATCATAAATAAAAATTCTGCAATTTTCCTTGGGAATAAAATATGTTAATCCACATATAATATATTTACCATACGGAGATAAAATCATGGAACTAATAGGTTCTTCCTGCCATGTTATTTTCTTTTTAATCATTGAAGTGGCAATTTCCCAGATTCGTATACTACAATCAACTCCTAATATATTTCCTGAACCACTTAAAATATAGTTTCCATCGGGAGAGAATTGGACAACTCGAATTTTTTCACTATGCCCTTCAAACGTATTC
>SDNV01000142.1 GCA_004524515.1 Promethearchaeota archaeon
AAGGGATTGAAAGGTAAAATTACTTTATATCAAGATCCCAAGAAAGATTCCATCGTAAAAGTGAATCGCTATAAAAAGAAAAAACTTTTCTATTATTCAGATAAAGTCATATGGATGCCAGCAGAAGGAACTGTAGTTCTTGGAGACAAGCCTTATAAATTCACTCCTGAAAAGTGTTATGGAAGATTGGATTGGGGACGAGGGGTATGGCCATATAAGATCAATTGGTATTGGGGTGGTGCCTCGGGTAAAACAGCAGATGGACATGAAATTTGGTTTAGCCATGGGCATTCGTATGAAGATCCGGCTCTTCATGATAAAAATATGGTAGGTTATGATGGGCAAGGTCATAAACTTGGACCAATTAGATTTCATGTACCTGAAAATCCGATGGATCCATGGGGATTTACAAGCGAAGACGGACGATTTGAGATGACTTTAAAACCAATATTTCATCACATATCTGGAATGAATTTTGTAATATTCTCATCTAAGTCAATCATTGCCTATGGGTATTATTCAGGAACTGTTGTTTTAGATGATGGTACTAAACTTCACGTTGAAAATTTATTAGGACATGCGGAAGCAATAAAATGGCGCTGGTAAATTAAATTATTAAGAGAAAAAATAGGAATTCCGAGTGGCTATAAATTATAATATAGCAATGTCATTAATAACGCACAGAATATAGGATTTAAAATATTATCATCGATTTTAAGGCTCAATAAATCAACAAGCAAAAACATCGTTGCTCCTCCAAGCGATATAATGATTATTTTTAATATCGGTAAATTGGTCTCAAATATCCATAATGCTAAAATACTAACTCCGAAAGATGCACAAAACCCCGCAATATATCCTATTATTGTTTTTTTACTAGATTTAGGAAAATTACGTTTACCTAATCTCATACCAATAATAGAAGCCGCTCCATCCCCTATTGTTGCTATTAAAGCAGAGGCCGCAAATATACCGAACGGTAAAAAGAAAATGGGTACGAATGCTAACACCATTGCTGCTGGTTTAGTAAATTCATAAATTTCTCTACGTTTGATGGTTTTTTTTAATACCTTGGACACCATATCAGGTAAAAAATGATAAATATTTCTGCTTTCAAATATGTATGATAATCGAACGTAATCTAAAGTGGCAAATACTAATATACCAGATAATCCGGCAGTTAATATTAAAAATCTTCCAAAATCTTGTCCACTAATTCCCCATATGCGATCAGCATTCCATGTATTATCCCATATATAGATTGCAAACACCCAAAGAAAAATGATTATCCCAGCAGGCACTAAATGTAAAATTTTTCTATGAACATCTGTATTTAAAGTGTGTGTTCTCGGATCATCAATTTGAGCATTGAATTCATCAAAATCCTTTAAAAAAACTTTAATATTTCTCTTTCGTTTAATATCCGGATCCTTGATTATCACATATCTGTATTGATAATATAATATAAGAAATAGGATAAATGGGGTTAAAATACAAATAAATAATGTAGATAAATATTGAAACCATATAATATTCGCGTTATTTGTCGAATAGAAAAAGGGATACAATAAACCAGCAAGAATCCATAAAAAAAATATGATGATTGAATTATTAAAATTATGTTCTTCCGGAAATTTTCTGTTTAATTTGAATGCATAATAAAGTTGTGCAAAACCGTTAGTTATAAATAATATAACAACAGGTAGGGTAATTATATTATAAGCCACAATAATTTTATTTAACATACCATATCAAAAATATATTTTGAAAAAGCAATTATTTTAGAGTGAAATTATGAAAGCAGCATTATATGAAGGAAAAAAAAAAATCAGAATTGTAGATATACCAAAACCTACCCCTCAAGAGGGAGAAGTTTTAGTTAAAGTAAAATATGCCGGTATTTGTGGATCAGACTTAGAATTCTATAAAACAGGATTATGGCCCACTCCTTGTGTATTAGGACATGAAATCACGGGGACAATAGCAGAGCTGGGATCCGAAATTAAGAGATGGAAAAACGGAGATAGAGTGACAATAGCTCCAGGTTTAGCATGCGGAAAGTGTTATTATTGCAAAATGGGATATACTAATTTATGTGATGGTTCTTTTGAAGGGATCGGAATTGGGAAAAATGGCGGATTTGAAGAATATGTTTTAGTTCCAGAACATTGCCTTATTTCTCTGCCAGATACAGTTCCCTTTAAACATGGAACAGTTTTTGACCAAATAGGTACAGGTTTAATGGCTTTAAGAGAAGCTAATTTTATCGCAGGTAATTCAGCTGTTGTACTGGGTTTAGGGACAATAGGACAGTTTATGTTTCAGTGTTGTAAAATTGCGGGAGCTAGTACTATTGTTGTAGTTGAAAAAAATCCTTATCGCCTCGAAATTGCTAAAAGATTTGAGCCGGATGTAGCATTAAGCAAACTTTTATTATCGAAGATCAAAAGAGCGAATAAAAGAGGAGTCTCAGGAGCAGATTTCGTATTTGAATGCTCTGGCACCCCTATATTAGTAAATGCCGCTCTTGATGTTGTACGCAAAGGAGGAACCATCGTACAAATCGGACTTTGGGATAAACCCCTTGAAATTAATCTCCTTAAATATGTGATAAACCAAAACCATATCCTAGGTGTTATGGGATGTATTAGAACAGATCTTGAGTTTGCCATAGATTTAGTAGCCCGTAAACTCATTGATCCTGACCCAATTATAACTAAGATTATTCCACTTGACGATATTGTAGAAGAAGGATTTGAATGTGGTATCGATCCAGAAACAAAAGAAATAAAAATTCTTGTTGCCCCCTAAAAATTCTAAAAGTCATTTTAAACTATATTTCTCTATTTTTTTAGGAATTAGTCATTAGACAAATAAAGTATTTAGTAGATAAGAAATTTAATAAATATATAAGTTTAAATTAGGGATATTAATGAGTGAAAGTATATTTGGCACAAAACAAAAAACAGCATTCTCTCTTGCATTCTTGCCGGGATGGCTAATTCAAGGCGTATTTGTGGTGTGGGTATTTTCTTTCTATTTTTCTGCTGTAGGATTATCTGTATATTATATTATGTTAGCATACATCATCTGGGCGTTATGGAATGCCATAAATGATCCCTTAGTTGGTTATATTTCGGACCGAACCAGTACTCGTTGGGGTCGTAGAAAACCTTTTATCATGGTCGGAATAGTACCTGTTTTAATCATCATGATTATTGTATGGATTGTTCCTTTCCAAGCATCCTTCTTCATTTTTCTCTATCTTCTAATTATTCTCTTTGCTTTTGACACCTTTTTTACAATGATTGCTGTACCTTTGGATTGTCTTTTTCCTGAATTATATTCAACAGAAGAAGATAGGGCTCAAGTTAATATTTATAGGCAAATTTTTTCTGTTATAGGGATAATTGGAGCTTTTTTAATCCCAAGCATTTTTATTGGAGAAATCTCTGTTAGAGAAGGGTATTTAATCAGTGGAGTTATTATTACGATAATAGGGGCTATTACCCTTTTGATATCTTTAAAATGGGGGATAACAGAAAGAGAAGAATTTAAATTGGACAGTCAACATGAATTTGGTTATTTTGAAGGACTGAAATATACATTTAAGAACCGGGCATTTGTTCTCTATACTATAATGTTAGTAGCATTTGAATATATCCAGCTGTTACAAGCCACTATTATGCCACAGTTTAGTAAATTTGTACTAAATGAAGAGAGTACATTAGCATCAGGCATTCTTTTGGGATTAAATCAGATAGTTGCTATCGCTTCTATGGTTATATGGAGTAAAATTGGTTTCAAGTTAGGCAGTAAAAAAGGATATTTCATAGCTGTTTGTATTTTACTATTGTCTTTAATTCCCTTATTTTTTATAAAAGATTTAAATAGTGCTATTCTTGTGGTATCCATAAGCGGAATAGGATTTGGAGGATTATTATATTTTACAACCCTATTAATTGCAGATATTATTGATGAAGATGAACTTAAAACGGGGGTTCGTCGAGAAGGGTCTTTTTTCGGACCAACAAATTTCTTTATGAGAATCACGGGCATTTTTTCCATCTTAACAATTTCTCTTGTGTTTTCCTCTACTGGCTGGGAAGAATACACCCCAAATCCTGGTGTAGACGTGATTTTTGGTCTTAGGCTTTTAATGGTTGTCTTTCCAATGATAGCTGCGGCAGTTCTTGCATTAGCTATAACCTTATATCCTCTCTCAAAAAGTAGAGTTTTGGAAATCAAAAAGGAAATGGCTGAGCTCCATCAAAAAAAAAGGGATCGAGTGTCTAAAGAAAGTTAAAAATAGAATTAAACTAATTCTTAAAAAAATCTCAAATAACATCTATAATTTTTAATTTTTTTTTTAGGTTTTTCTCTAATACATAAGTTTTTCGTTTGAAAAAAATTAAAAAAGAGTAATAAAAAAAAAAGCATATGATAAATAAATAATAAAAAATGTTTTAAAGCCCAAATAAAAAAACTTGGTCAAGCACATCATGGACTTTTTTTAAGTTTTCCTTGCCTAAAGACTCATCAATTTTTACTTTTAGGTCTAAAATTGTACTTAGCCCTTTTATTACAGTATTTTGAATGAAATTGTTAAAAATGGATTTTTCAGCGTTCTTCTTGGCAAAATATTCTACCCTATTTAACATTGCTTCTTCATATTCTTTCGCTGCCGTTGTATTCAATTCAACTAATTCTCTTAATTTTATATCTGATTCTTCTTCAACCATCTATTTATCACCTATTTTTCTAATTCATCCTTCTCGATTCCACCATTATGCATAATATCTGGTTCAATATCAATTGCTTCTTGGCCTGTGGTGGTATCGAATTCAGTTTTCACTTTTTGGGTCAATTTCTTAGCAATTTGCTTCTCAATGTTGGCTCTGTGTAGAGTATTCATTGTACAGAATGGTATTTCGCGAACTGAACCATCGGGCATTGCCACACCAAAATGGACAATACAGCGCTTTGTCCTTTCAATATCCATATTATAAGCATCTTGAAAATGCATACTAGAAATTAATAAAGTTCCATGAGTGAAAGAGCTAATACTCTCCCAATCTCCATTTATTAAAACCCTACTAAACATTTCCATAAGTTTGCCTGGTTTATTAATATATTGGAGCATCCCTAATAGAAATCTTGCCTTTAATTGAGTCTTATCTAGGAATTCTAAACCTTTATCTAATGTTTTACCAAAATCCCCTAAAAAGTTTGAGAAGAATTCTATTGGCTTTTCTTCCTTATTTTTAATTTTCTTCCAGAATTTATTAGAAAAATCTATGATCTCCAATGGATCAAGGTATTCTGTAATAGGAACCATCTCGTTTGTGGTAGGATCTATAACCATATAGGTTGCGAAACCACAGTCAGGATGACAGGTAAATTCAATAGGATCAACGTCTGCTAAATAGGCAATAATTCGTCCAAATTCTACCACAGCTGTCAAAGGGTACCATGCGGTTTCAATATTAATCTTACCATTAGTTTGTTTTTCAATTTCTTTGATTACATCAGCATTAGTTATTCTCAATTCTTGAAGCTCTTCAGCCGCAATTCGACCGCATAAAGAAACTGGTTGGAAAGTGATGCCTCTTACAACATCAATATTATCAATACAGAATTGGATAATGTTTCCAACTTCTTTATCATTTACTCCGTTTACGATTGTGGCAACTAAATTAATTGATGAAAGCCCTACCTTTCGACAATTTTCAATAACTCGCATTTTGTAATCCATTAAATTCTTGATCCCACGTGTTTTTTCGTAAGTTATATTATTAACTCCGTCAAATTGTAAATAGAGAGTATCTAATCCTGCTTCATAGACTTTTTTAGTCCATTCGAGACCGCCCTTCTTTTTCTGGAAACCATACCCATTAGTTGCAGCAATTACCTCTTTAAAACCCTTATCTTTTGCCATTTTACATATTTCAGCAAAATCTTTCCTTACCGTTGGTTCACCACCAGAAAACATGATACTCACTGCTGGTATCGGTTTATTCCTGAAGTGGTCCATGATTTTCTCAATTTCTTCAATCGTTGGCTCGACTAAATAACCTGCCTTCTGAACGTTGGCAAAGCAAAAGTTACAGTTAAAATTACATCTATTTGTTAAATCAATTAAAGCCAATGAACAGGTCGATAAATGTTCGGTGCACAATCCACAATTATAGGGACACCCTCTTGGATCGCTACAAGGAATATCAGGAGGGTTAGCATCACCATTTTTTTCAAAATTCCAGTCACCAGTACCGTAATGCGTCCATTTATAATATTTCGCACTACTTGAAATCTTATCTTTAAAGAACCCGTGATCGGGACATGTCTTTTCCATCCAAATTTCACCGGCTTTTTCTATGAGTTCCGCAGGAATTTTCTGTAAACATTCAGGACATACACTCTGAGTCTTCCGATAATATTTTTGATTTAAATATTCTGTTCCGTCTAAATGATACATTTTTCTATCCACGTATTTTTATTGTTATTTTAATATATTAGTAAAAAGAGTATCTAATTATATTAAAATATATTTTAAATTAAATTATAAACCTATTTAATCATATTTGAACTAATTCTTAATTTTAATATTCGGAACGATATGTAGTAAAATCAAAAAAAATGGAAACTCATGACATAATTGCTATATTTTTTTGAAATACTTGAGAATATTTAGAGACAGTTCTATTGATTTTTTGATTAAGAATATTTTTTTTTTAATGAATTTGTTAACTTGCTCAATTTTTCTG
>SDNV01000143.1 GCA_004524515.1 Promethearchaeota archaeon
ATAAATAACCTAAATTAAGTGGATTTAATTAGAATAAACCTTTCTGAATTCCTCTTCCCACTTTTTCTTCACATATAGATTATTCGTGACCGTGTCATAAAGTAATGACAGTTCACTAATTCCCCCTAAAAATTCCTTCTCAATCATAATGTGCTTTGAAAATAATTCCTTTTTAATAGCATCAATGTTTTTTTGAGAAATATTGTCTTTTTCATAAATATTTTTCGCACCTCCAATTACTAGAGCTTCAATATTCTCTTTATTTGCTCCATGATACAAGGTATTATCCAGCAATGAGCTCACTGAAGTATTTATATATCTATGAGGAAAGAGTAAGGAAGAGCCATTTTTTTTAGACTTTGATTTGGGTTCAATAATATGGGAGATAGCATACACTTTATTGACTTTATCTGCCAGAATCAATGCTATCCCGGAAGTTAATCCATAAATGGAAAATTTAGTGGATTGGTTTCCTTCATTGTGAGAATTAATTATGGCATAATGACCAATCGGTATATTTAATTCTCCTTTAATGTTAGGATGGATGATCTGATCAGAATTTTCAGAATTAGGTAATGCTGAGGCAACTAGTTTAGGATTTACCGATTTTCTTCCTCGTCCTTTTTGGTTATTATTAGGGCCTCCCCGCTTATTTGAAATTTTTTTCTTTTCATTTTCTCCAAATTCTGCTATTTTTTGCTCTAATTGCTTTTCTCGTAGTCCGATTAGAAGTTCCCTCTGTTCTAATTGTATCTCACGTTGAATTAGTAGCTGTTCTTTTTCTTTTAATTGATTCTCTTTTATCTCAATTTGGTGTAAGCGGTGAATGGTTTGCACTTCACGCTGGTCCAATTTTTTTTCTCTTGATTGAATAGTGTCTTCTTTGTCCCCTTGGACGGGTTTTTTTACCCGGGCTGTTTTTATTTTTACCGTTTTCGTTTCCGGAGTGATATTAAATCCTTTTTTATCCATTATCTTAACTAACTGTCCTTTTTTTTCTGGTTCCTCATGTTTTACTTTTTCATCCAATTCCAATTGCTTCTTGACTTTTTCTTTTTTAAGCACGATGTCTGGACTTAACTGATGTTTTACGTAAAAATGATTATTAGTATCAATCGATTTAAAACTACTAAAGGTATTCATTAACATTTCTGTTTTTCCTAAAATTAGAAGTCCTCCATGCACCAAATGGTTCGCTAAATTTCTTAATAATTTTTCTTTAGCTTCTTTTTGGATATATATTAGGAGATTTCTGCAAAAAATTACATCATATTTTGTATTCTTTTTATGCCCCCTGATTATATCTTCTTCAAAAAATTCTACTCTGTTTCTTATTTCATCAGTAAGTGTAAATTTAGGACCTAGATGAGTGTCTCGTTTAGTAAAATAGGTTTCTACATAATTCTTCGGGATTTCGTGGATTGAGTATTCTCCATACACTCCATTTTTTGCAATAGCAAGTGCTGTTTTATCTATATCTGAAGCAACTATCTCATATTCGGGGAAATTTATGATCTTTTTTTTAAGTTTGTCAAACAGCATTGCGATTGAGTAAGGTTCCTCCCCTGTAGCACATGGGGCCGACCAAATTCGGATTGGTCTTTTAAGTCCAACAATAAATTGTCGTATAAATTCTTCAAATCTTTCAAAAATCTCGTAATTTCTAAAGAAATAGGTATAGTTTATAGTAAATTTGTCAAGGAAACAGGCACTCTCGCTCGGATGAGCAGAAAGATAATCAAGATATTCTTTGTAGGAGTTAATTTCTAAATTTTTCACCCTAAAATGGATTCTACGTTCAAGAAATTTTCTCTGATAGTATTCAAATCTAATTCCTGTTATTTCTTTTAATTTATCGATGATATTTTCCATGAAGTTAGCTTCTATCGATATAGTAATTACGAATTACACCTTAACCCCTAATAATAAAATTCATTCCTAATTTATGTAATAACATAGTCTTTTAATTTAAACCTATCCAAAGTAAAAGCAATTACGTTATGGTATACAGAAAAACAATCTCAATAAAATTTTTAAGTTGTTTGTCTTAAGACAGGGATATGAACCCAAATTTAATTAAATTTTTACAAATCGCATATACTCTTTCCTTTTCCATATCCAATTCCTCTGCTATTTGTGATATTGACTTTATACCATCAATTTTATTAAAAACATGATGAGCGGAATCACCTGTTAAATAATTTTCTGGATTTATTTTTGTAGAAATTTTAAAACGAGGGATATATCCATAATAATTTGGATATTTTTGCGGAACTTCTTGTTCAGAATCTAAATTTTGGATATAATTATTGTTAATATAATTTTTATGGTCTTCTCCATCCTCTTCCAACAACTCATCGACAATTTCTTCGAAACTTTCAAATATTTCTCTTCTTCCCGCCCATTTTTTTATTTGATCTGCGCCAAATCTAGTGGTAAAATCGTGTGATACGTTATTTAAAAACCTTTTAACATCTACACTATCTGAATTCTCATCATATGTCGCTAAATACACCATGTTTTGGATATTCATATCATTAAGAAAGGATAACTTTAGGTTTGAATTTGAGAGTTTTAATTCACTAATTGATCCTAAATTCTTAAATTGACTGCCAAAAGAATTCAATGCTGAAAAAAAACCAGACAGCATGATCAGATCGTTCTCTTCAGCAAAGACACTCTTTTCATAATTCGAAAGGTTCTTTGAAAGTAATGGAACACCATCCTTAATGATTACTAAATCCCTTATCATAATTTCAATAACAGTCTAAATTTAACCTTAAAAACCTAAAGTAAAATCATGAGCAGTAAAATCAGTATTAAATATGAAAATGTGAAAAAATAATAATGTAATATCCAAATAATATCATAGCGATGATACGAATAAAGTCGCCCGGAAGAATTTGCCTTTTCGGGGAACATCAGGATTATTTAAATTATCCGGTAATTGCAATGGCTATCTCTAAATATATCTATTTAGAAGCGGAAAGAATCCCTGAAAAAAAATTTAAAATTTCTCTCCCAGATATCAATGAGCACATGGAAATTCAATTAAAAGGAGGAGAAATTGAATATTTATCTAAAAGAGATTATTTAAGGAGTGGGTATAACCAATTTATTCGAAAAAATCTTAAATTTAAGAACGGGTATAGCATTAAAATTACTGGAGAGATTCCCATAAATGCTGGAGCTGCTAGCTCTTCTGCTCTTGTGATGGCTTGGCTTTATTTTTTAAATTTTATCTTGGGATGCCCTTTTACTAAAAATGAATTAGCTAATATGGGGTATTTAACAGAAGTAGCGGAATTTGGAGAAGCAGGAGGTAAGATGGACTTTTTTACTTCTATTCATGGTAATGTGATTTATTTAGAACCTAAAAAACAAAATGATTATGTTCTCGAGTTCCCACTTAAATTAGAGGGTTTTGTATTGGGAGATTCATTAGAAAAAAAACAAACCGTTGATGATTTAAGAAGGGTTAAAACACTATCTTTAAAATCATTTGAAATTTTACAAAGCATCATGCCTGAGTTCAACGAATTCAAGACATCTCTAAAGGAAATCGATACTTTTTTACCCAACTTAGAAATGAAATACCAGAAAAAGATCATAGGAAATATTATCAATAGAGACCTCACAAAACAGGCTCTGGAACTGATAAACAATTTCACATCCTTAAAAGTGAGAACTTCTAATGATTCTATCAATTTTCATAGAAAATTAGGTCATTTACTGAATTTACATGAGAAACAATTAAAGGAGAAAATTGAAATAATCACCCCTAAAATTGATCTACTAATAAGGAAATGTTTAGAGGGAGGAGCATTAGGTGCAAAAATCAATGGATCTGGTTTTGGAGGAACAATGTTTGCCCTATCACCTGGCAACGAACTACTTCTTAAAGAAATCATAGAGAAAAACGGGGGAAATGCCTATAGTATTAAAACAAGTGATGGAGTTGAAAACTATTGAAAGCTATTGTCCTTTGCGCTGGGTATGGTAAGCGTTTGAGACCTTATACAGATAAACTCCAGAAATCTATGATACCTATTCACGGAAAGCCTTTACTAGAGTATATAATAAATGGTTTGATCTCTGCAAACCTCAGGGATCTAATTCTTGTAGTAGGATATAAAAAAGAACAGATAATTAATCATTTTGGAAACGGAGAAAATTGGAATATTAAACTAGATTATGTAGAGCAAAAAGATTTAAACGGGACAGGCGGTGCAGTGTTGCTATGTGAAAATTTCATAAGAAATTCTCATTTTTTTGTAACCTATGGCGATGTTTTACTAACTAATAGAATTTACACCCAAATTTATAAAGTTTTTAAAAAAGAGCATCATGATTTCGTACTTGTAGCAAATTATACTGAGGATCCTTCTAAAGGTGGAAGTATAACATGCGAAGGAAAATATTGTGTAAATATACTTGAGAAACCAAAAAAAGAAACACCTCATTCAAATCTAAATAATGCTGGTGTTTTTATTTTCTCCCAGGAAATTTTTGATGTACTCAAATCTTTAAAACCGACAGAAAGAGGCGAAATTGAGTTACCAGATGCGATAAATCTTGGTATATTGAAAAGAAAGTGGAAAGTGCGGGTAATTGAGATGGCGAAAGAAGATTTTAGAGGAGATTTTGGTGATATTGAGGTGTATGAACGACTTAAAAATGAAACTCATTGGCTAAATGAATTAAAAATTTAAGAACCCTTTGAAATTTATTTTTATAAAATTATTAAACAAATGCTATATTTCAAAAAGCTCATTTTATATATTTTTTAATAGCTTATAACCCTAAATTATAAATTTTTATCGATTTACTTTAATCTCGTAAAAATAAATCGAATCAAATTATATTAAAATATTCATAAGTGATAAAAAATGAATGAAGTGAGAAAAGTACGTTTAACCTTAAAAAGTAGACCTACACTTGAAGGTGCAGGTGTCCGGTTAAAAAGAGCATTCGGGTACGCAGATTCTTCATTGGATCCCTTTTTACTTTTAGATGATTTTCATTCCGATAATCCTGACGATTATATTGCTGGTTTTCCTTGGCACCCTCATCGAGGAATAGAAACAATAACCTATATGCTTCATGGAAAGATTGAGCATGGAGATAGCTTGGGGAATGGTGGGATAATAGAGTCGGGTGATGTTCAATGGATGACAGCAGGGAATGGTATTATCCACCAAGAACTACCAAAACATGATAAAAATAAACCTCTACTTTGGGGATTTCAGTTGTGGGCAAATCTTCCGGCTTCTCATAAAATGATGAATCCTAGATATCGAGATATTAAAAAAGAACAAATCCCTGAAATTGAATTAAAGGAAGGTAAAATAAAAATAAAAATCATCTCTGGTGAGGTTCAAGGAAATAAAGGACCAGTGCAAGATATAGTTACAGAACCAGAATATTTAGATATTTCAATAAAGCCCAATACAGAATTTAGACATCCTATAAAAAAAGGGCACAATGCTTTTACTTACATAATAGATGGAAAAGGTTATTTTGATGAAAAAAAAGAACAGCTAATATCAAATGAAAATTTAGTTATTTTTAAAGATGGGGATGAGGTACTTATTAACACCGCTGATAATTCAGTGCGATTTCTTCTAATTTCGGGAAAACCTATAAGAGAACCAGTAGCATGGCGAGGTCCTATTGTTATGAACTCTGAAAAGGAATTGAATATTGCTTTCGATGAATATCGAAATGGTACTTTTTTAAAACATACGTCCCATGCGACTTTTATAAATACTTAATTCTAAGATTTTTTTGGAAAATTTCTTTTTAATAGCTTCAATATTTTATCTGTATTGAGACTTCTAGCATATCTTAATTAAGATTAATTTATTTGCCTCTTATAGAACTTCAATCAATATATATATTGAGATTTTTTTTAGGAAATAGAATTTTAAAATTTTTTTGTTTTGTAACTCATTCAATAATAAGTGTTATTTCAAGACTAGGAAATATTGAATAAAATTTTCTCATATTATAAAACTAGATTCGGAACAAAAAAGATTATTCAAATAAATTAATTTAAAGATATTTTAACTATAAAATCTATAAAATATTCCTCCAGTTTAAAACTTTTATTAAATTTCTCGATTAAAATAGAATTATGAAGAACTAATCTTTCACATATTTTATAGATGCATTTAAATAAGAAATAAATAACAATTTTAAATGGAGAGAAATGAACGAAGTTAGTATACATGATTATGATAACCTATTCGAATTCAGAAATTTAGTCAAACAAATTGTGATAAGTTTTCCCGAAGTAAAAAAAATACATGAAGATGAGCACATTTCTCACCATAATTTGCATGGGGTTGAATATAATAAAAATTCTTAAGAGAAATATATTGTATTTGTTTTATTAAAGTAGGATTTTAAAATTAAATTGAAATAATAAACTAATGTGATATCCATTAAAAAGACGTTCATAATTTTATCTGTATTAGTATTACCATTTCTATTTTTAATAATTACTCCGCAAAATATTAATGAGAATTTTAGTTCATCTAAAACACAAGTAACGATGCCCTCAAAAGAGATAAAAACTTCTTCTGAAAATGGAGGGGGCTATAGTATCACATATAATGCGGGATATTCTTGGATAGAGATAAACGAAACAGGAACCAATTTAACTTACCTTTCAGGTGCCGATAATGGTTATCAAGCAATAAATTTTACAGAAGGTTGGAATTTTACTTTTTACGGTACTGAGTATGAT
>SDNV01000144.1 GCA_004524515.1 Promethearchaeota archaeon
ATTTGCTCGATGTAGGGAATATTCTGTTTTTCGGTCTTAAACACATCTCTTGCTTGGTAGATAACAAAAATTATAAGAAAGGCATAAATTACACTCCAAATGCTAAAGGTTAATCCTGCGGGAGTAAATAAGTTGGGATACGCGTCTGAGATCTCTCCCACCGATTTTCCATTGAAAATACCTGTACCTGAGAGGCCATTAATAATCAAGGTGATAATTAAAGCAAGCACATTTGATAATTGAAGAATTTTTCTTTTTGTTGAATCTAACATGTGAAATCTTAATTTTTTCAAATATTTCAAGGTTTTACTTATTTTTTATTAATACTTATTCCTAAATTACCTCATATAGTAGTATAAAGAGTAAAAATTTCCTTTTGAATGGATTGAGGAGTGTTAAGATACTCTAAAATGTAGGTTATTTCATCTAAACTCAACCCATATAATTTAAAAACGTGAATATCAATTAATTGGTCGATTTCTCTAATTTTTTCATCCCTATCTCTATTTTTTATTATTATCCCTTTTTTATTCTTAAATTTATCTGAAATTACCTCGTTCAATTCATCTACAAGATTAGAAATTATTTTTTGCTTTTCCTCCGGTACAATTTTAATAGGAATCATGTAGTTTTTTACTTTCTGTGGCTCATACTTTTTGGTGGTTCCTCCGTGATAGGAATAACCATATTCCTGATAATAATAATCTGCCAATTTTGAATTTAGGATTCCTAAACAATATTTTATATCCAATTTAAGCGAGATCAATGCCGAATTTGTACCCTTAATTAAGTGATTTTGACTATCCAGCGCAAAACTATTATGATTTGAGGTTCTCGCAATCAATAATTTATTACCTGATTTTAAAAACCACTCTAGATTTCTCACATTAGGAAACTCCCACCATTTTTTCTTTTTATTCTTTATACGTGAATCTAAAATTTTATAAATATGCGGGCAAGCTTCTCTTAGAACTTTAATATTATCGAATTTGTCATTTAACACAATCCAAAACACATCTCGTTCCTCCAGATAATATCTTTGGATTCTAGAGGCTCTATATATCGCTCTGTATACAAATTCTTTTTCCTTCTGATGAAAAGTTTCTCTCAGAGCTTCGTTGATACAAAATTTTTTAGAGATTTCAATTGGAGGTTGAAACCCCCCAAAAACCCTGAAATATTCTTTATTCGTTAATTTCTTAAAGATCGGATGATCTAGTTTATTTCTTAAAGTTTGGAAGAATTTACTTTGAACCTCCCATCTTTTATTATTTAATTTACTTTTTTTAATGAAATTCTTATCTCTATTAAAATGCTTAATTTCAGAGTTACAGATCTGTTCGATTTTATAGCTTCTTAAAAAATCTTGGATGGTTTTTTCATCTATTTCATTTAACTGATATTCAAAGTAATTTGTTCCCTGATCCTTATTTAAAAATAGGATGAGGGAATTAGTACCCGTTATATTCTCATCTCTGAAAGCTCGATAATCTGGCGGGAATTTCAGATTATAAATATCACCGGTATAATTAAGAATATAATTTCTAAAGGCTAATGAATATCGAGGAAACAACCATTCTTGGGGTAAAATAAAAGATAATTTTCCATTATTGTTTAGCAAATTGACTGCTTTAATCAAAAAGAAAAGATATAAATTGGGCTGCGAGTCGGGATGATTGGGTCTGCATTCATAATAACACCCTTCGTATTGGCCAGATTCAAGAGACTTTCTTTCAGTTCCAATCGTATTCCATGGAACATAAGGCGGATTTCCAATGATTACATCATACCCACAATCATTTTGGGATTTGGATATAAACGTATCACTAAGAAAATTCCCATTCGTTAAATTTAAATCTAAATTCGGAAAAATTTGGTTTTTTTCAGAAGTAAGTACTTCATAATGGAAATCTCCTGGTGATAAGCTAATTATTTCTAGCCATAAATTTAATTTCGCGATTTCAAGGGCATTTTTATCCGTATCATTCCCGTAAATATGTCGTAATAAAATTTTAATAATGAGTTTCTGATGATCTTTGATATTACTGAATGTTTCGAGTGTGTTTGGTATAATTTCATTTATCTTGTTGTATTTATTCCATGCTACCTTTAATGCGATAGTTAAAAAGTTACCCGAACCACAAGCAGGATCAAAAATTCTAATTTCGAAAAATCTTTTTATCAATTTCTTTACTCTTTCTAAATCTTGCTCCTGAAGAGCAGCCTCAATATTCCTCAGAACATTATCGAACAGAGTCCCTACTGTATTTTCAACGATAAACTTTGTAATAAATTTAGGTGTATAATAAATACCTTTTTCTCTTCTCCTCTCTATTACATGAAACTCATATGCTTTTCCAAGCAAATCATTGTTAAAACGCCCAAAATCGTAATGTATAATTCCTGCGCTTTTCTCTCCTTTAGCAAATTTTTATCCAATCCCCAAAATTCTTTTAAAATTTTGATAAAACAACTCTAAATTATTAGAATCTTGTTTCAAATTGTCAATTATGGTATTAAAATTATTGAAAAACTCCGAAGCAAACAAATTAGAAAACGATTCATTGATACTTATTAAAAATTTGGACATAATCCTGAACTTATCTGTTTTATGTAAATTGTGCTCAACCTCTGCCCATTTATTGACTATAAAGTTATTTTCGATTACTGAGAAATTATCTAAAGTATGTATAAAAATAAATTTAATAAGTAAATTCACTATTAATTGTAATTTAGTCTTTTCATCTGTTGAAAATTCTATTTTTTCTAAATCTTTAACCCAACTCTTAAAATCTTCAAGAAAATTTTTCTCCAAATGGGTCTTTATTAATATATTTTGATTCATAGGATGCAAAGGAACAAAATATGAGATTTACTTTAGCAATCTTTTGTTGTTATTATATATTTGGGATTTCTTATTTATTTGAAGATCTGTTTATAAATGGAAATCAGAATAATTGAAATTCAAATTTAAGATAAGTTCAATTTAGTATAAATTAGGAATTATTTTAAAATTCAGATTAATAAAATTTTTTTATTTATTTAGGAGTAGATAGATATTGTATCCAAATTTTTCTATCTTTATCGACAAGAGCATTTATAAAATGAAGGGTATCGAATATAGGATTGTCTGCGTATTTGGTCTTGAAGTTTTCTACTTTCTCGTGAGCTCGTTCAATTTCATTTGATTCTAAGAGCTGATCATATTCTTCATTTAAAACAAGACATTCTTTTTCAATTTCGGAAGTAAAAAATTTAATTTGCTCTTTCTTTGCTAAATTTTTAAGAAAATCTTCTTGTTCTTTTATATAATATGACATATTATAGCGAATTGCATGTTCTATAATTTGATTCGCATATTGCATAGCCTTCTCGTTTTCACCCTCCACTATACTTGACTGTTGCTGAGATTTTAAATTATCAATTACCTGCATAATTTCTAATTTATTCACTTTTTTACTCTCAGTATTTTTATTTTGCTCTTCTGCTTCCTTTTTTTCTTTAGCTTTTTTCTTCATTCTTTTCATATTTTTGTCTCTAGTAATCCATTTTTAATGTACAAGATTAATCAAATTATAATAGAAATTTATTATAAATTTATGTTATTCATTCCCTATTCTAATCTAAAACGCAGAGAAATTAAAAACAAATATATAAAAAAAAATTTGGAATCGTAAGAAATAATAAAAACTACAAAAAATAAGCCAAAAATCTGATTTACTTGTTAACTCATTTATTATTCTAAAAATTCCTTTTTTAAAAGTGTTTAAATCGTATTTCCTAATTTAATTAATAAAAAGATCTTCGGCCAAAATTACTCTTTCGTGGACCCTTTTGAGTCACAACCACACTATTTGCTTGAGGACCTTTTTCTCCCTCAACGACTTCAAACTTCACAATATCTCCTTCATAGATTGCTTTGAAATCATCATCTTTTCCTTCAATAGCGGAAAAATGGACAAAAACATCCTCTGAATTATCATTTCGAGAGATAAAGCCATAGCCTTTCTTATTATTAAACCATTTTACTGTTCCTTCTACCATTATTAAAACCTTATTCTAAATCTGGTACCACAATCAAATCGTACCATTAAGATTTTAAATAATTCAAATGTAATAAGGTTTTTGGTAACTTATTTTTTGAATAAACAGATTTCTCTGTTATTTTCAAAATTTAACCTTTTCTTAACTTTTTAATTTTTTTAAAATTTTAATTTAATCTAATTTTTTCCTTAAGATTTTGTAAAAATCTAATAATATTTAGAAAAAGTAAATAAAAAAATTGATTTTGCTAAGCTAAGAATTTTTAATTAATAATTCCCATAGTTTCCATACTTAACCTATTATTCATGTGGTAAAATAAATATCAATATAATTATTAACAGTAAGCCGCCCAAGAAGATGATAGTTTGAATGACTGATTTCTTCAAATCTTTCTCTTTAAGGAGCTCTGGCATCAACTCTGTACTGGCAATATATAAAAATCCCCCTCCCGCAAATGCTAAGAAAAAGAAATTAAACGCTTCAATAGTGTTAGATAAAAGATATGCAAATAATCCCCCGAGAAGAGCGACCATAGCACTGATCAAATTAAAAAGGAGAGCTTTTTTCTTTGTGAATCCTCCATATAAAAGAATCCCATAATCACCCACCTCCTGAGGTAATTCATGAAATAAGACAGCAAGCGTTATAATTATCCCATTCGAGAGTCCACTTAAAAATCCGACCATAATTACAATGCCGTCCAAAAAATTATGTAAGGCGTCTCCCACTAAATTAAGCAGAGCAAAATTTTTGATATTACCGCCTTCTGCGATCGATAAATTCATACTTTCAGTTTTATCATCATAACATACAAATTGATTCTCTCTTTCATGGGCATGTCCGTGAAACCAATATATAAATCGTTCAAGAATAAAAAATACCACAAAACCAATAATTACCACTAGAAAAAGAAGTCCTTCAGTAAGACCCGCTCCTTTTGCATTTAACTCATGAAGATGATGAAGAGCTTCGGGAATAAGATTAAATAATGCAGTCGCTAGTATTGTCCCTGTCGCAAATGCCACAAGAATAAATAGAATATTATCCAAAGTTTTTTCTTTTATTGAAATCATAAAGAGACCTATTAGGCTCAACATTCCAATTAAAAAGATCATAAAAAACGCTAAAATTACTTCCATACTTGTTAAACTTCTTGATCGCTTTTTAATTTTTATTTTTTAATTTATATCCTCCTCATCTAATTCCTTCATGAATTCGTTCGGAGTTATAAAATTTGGATGATTATCTCTATAATTATAATGATAAGATTGAAATCAACTTTTTTAGGAGGAGATGACAAAATATATATATTATTAAGATAAACATTTTCTATAAAAAATAAAAAAAACTCATAAATCTTTAAGAGGGTCTAACAAATGGATGATATCATAAAAGGAATGAAATATACCTTTCTTATTCATTTTATCGTGGGTCTAATACTTGGAATCGAGCTTTTTTTTATGCCTGAAATATATGTCCGTACACTGGGATGGCCTTATTTAGATCCAGCTCTCTCTAGAATAACCGGCGCAGCCTTTCTCGCATTGGCAACAAGCTCAATCCTATGTTTTAAGGAAAAAGAATGGGAAAAAGTCAAAATTGTGGTCGAAGTAGAAATTATCTGGCTTTCTTTATCAATAGTAGCCCAAATCTGGGGTCTACTTTTAGGAGTTCCTGCTGCAATATTTTTACTGAATCTATTAATATCCGGGCTCTTACTATTTGCATTTGCCTATTTCTATTTTAAACAACGCCAAATCTTATAAAACTTAAGAAAAAAAGGTAAATAATTCTCTCCTTTTTTTTATTTAATATTATTATTTAGTTAAATTATGAAAACTTTTAAAGATTTAATAAAGGAAGTCCATCAAAAAGGAATTTGCCAGCAGTGTGGCGGCTGTGTGAGTTTTTGTAACTCAATTGAACATCAAGTAATCGGGTTTAAAACTCCTTATTCCCCTCCTACCTATTTAAATAAAGATAAATGTTTAAAATGTGGATTATGCTATTTGATTTGTCCTCAAACTCATATCCTCGAAGAAGAGATCAATAAAACATATAAATTCTCAGATTTCTCTGCAATGCCAATGGGTTTTTTCTATAATCTTTACTCTTGTCAAGCAACAGATGAAGTTTTTTTGCAATGTGGAACGGATGGAGGCGCGGTAAATTCATTGCTAAATTTTCTTTTAGAGAAAGAATGGATTGATGGGGCAATTGTCGCCAAAACTCTTTCTCCTTTCTCAAGAGAGGTAATGATCGCCCGAAATAAACAAGATTTAATAAATGCATCGGGTATAAAATTAGATATTACTCCTCAACTAGAGGAAATTCAGAAATTTCAAACCTATATTAATTCTCTTCCCAAGTTACGACAATATCAGTTTAAGAAATTAGCAGTGGTAGGAACACCTTGTCAAATATATACAATAAGGTGCATGCAAAATTTAGGGATCATGCCCTCACAAAATATTGAGTATTGCTTCGGCCTCTTTTGTTATGAAAACTTCTTTTTTGACATGAACCAAGTAGAAAAATTTGAAAATAGCTTTAAGGTAAAATTTGAAGAGATAGAGAAGATAAATATAAAAGAGGACCTAATTCTAACTTTAAAAGATAAGGGATCGGGGAAAAAAACTCAACATATTTCTTTTCATAAACTCAATGACTATATGCGTCCTGCATGTAATGCTTGTGAGGATTTTA
>SDNV01000026.1 GCA_004524515.1 Promethearchaeota archaeon
ATTTAGTAAAAAAAACATGATTTATATAAAAAATAGAGAATAAAAATTTAATGTTTTAATAATGAATTAAAACCAAGGATGTTATGATTAACCCTTAAATACTATCGCAGGGTCTATCTTATGAACTTTTCTAGTTGAAATTAGAGAGCATCCTATACATATGAGCACTGTCAATCCGTATAACATAATGGATGCAGGAATATGAATTATAACTGGGACTATTGACACGGGTGAGGCTAAAATACTTATTATATAAGTTAAAATGGTTCCAAATATAAAACTCAAGGATGCATATATAAATACTTGACTTAAAAGCATTCGATTTAAATATCCTTTTTCAGCACCAAGTGCTTTAAGCGTTCCAAATTCTGGTATTTTTTCTTGAATTGTTTGATAAGTGGATACAGAAATAATGATCATTGCGACGAAATAACCCATAATTACTAATATTAAAACACTACCACCCATTCCCGCTTCATTTACAATATAACTATGAGTATTATCTCTAAGTTCTTCCGTACTTATTACATTGACTTCTTCAATTATATTTTGATCCACTAACTCTTCAATATCATCTTTAAACTTATCAATAGAATATCCGTGTTTAAAATCAATTCCAATGGTAGTACACCAGTTTCCTGCCCAAAGAGCAACTTTTTTTGCTGTTTCAATGGACATCCACGCATATGGATTAGACATAAATCTAGCATTTTTACAAAATCCCACTACTTCCATATCTATCCGTCCAATTCTCAATTTATCACCGATCTTTAATCCTTTAAAAAATTTTTTAAAAGAATCATCCAGTATAACACCATTTTCTTTTTCCAAATCATCTATAGTACCTTCATATACGTCCCAAGGTTCAATTTTTTCACTGTCAAGTTCATAGCCAACAATTAAACAATATAACGTATAATCTTCATTCTCTGCTTCTGCTCCCGTAAAAATTAGTCTTTCTGTCTCTTTTATATTTTCCATGGTTTTTACTTGATCATAAACCGATTCATTTACAAATCCACCACCTAAGATCATATCGCTATCTTCTTCTCTAATCCATGCTTCATAACCAAATCTATCAATAACTTCAGAAGATTTAGTTAGAGTACCATTCCACATTCCCGCACTGTATTGAACTAAAAAAATTGCCATGGTCATTCCAAGCAAAATGAGAATGAATTTACCTTTATGATAAGTTAAATCTTTTATGGTGAGATTAACCAAATTAAGTTATCACCTTTTTGATTCAATTTTTTGTAAATAGATTTTATTCATAAATAAAGAACAATTAAGGCGAAATATTAAATTTTTAGAGTCCAATTTTTGAATTTTATAACAATTTTGATTTTTTTTTTTAAAAAAACTAATACTATATTCAGAATTTTAAAAAAATCTGGTTGGATTCGAACTATAAATTAAATAAAGCAAAATTTTTAATAATTTTAAAAAAAGTGTTAAAAAATAGGATTTTATGCTCTAAAAATTATTCCTGGATCTATACTATGGACCTTTCTTATCGAGAATAATGAACATAAAATTCCTAAGCCTAAAGATGTACTATATATGAATAATGCCATTAATGGATTAACTGTTACTGATAATGTTGAAAAAAGAGATAAAGTGGGAGCGCAGATTACTGCAATTAGAGTAGCAATAGCAAAACTTATTGATATGATTATGAAGGTTTGTCCAATTAAGATATGATCAACATATCGTTTATCTGCTCCTAAAGCTTTCAGAGAAACTAGCTCAGGAATTTTTTCGGAGACTGATTGATATAAAGTAATTGTAAGTACAATCATAGCTACGAAAAATCCCAATATTGCGATAATTCCTATAGTACCCGCTAATCCCGTATCTATTAAAATGAACTGAGCCACATTATCTCTCATTTCTTCAGTAGAATAAACCTTTACCTCATTATCATAATCATCCATTTTTTCTTTTAAATCATTAACCGAAAACCCTTTTTTAATTGTTATTGCCAAGTATGTGCTTTCATTTTCCAAATATAAGAGCCTCTTAGCAGTTTCAAAATTTACCCAACCTCGTGCATTACCTGTTGCTTGGAAATTGCGACAGAATCCTACAATCTTTATCTTATCATCGAATACTCCTGCTGTTAATTTATCTCCAAGTTTAAGATCTGGTATAAATTTTTTAATGAGTTGATCAACTATTATTGTATTATTCTTTTTTAAATCCTCTATATTTCCTTCAATAATGTCCCAAGGTTGCAAATGTTCATTATTTTTTTCGATTCCTATAACATCAATACCTGTATCTTCTTCTTTAAATTTTACATCAATCCAATCACTAATGAATCTATCCACGTCTTCTACACATTCCAAACTCTTTACCTTATGATAAATATCATCCGGAATAATACCTCCCATCATAATATTCGGACGATTTTTTTGTAGCACATACGCATCATAATCACTATTATCAATCACTCGGGTAGATTCATCTAAAGTACCTGTAATCATACCCATACCAATATGGACCATGAGTAATGATACTGTTAACCCCATTACAACTAGAACTAGTCTGGTTGGTTCATGGCGCAGATCTTTTATCGTGAGATTAACCATTTAACTCATCTCATATCAATCTTGAAAAATTCTTTATTTTTTTTAATAAAATACTATTGAATAAAAATCACATAAGATTGAATTTATGATTTGTAGAGTCCGATTTTTGCTAAATAAAATCATATTTCTTAATATCTCTCAAAAAGAAACCCCAAAAATAATAAAAATTAAAAATTTAATTGTATGTAATACTTATCTAAGAATTAAAGATTTTAAAAATTAAATTAAAGAGTTGAATTATGAATGGCGGATTTAAATTTAGAAGTAACCTATTTTGAAAAAGCTGGACCAACAAATACCGAGAAAGCTCTCGAAATTGCCAAAAAATATGCGGATAAACTAAATATTAAGGATATAATAGTTGCTAGTACAACTGGAGGTAATGCTGAGAAAATCTTGAATTTATTTAACCCAAATGATTACAATATAGTTGTAATAACGCATTCCTATTATTTCGTTAATTCTGACGTAAGACAAGAATTTCCCGAGGAAAAAATGGATGAATTGAAACGGAGAGGACTTAAAATTCACTGTGGTACACATGCGATGAGCGGAATTGAAAGAGGAATTAGACTCAAAAAAGAAGCGTGGATCTTCGTAGACTTGTTGGCCAAAATGCTAGGATTTCATTTTAGTCAAGGTGTTAAAGTGTGTATTGAAATAGCAAGTACCGTATGTGATGCGGGTTTAATTCCTGACCTCAATCGCGATATAATCTGCATAGCCGGTACAGGAAAAGGGGCTGACACGGTTTGCCTAATAAAACCCGCACCAACTAGTGAATTTAAAAATCTTAGGGTAAAGGCTATCTTGGCAAAACCATTTCAATTTTAATTTGATTTCCTAATTCTTTTATATTATATTTTAATCAACTAGAAAAATATGTCAAATCAAGATTATATAAATGAAATAAAGCGAATCAGAGAATCGTTTTCGGATTTAGTGCATTATACTCCCTTAGAATTAAACCATACTTTTTCCGTTATTTCTAATAATAATATATATCTCAAATTAGAAAATTTTCAAAGAACGGGATCCTTTAAAATTAGAGGTGCTTATAACAAAGTCTCACGATTAACTGATCCAGAGAAAAATGCGGGTGTTATTACTGCTTCTGCTGGGAATCATGGTCAAGCAGTGGCTTTGGCTGCTAAGCTTTTTAACATTAAATCGACCATTGTGGTACCAGAGGGGGCTCCTATTGTTAAAATCGAAGCTATTAAAAATTATAACCCCAAAGGTCAGGTAATAGAATATGGCAGGACATATGATGAGGCCTATCAAAAAGCTCTTGAAATTAGAGAAAAAGATAATTTTGTATTTATTCCTGCTTTTAATGATAGAGACGTAATTAAAGGACAAGCAACTATTGGTCTTGAAATATTAGAGCAATTATCTGATATTGATTATATATTTTGCCCAATTGGAGGAGGTGGTTTAATAAGTGGCATTAGTTCATATTGTAAACAAAAAAATAAGTCAATTAAGATTATTGGAGTTCAATCTAAAAATGCTCCCTCCATGAAAGAATCCTTTATGAAAAATAAAATTTCTACCATGGAACTGAAAGAAACAATATGTGATGGAATTGCAGTTAAACAACCTGGAGATATTACGTATAAAATGATTAAGAAAAATGTCGAGGATATCGTTCTGGTATCTGATGAAGAGGTCGCAAATACCATTTTACTATTATTAGAAAGAGCAAAATTATTTGTTGAAGGAGCTGGAGCAGCAGCCTTAGCAGCAGTGATTCATAAAAAAATTGAACTTCAAAACAAAAATATAGTTGTAATCATATCGGGAGGCAATTTAACCCCAAATTTATTAAACCGAATCATTACTAAGGGATTGATAAAAGGAGGACGATTAGTAAAGTTTAAAACTAAGCTACCTGATATTCCAGGAGCATTATTGAATGTATTAAAAATAATTGCTGAAGAAAAAGGCAATATTATTTCAATTACTCATGATAGAGAGCGCTTAGAACTGGAATATAAAATGACAGAAGTTATTATTGAACTTGAAACAAGAGATTTTGAACATATCAACCTAATTTTAACCAAATTAAAAGACCATTTTGAGATTGAGATTCTAAAATTTTAATTCTACTTTAAGAAGAAAAAAATTAGATAGAAATAAATTCATTGGCTAATTACAATAGATTCAAACAAAAATGTGAGTTTTTTTGAAGATTTCAAAAAATAATATTCCTACTATAGATACATCTGAAAGATTTCACGGGTTACCCAATGTGGTTTTAGTCATAACAGATGATCAAGGTTATGGTGAATTAGGTTGTCATGGCAATAATATAATCAATACTCCAAATATTGATAAGCTTTATAATGAAAGCATACGTCTTACTAATTTCCATGTGGGACCCACTTGTGCACCTGCTCGGGCAGGTCTTTTAACTGGACGGTATTGTAACTGCACTGGTGTCTGGCATACAATTCTGGGACGTTCTTTACTCCGTGCGAACGAAGTAACTATGGCCGATTTATTCAAAGCAAACGGTTATAAGACTGCACTCTTCGGAAAATGGCATTTAGGGGATAATTATCCTTTCAGACCTCATGACAGAGGTTTTGAAGTCGCACTCTACCACGGGGGAGGAGGAGTTAGTCAGACACCGGATTACTGGGGAAATGACTACTTTGATGACACATATTTTCTAAATGGTAAGGAAATTTCATTCCAAGGATATTGTACGGATGTCTGGTTCGATGAAGCTCTGAAGTTTATTGAAAATAACAAGAACAATCCTTTTTTTTGCTATATATCAACAAACGCCCCACATGCTCCTTATAACATAGCCGATTCATATAGCACTCCATATCGAGGGAAGGTTCCCAAATATAGGGCAAACTTCTATGGTATGATTACTAATATTGATGATAATATGGCCAAGCTCAGGCTTAAACTTAAAAATTTAGGGATTGAGAATAATACAATCCTTATTTGGATGACAGATAATGGTACTTCTGCAGGGTGTCGTGTGAATAGTCAAGGATTTGTTATTGATGGATACAATGCGGGAATGCGTGGAATGAAAGGCTGGGAGTATGAAGGGGGACATCGCGTACCATTTTTCATTTTTTGGCCAGATGGAGGATTTACGAAAGGCAGGGATGTTGATCACCTTACTGCTCATATCGATATTTTGCCTACATTGATAGAACTTTGCTCTATTAAAGTACCCACACATCTTAAGTTTAGTGGTATTAGCCTTGTTCCCCTTTTATTAAATAAAAATGAAAATTGGTCTGATCGTGTAATTGTCACAGATTCTCAACGAGTTGAATATCCTATTAAATGGCGAAAGAGTTCTACCATGACAAATCGCTGGCGTTTAATAAATGGTGAAGAACTTTATGACATAATTGCTGATCCTGGACAAAGAAAAGATATAGCAAAAGATCATCCTGATGTGGTTCAAAATTTACGGAATCATTATGAGAAATGGTGGGAAATAGTCTCAGCCACTTTTGATAAGGAATGTCCAATTATTGTAGGAACTGAACATGAAAAAATATCAAGATTAACAACTCATGACTGGCATGGAAAGTTTTGCGCGTGGCATCAAGGATTAATTCGACAAGGCATTAAATGTAATGGGTATTGGATAATTGAAATATCGGAGGAGGGTAACTATGAATTGGAATTAAGGCGCTGGCCAAAAGAAGAAGATCGAGCGATAACGGATGAAATTCCAGGTAAACTAACTGGTTGGTCTAGCAACTCTTTATGTAAAAAATTCACTAGTTATCAAGGTGGTAATGCTCTTGCTCTTAAAAAAGCACGAATTAAAATAGGTAAAGAAGAGCAATCATGCGATATTGACCCTAAGATGAAAGGAATTAAGTTTACAGTTAAATTAAAATCGGGCATCACCTGTTTAGAAACTTATTTAAGTGGTGTGAATGATGATCCTATTGGCTCTTATTATGTTTATATTAAACGATTGACCTAATATCGTTAATAGAAAAACTTAATAATTAAATTAATTCTGGATTTTCAAGATTCATTTATTTACTTCTATTATAAACAGAATTAGAGATTCAATATCTAATTAAGTTATTTTTAAATAAATGAATAATATTAAGTTAAATGAAAGAAACAAAGAGTTATGGAAAAAAATTTAAAAAACTCATTTGAACGTTGGCAAGAATTAAACAAAAAAGTCGAAGAATCATTCGGCAAATTTGAATTCTCAGCAATAAAAGAGGTTAGAAAGGAACAAAGAAAGATTGAAGATTCTATTTATTCAATACTTTTAGAGAATGCTAGTGAAGATTTAAAAAACTCTTTGCCCTCTGAATGTGGTGAAATGGAAATTGGATACGACATGGAAAATAAAATATTTTATTATGTTATGTTTGATCCTGACTACGAGGAGAGTGAAGAGACCAAATTAATGGCCATCACCATCAATTTGGATAAAAAAGTGAATATCATTAAAGATTTCAAGGAATAATATTAATTAATTTGATTTATTAATAATCAACTTTAATTTGAAATCGATAGAACTTGAAAATCATATATCATTTATAATATGAATTATAATAATTCAAAATCAAAACGTAAGGTATTCATTAATGGAAAGAAAGCCTAATATTTTATTCTTATTTACTGATGACCAACGATTTAATACTATTAATGTACTTGGTAATAAGGAGATTAGCACTCCGAATATGGATAAATTAGTGAGGCGAGGTATAACTTTTACTAATGCACATATTCCTTGTGGAACTTCAATAGCGATTTGCATGCCAAGCCGAGCAATGCTTAATACTGGACGTACTTTATTTCATATTCAGGGTGCAGGAGAACAAATTCCTAAAGAACATACTACTATAGGTCAAGTGCTACGAGAAAAGGGTTATCGAACTTTTGGAACAGGAAAATGGCACAATGGGAAAGAATCGTTTAATCGTAGCTTTAGTGATGGAGCGGAAATTTTCTTTGGAGGAATGACAGATCATTGGAATGTTCCTGCTTTTAATTATGATCCCAGTGGAAAATATGATAATATTTGCCTAATCACAGATAACTTTTTTTATTCGAACGAAACTCGTAAGCGAAATTGTGACCATATTCACGCTGGAAAACATTCTAGTGAATTAGTCTCCGATGCTTCAATAGATTTTATCAATAATTATGAGGATGATAAATCTTTCTATATGTATATCTCCTATCTTGCGCCGCATGATCCGCGAACAATGCCGAAAAAATATTTAGATATGTATAATCCTGAAAAAATTAAATTGCCCGAGAATTTTTTAGAAAATCATCCATTCAATAATGGGGCTTTAAATGTACGAGATGAACTATTGACTGCATTTCCGCGTACAGAAGAAGAAACCCGCCGTCATTTAGCAGAATATTATGCTATGATTACTCATCTTGATGCTCATTTAGGTCGAATTCTTAATGCTTTAGAAGAAAAAGGCTATTTAGATAATACAATTATTATATTTTCATCTGATAATGGACTTGCGTTAGGATCTCATGGTCTTTTTGGTAAGCAGAATTGTTATGATCATAGTATTCGCATACCACTTATTTTTTGCGGGCCAGGAATTCCAAAAAATGCTCAAAGTGATGCTAATGTATATTTATTCGATATTTTTCCTACGATATGTGACTTAATTGGAATTGAAATTCCAAAATCAGTTGAGGGAAGTAGTTTAACTAAAGCCATGCATAATCATGATGAGAAGATACGAGATTATTTATATTTTGCTTATTTTAATAATCAACGGGCCATTAAAGATAAAAAATATAAACTAATTGAGTATGTCGTAAAGCGGAATCATTCAATGACTCAATTATTTGACTTAAAAAATGATCCATTAGAATTATCCAATCTTGCTACAAATCCCGTATATAAAGATAAAATCATGAAACTTCGCCAAAAAATGTATATCTTGCGTGACGAATGGGATGATCAAAATTCTCATTGGGGTAAAAGATTTTGGAGATATTACAATGAAAAAAATTAAAGTAAAAATCAAAAAGAAACATAAATTTTATTTAATTGTTAGAGGTTAGATCTATCATGAAAATTGTATTTCACGAAAGATTTTATGTGTCAAATTATTCTATGGACCCTGCCGCCTCTCCAGGCAGATTGGAAAGTATAATGAATATTATTGAAACTAAACCAGAAGATTATGAAATCATTACTCCAAAACCTGCGACGGAAGAGGATATTCTAAGAGCTCATGGAGAAAGGCACTATGAATATATAAAAAGGGATTTATTATTATATGAATTAGCATCTTTGGCAGCCGGCGGTGCAATACTAGCTGCTGAAGAAGGGTATAATAGCAACCCTACATTTGCTGTCATTCGACCTCCAGGTCATCATGCTTCAGCAGATTCATGCTGGGGTTTTTGTTTCTTTAATAATATAAGTATAAGTTTATTAAAGCTTTTTTCAGAAAAAAAAATTAAATCAGCTTTTATTCTTGACTTCGATCTCCATACGGGAGATGGCAACATAAATATCCTAAAAAATAGAAAAGATGGATTCATGGCTAAAATCTTAAATCCAAACTCTAGTGGGCGTGCGAACTATATAAAAGAAGTGGAGCAATATATGCAAAACTTAAAAGATATCGATATATTCGTGGCATCTGCAGGTTTTGACCAAGGAATAGAGGACTGGGGACATCTACTGTATCCCGAAGATTACACAGAATTAGGCAGATTAATGAAAGAATATTCTGAAAATTTATGCGTTGGTCGGCGATATGCTTTATTAGAGGGGGGTTATAACCATGATGTATTAGGAAAGAATGCTGATTCCTTTTGTCAAGGATTTAAATAGTATTATAGATTTTTTTTAACTCTTTTTATAAAAATGGACTACTAATGCATTATAAAAAAGAGAATATGGTGAAAATTTTAAAATAAATTATATTTGATTTTAAGAGAAAATTATTCAACTTGGAAAAATGACTCTTCGAATTCTGGCTTTCCTTTATACTTACCCATTAAAAATCCAACAGCAGAATCTAAATTCTTAAATAATGCGGATTGTACATTTATACCAGCTTTTTTAAGTGCTTCCACAACATCTTCCCTTGCAGGTGGACAACCTTGAATGGGAATCAATTCTTTTATGCACGGGTCATTCTTATTGAGATTACATTGACATTGACCAAGTAAAATTGTTTTATTATTCCCTTCGGTCGGTTTCATCATTTTTCCAGTCAGAATTTCGATCTTATCATAGGGTTTGCCTTTCCATGAATATTTTATTGCTAGTAGTATAATCCCGTTTAGCCCTGAACAGTATGTACACATGGAGTTATCATATTTGTGATATTTAAGGCCTTGAACTCCTATTTTCTGAAAAGGAAGAGGTAAATCTCCCGCGTCGTTGTAAATAAAATCCCATTCATGATGAGAAGCTAAATCTTCTATTTTTTCTCCCACAACTTCCACATCAGATAAATCGGTCGGTCTATTTCTTTGCTTTGCAGCAATTGCTAAATGAGGTATTTTCGATGGGACAAAACCTAATAATTTAGCCCCGACGAAATCAGCAGAGAGAATATCCTTGGAAGCGACTAAAATATTGCTTCTATGTGCCTTTCCATCAATTGCAGGACCACGTTCAAGAGTATAGATTCCATCTATGATTGTTAAACAAGGCGGAACTTTATCTGGCAAATGAGCTACATTATAGCTTAAATCATGAACAGGATCAGCGCTATGAAATTTCTTGCGTGAAGGGATACTAATTAACCCCTTTAGATTTTTAAAACTAATGCTAACTTTAGCTTGTGCATGGGTTTTTAGAACCGGAATATCCAATATATAATCGGCAGCAAGTGCATCAGAACTGAAATTAACTTGAAAGTCCAGTCCCATATCAATCTTTTCAAATGGTCTCCTAAAAGTATTGATCACTTTAACACCATACCTTTTTTTAAGAATATTATAACCAAGTTTTTCAAAAGCATCCGCGGCAGTGAGTTCATCTTTAGGATCCTCAGTTACAATCCCCTCCCCTATAGTGATATCTTTAATTCCCCGTTCATTAAGAAGAATGACAGCATCTTCAATTAGGCGAGAAGTAGTAAGTACTCCCCATTTTGGAAAATTACTGTGCCGGTTCCAGTAAACAATATTTGGTTTAATAAATATTTTTGCATTAGTAGGGATGTCATCAAATAATTTGGATAATTCAACTGCTTTTCGTACTGATTCCAATGGTTTTTCATATTTAACAACAGATACAATCGGTTTATTCATATTATCACTTCTTAAATTATATGTAATAATTCTGTTATATTGATATGAATTCAAAATATTTTAAAAATTAATTTATTCTAAAAACATTTAAAATAGAACTTTTCATTTATTAAAAAAAGTTTAATAGTTTTAAATCAAAAAATCCAATAATAAAAGAATGAATTATATTATTCTAATTTGAATTATGTTCAAAAAAGGGTGTTAAATACAAGTTGAGATTTAGTTTTAGTATTCCGGTTCCTACTCCTCGACTGGAATATATGATAGAAGGAACCAAGAAATCTGAAGAATGTGGGTTTTTTTCTGTTTTTTATGCCGATCATACAACGATGTTAAATTCACCAGGAACTTGC
The DNA here is from genome assembly GCA_004524515.1 of Promethearchaeota archaeon. Next base: position 11,219 of record SDNV01000026.1, read on the forward strand.
TATGACGCATTTTCTTTTTTAACCGCTCTCGCTATGGAAAGTAAAAAAATCAAATTATGTACGGGAGTATCGGACTGTCATAGGTTTAATCCTGCATTAATGGCCCATAAGGTTGCCACATTAGATGTGATCTCTAATGGTAGAGCGATGATAGGGATTGGAGCAGGGGAAGCAATGAATATAGATTTATATGGAATTAAAAGAGAAAGATCTTATGCAAAGCTTAGAGAATACATAAAACTTTTACGAAAGTTTTGGACAAAAAAAAGAATAAATTATAAGAGTGAATTTTGGGGTAGTATGAAAAACGCATTTATTCAAATTAAACCAATTCAAAAGACTCCTCCTATATATGTTGCTGCTAATAGTTCAAAAACACGTAAATTAGCGGGTGAATTAGGTGATGGATGGTATCCTTTCGTAGAGACTCCTTGGACTTATAAAGAAAATTATAAGGAAGTTGTAGAGGGTGCTAAAAAAGTTAATCGAGATCCTTCTGAAATTGATTATGTTTATGATTGTTTCGTAGCAATAGATGACGATGACCCCCAAAAAGCTGTCGAGAGATGCGATTTTTTTAAAACATCATATTTAGTGAATCCAACTAAAATTAACCAAGCTTATCCAAACATCAATTTACCTGAAAATTTAACAATTCACAACATCCTTTTAGACGCTCCTGGAGCTGCTGATTTGCTTAAATGTATGGATCAATTACCTGCGACGATAAATGAAGATCTGAATTGTATTGGAACAACTGATGATGTCATTGCAAGTATTGAAAAGTTTAAAAATGCAGGTGCTACTCATTTAGCATTGATGAATCGTGGACCTGATGTCAACAAAGTTTATGAGATTTTCCGAAATAAAATTATTCCGTATTTTAAGGAATTAGAAAAATAATATTCAAAATTTTTTTCTCTATTTTTTGGTTCGTTCTAATATTTTATTAATTTCATAAAGCATTAATTATGATAGATTAAACTATAAATATTATTTAAATTAAATATGATTAATCAATATTAATTAGAAACGATAAATTAAAAAAAAGTGATATAAAATGGTTATTGAAACAAACATTACCAAAATGCTCGGGATTAAGCATCCTATAATTGCTGCTCCGATGGGGCCGTTCTACACCACCGATTTAACAATTGCGGTTTCAGAAGCTGGAGGGCTTGGAGTTATAAGTCATGCTTCTGATTTTGAGCGTCCTGAAAAAGAAACCTGGCAAGATAGAGAAGCAACTTTGAAAGCAATGAAGAGAAGTATGGAAAAGGTTATAGAATATACGGATAAACCCTTTGGATTTAATATCAGGACTTCAAGGGTACAGATAGATGCGCCAGTATTGTGTAAAGAGATTCCCAAATTTATTATGAGTAATCCAAAATTAAAAGATCAATGCATTTATGCAGTCACTAGTGCGGGATCTTCTAGAACATTACCCGAATCAAAGTCTTTCCAAAAATTGAGAGAGAGTTCAAATATTAAACATTTTCATGTTGCGCCAGCATTATGGCTTGCTGATAAGTGTGTTGCTACAAATATAGACGGAATGGTTATAACAGGTACTGAAGGGGGAGGTCATCAATCCTATGAAGAAGTCAGTACTTTAGTCTTATTGCAGCAAGTTTTAGAAAAATATCCTGACATGCCTGTCGTTGCGTGTGGAGGTTTCGCAACTGGCAGATCATTAGCCGCAGCTTTAAGTTTGGGCGCTGGAGCTGTCGCCATGGGTTCTAGATTTATTGCGTCAAAAGAAAGCGAATTTCATGAAACATATAAAGAAATAGTTCCTCCAGCAAAAGCTCAAGATACCGTATTAGCCACTGGTGCTTTTGGACCCATAAGGTTATGGAAAAATCCATATGCTGCAACCCATCCTAAAGTAGGATCAAAAGAAGAAAAGATGGCTATGGAAAAACAGACGACGATTGAAGAGTTTTTAAAGGAAGCTAGGGCTTATAGATTAATTTATGAGGGAAATACTGAGGATGGAGCAGTATTATTAGGTCAAAGTATTGGTATTATAAACACTATAGAAAGCGTTAAAGATATTGTTAACAATATGATTAAAGGAGCCGAGGAACGCTTAAAAAGTACTGCTGCCTTAATAAAATAGTTAATTTCTTTAAATTTTTTTCTTTTTCTTTCTTTTAAGCTTTTTATCCGTATGTTAAAAAATAGTTTAGCTTAAAAATTAAAAAAAACATATATTTTTAACCTAATCTTCACCCGACGAAAACGATCTCAAACCTATACTGTCTTCTTAATGATATTTTCTATTGCATTAGTTAATAACAATGATCCATTTCAATCACTTGATATTTCCATTCTAAATATTATCTCGCCGACAAAATTAATCAATAATTTCTCGTTTTTATTCGAATACAATAAACTGATCGCACAAAGTTTCAAGTTTCGTATTTTGATATAGGATTTTGAAAAATAAAGATGAGGTTAAAAATATATGAAAAAAAAAGGAAATTTTTTTCAAAACACAAGGCCTTTTTTACGACCTATATATTTTATAATCTCAAAAGAAACTATACAAATCAAGGATATTAAGAAACACACCAGCCAATCTAAAGCTGTCAAATACATGAACATGAAATTGATTCCCCCTAATGCTAAAAATACTTGAACTCCGGGGACATACATTAATGCTAAAAATAACCCAAAAAGTAATCCAATGACAATATACATAGTTTTACTACTGTCTTCTTTAAAAGATTTGATTAAATTTTTATTGGGACGTCTTATTTGAAAGATCAGAAAGCTTTCACAAAAGAATAAGGTTACCATTAGCATTGTAAGAGCTTTGGCAGAATGTAAATTAACTCCTGATGTTAACTCCTTTGTTTCCCAACTATATAGATAACCATCATTAAATGAACCAAAATTATGATTTTCGGGGAAAAGTGGATAAAATCCAGTAATAACTATAAAATATGTAATGATCATACTCAATGCAAGTAATCCACCAAAGCATAACATCAAAAGAATTGTATTTTTAGAAAGGATCTCTTCAGAATCTCTGGGTCGCTCATCCATTACATCTTTCGAGATGATATCGAATGTTAAAACCAGTCCTGGAAGAGAATGAAGGGTTAATGATAAAAATATCCATTGCCAGTAAAATTCGGGATCCAAAAAATAGGGTAAGTTGAAAATTACAGCTAATAAAAATTGAACAATTCCTTCGAATAGATTTATACAAATATAAAAGAATACTACGACTCGAATTTTAGCGAAAATGCCTCTTCCTTGATGTATGCCTTTAACGATTGAATTAAATGAGTCATCTGATATTACCATATCAGAAGCTTCTTTTGCTACATCAGTCCCTTGAATCCCCATTGCGATACCGGCATCTGCCATATTAAGGGCTAGTGCATCATTTACTCCGTCCCCCGTCATTGCCACCACTCTGCCTTCTTCTTGGTACTTCTCTATAATTTCTTGCTTATGTTGTGGAGAAACACGAGCAAACACTTTAATCTTATTAAAATCATAGAAAGTTTTAATATTCTTAATTTCATTTCCCTCAATAACAGCATCATCATCATTGGATATAATAGATATTTGTTTAGCTATAGCCTTGGCGGTAGTGGGAGAATCTCCCGTTATCATTATTACATCAACTCCCGCCTTATGACATTGTTCCACTGAATCTCGAACCCCTTCTCTAGGAGGATCTAATATCGTAACAAAACCAATATAAATCATTTCCGATTCACAGATTTCCCTTTCATTTTCAGAGTTTGGTGGCATCTGTTGCATTTCTTTATAACATAAGCTTAAGATACGGTAACCTTGCTCAGCAAATCTATTGACATTGTGTTCCACTTTATTTTTGTATTCCACAGTAAATTCTTTTATTCCCTCTCTCGTTAATATTTTTGTACATAACGGAATTAAAATTTCGCTCGCTCCTTTCGTGAATGAATAAAAGATTGAATCTTTTCTATACACTTTGGACATTCTTTTTACAGTAGAATCAAAGGGATATTCTCTAACATGTTTATAATCTTCAAGGATATAATCTCCCATACCTTTTTGATACAGAACCATGAGAGCCCCTTCAGTAGGAGAACCAATCACATTCCAGTTGAAAATAATTCTTCCATCTACAGTGATTTCATTTTTAACTAAGGCTGAATTATTGTTTAAAAATCCAGAAATTAATAATTGTTTCAATTGTGAATAGTCATTTATATGGGATACGATTACCACGTTTTTTGGATCTTCCATCAAGAAAATATCTCCTTCAGGATCATACCCTCTGCCCGATACTCTAAATGTTTGACCATCTACCCATACATACTCAACGCTCATTTGATTTTTAGTCAGGGTACCCGTTTTATCACTACACACGACGCTAACTCGCCCTAAACTATCAACCGATGCTAGATTTCGGATAATCACACCATGACGCGCCATAGCAAGAACACCAGTTAATAAAACTATAGTAGTTAATAACGGGATATTAATTGGCATTATATCCATCGCAGAATTCAAACTTTTAACGATTTCTAAATTTTGAAAATCGCTCGCTGTCCAAATTATTATTAAGATAATAAACCAAAAGGCAAATACCGCTAATCCTAACCACTTTCCAAAATTATTCATCTTTTTTCTTATAGGAATTTCGCTGGTCCCAGCCTCTTCTAATCCTTGAGAAATTTTACCGATCTCAGTATTTGGTCCAGTGCTAGTGGTAATGGCAGTACCATTTCCAGTTGTGATATATGTACCATAAAAGATCATATTTTTTCGATCGCCAATTGAGACCTCTTTCTCTTTTAAAGCAGTACCAACTTCTTGTTTTTTAACTGGTTCACTTTCTCCAGTTAATGATGCCTCATTAAGCTCTAAATTTGCGGATTTAATAATCCTCCCATCAGCTGGAATTTTATCGCCTTGACTTAGAACTAAAACATCTCCGACTACCACATTCTTCGTAGGAATATCTATTTTTTGCCCCTCTCTTATTACAGTGGTTGTTGGTGCAGATAATTCTCGTAATGCTTTCAACTTTTTTGTTGCTCGAAATTGCTGAAATATGGCGATCATACAATTAATTCCAACAATTCCTAAGGTTAAAATAATAAATGTCAAATTACCCTCTTCGCCAAAAATTGATGCCAAAAATAAGATAAGGGCTCCAATTAGATAGATCACTATCAACCAGTTGAACAAAGGTGCAAGATAAATCTTTATAAAACCTTTAGAGACTTTGGGAATTTCATTCGGGCCATCTTCTAATAATTTTCTTTCTGCTTGTTCTTTCGTGAGTCCTCTTTTAGGATCACTTTGTAATTTCTGGTAGATATCCTCTAATTCTAAAGCATAATATTTTTCTTCCCTGATCTCAGTTTCCGTGACAGTCATCGGCAATAAGGATATTTTATTACTTATTAAATTTACAAATGTATAATTTTTTATAAATAGACAATAATAATAATTGTTTTTAATTTATTCCATTTGGAAAAAATGTAATGAAAAAAACTCCAGATTTAAAAAATTATCCCTTTTTTTCTGGCAAAATATTTAAATACTTCAATACCGAATAATCCGGGTAAGGCAAGTAAAATACAAATTAACCAATCTGTTGCAGAGAGAAACATAAAATTTATCTGAAAATTGAGTCCCAATTGATTATTAATCGTATTATTTAGCTCGTATGAATTACAAATCACATAAATATGTAAAGATAAGGTAATTAAACATATTACAAGCAATATGTAAGAAAAATCATCATCTTTTATACTTTGAATTAAAGATTTATTCGGTCTGCGAATCGTCCATATGAAAAAAGATTCAATAATATAGAGTGTTGTTATAAACATGGTTCTTGCTTTCATATCTATTAACTCCTGCTTTGAGGTACCTTTAGGTATATAGCTAAGTTTAGAAAAATCATTTGTATTCCACCCATTTAATGGAATTATCCCATTTCGTGTTAATTCAATCGCTAACACTATCCCTATCCCCATCAAAAATGCTTGGATAAGCAACATGAGCCACATATATTTATTTAGCAATTCTTCTTCATTTCGGGGGGGTTCTTTCATGATATCTTTAGGTTGTGTATCGATGACTAATGCTAAAGAGGGGAGGGAGTGCACAATTCCAAAGATATAGATATGCTGCCAATTTGAACTGAATAAAACGAATGGTAGGAATTCGTAACTAAAAAATACGCTAGCTTCCATGATGTTCAAACAAATGAAAAAGAAGATGATGGTTCTAATCTTAGAAAAAAGGCCCCTTCCAATTTTTACCCCCTCTTCTATTGATATAAAATTATCGTCTGATATGACCATATCTGCGGTTTCTTTTGCAACATCCGTTCCAGTAATGCCCATAGCCACACCTGCATTTGCCATTTTTAAAGCCAAAGAGTCATTTATTCCATCTCCAGTCATTGCTACAATTTTATTTTCACTCTGATATTTTTCTACTATGATTTCTTTATCAGAGGGAGCTACGCGGGCAAAAACTGTTACATTTTTAAAACCAGTATCAGATAAATTATTAATATCTTTTCCTTCTACCACAAGATCTCCTTCTTTATAAATTCGCATTTGAGCAGCGATGGTTTTTGCTGTTGCGGGATGATCTCCGGTAACCATTATAACTTTAATTCCAGCAGCTTGACTTTCTTCTACCGCTTCTCGTACTCCCAATCGGGGAGGATCCATAATTGATACAAAACCTAAATAAATTAAATCTTCTTCAATCTCTTCTCGAATTGGTTTATCAACTTCAACAAGCATTCTGTAAGCAATTGCTAACGTTCTATATCCTTGGTTAGCACGCCTATTGATTCTATTTATAATTTCTTTTTTTAATTTCTTATTAAAAACTTTTACTTTCCCATTAATTTCAATTTGAGAGGAAATATTAATGATTCTTTCGGGAGCACCTTTCGCAAAAGCATAAATTTGTTTTTCATTGTCAACCGAATTACAAATTACAGTCATTCTTTTGAATTCTGAACTAAAAGAAAATTCAACCATGATATTATATTTTTTTTGAATATCATAGGAAATAAAACCCGCTTTCTCTGCTAACACTAACAATGCTGCTTCTGTAGGAGAACCAATTGCTTTTCTTATAGCCATTTCTTTAGTTTCTCCAACCTTAACTTTGACATCTTCATAGACAAGCTTAGCATTATTATTGATAACTACAGAATCAATAAATTTTTGAAAGGTAATATTGTTGCGTAAATCAATCACCTTTCCATTTTTTGTGATATCTCCTGGTTCGTCGTAACCTGCTCCTGTAACTTCATATTCCACATTGTTAATTTCAAATTTTTCCACGGACATCTCATTTTTAGTAATAGTTCCCGTTTTATCTGAACAAATTACAGAAACACGTCCAAGGGACTCTATTGCGGAAAGATTCTTAATAATAACCCCACTCTGAGCCATATTGAGTACACCGGTTATTAGAACTAAAGTAGCTAAAAGGGGTAAATTGATCGGTACCACATTCATAGCTCTTAAGATCGAATCAACAAGAGCCTGACTTATCTCTTTCTCAATGAACTTGTTTTCTGCTATTAATATAGAAAATTTATAGCTAATTAAGATAATAAGATTGATGATAACTACCGTTCCTAATATATAACCTAAACGATTTAATTTCTTTGTCAGAGGTAAATCTTCGATACGTCCCATTTCGTTTAATTGATGTGAGATTTTTCCGATCTCAGTGCTACTCCCTGTTCCAGTGACCATTGCCTTTACCCTACCTGTATGAATATAAGTTCCCATAAATAACATATTATGTTGTTCTTGAATAGGAACATCATTTTTTTCAATCACTCGATTATCCTTTACAACGGGTTCAGATTCACCAGTTAAAGGTGCCTCGTCGATTGCTAAATTTACATATTCAATAATTCTACTATCAGCAGGGATCTTATCACCTTGTTCCAATAAAACAATATCTCCCGGTATTAGTTCTCTTGTGGGTATTTCAAATTCAAAACCATCTCTTAGAACCGTAGTTCTTAAAGCAGCGATTTTTTGTAAGGATTCCAATGCTTTTTGAGCACGATATTGTTGTCCAATTGCAGTTCCAGAATTAATAATAACTACGGTAAATGTTATTATAGTGGATTCAGGTTGCCCTAAAACGATAATAATTGCTCCCGTAATAATTAAAATCACGATTAAAAAGTTGAAAATGGGAGCTAAGTAGATTTTCCATAAAGATTTTTTGATTTTTGGAAGTTCATTATAACCATATTTAAGATATCGATCCTCTAATTCTTCCGATTTTAGACCATTATGGATATTAGTATTAAATTCTTTGATTAAATCTTCTATAGATTGATGATAATAGCTTTTTGAGGTGAAGTATTGTTGTGACATTTTAAATTTTTAATATGATTTGACTTAATCAAATTATAATTATGTAATGAATCAATTCTTTATTATGTTTTTAGATATAATAAAACAATTTAGTAAGAAAAAGAATTATTGAATTTGAAAACTCTTATTTTGCTCGGGATCTCCCAGAATTTCTTTTAAAATGTGAAATTTCTTTCTGATTGTGGTACTTGAAAACTTTGTTGCCCCTTCAATAAGGGATTGGGTAAAAATCTTTCTATATTCTCCTAAACATTGTCCAACATAATAGATTAAACCGGCTGTAAAAGCTTTATAATTCAAATTCTTTAAATGGTTATAAGAGATCTTATTGAGAAGTATATCGGCAATTAATTGCATCTCAATTTTTAGTTTATTATATTCATTTTTATCCGGAATATTATTTTTTACACTCTCATAAGCAATGTTGTTTAAATCTTTTCCAAACAGAATCTTTATTCTATTTTTTATTTCTTTTTCAATATCTCCTTTAGTTTTGAGCTTTTTCCATAATTTCTCAGTTTTTTTTATTTTTAACATTGCGTTATTTAGCATTTTCTTATTAATTTTATGCCCCAATTCATTACAAATATCAATAAAACGTTCAATTCTGATATTAGTAGTATCTTTTATTTCCATCCATACAATTCCAAGAAAAATTATGACCATATTCTGATAACTTGTACGATGTTTCCGATTATATCGCAAATATCGCTTTTTTATAGCTTCATATTTAGCCTGATCAATATTAATTCCATAGCTTTTCAAAAATTCTATAGTTTTTCTTTGTTCCGTAAAACTTGCTTGATAATCGCGATACCATTTTTCAAGCGTTTGAAGACGATCATATTGTTGTTTAATAAAGGGATCCTGTTTAGCTTTTGAATCTCTGATTCTAATATTTCTTTCATAATCTATTTGACTTTCTTTGTAATGGTCGTCTAATGGAATAGTATCAACAATATCAATATTTTCATCTAATACTATACCACAATCCTGGCATACAATAAATCCAGCTTCTCGCTTTACATTCTTATGCTTACATTCTGAAATATCGTTATTTTTCCTTTCAGGATTTTTCAATAAAAAAGTAGCCCTATAATTTTTTAGTAGAAATGAATTGATAAATTATTGTTTTTTTGGCTATAAAAATTTTTTATCTTAATTTTATAAAAAGCTTTTTTTATAATTAAGACTCAAATTATAATTATACAAAATTAACTCAATTTTTAATGGGAAATGTGATAAAAAATGGAATATGAAGCGGTAAGGAAGTGGATTAAAAGCTTTGGTTTAATATTCATCGTGCTTTCTATAATTGAATTAATAAATACAGTGCTAATACTCAACACTCAAGTAAAATTTGAGGGAAAAACCTATACGATACAAGAACTCTTTTTTAGTTCAGGTAGAGTTCCATCCACCAGCCCTTATATATTTGTATTCTTAATTTGCTCTATTTGTTGCTTTCTAATTTTCGGGTTTTTGTTAATTAAAATTGTATCTTATGACATTGAATATAATTTAATGGCAAAACATATCCTTGTACTCGGAGTGCTGATCTTACTCTTCTCTTACATTAAAATGGGATATATAACCTATCTAGAACAAGGTAAAGTCAATCTTAACGGAGATTCCATAACTTTTGGATATTTTGTATGGAAATATAATGCCTCTATCATCGGTCCTTATAGCCTCCTTATCGGTTGGACTTTTTATACCGCAGTAGTTTGCTGCTACTTAATTATTGGTTTAGTCGTATCTGGAGGGGGTTTAAGTTGGACTTTAGAAACCTCAAAAGAACAACCTAAAAATAATGAAGATTTTTAAAAAAAAGTTTTTTTAATTCAAATTTCAATATAATTTTTCCAATTTAATATATCTTTTTTATGTTCTTCCGAAATGGGAAAATTATTTTAATTTGCCCTTTATCTGTTTAGCACGACTTCTCAAGGTCACTTCGGTGATCTTTGCCACATCCGCTACCGCAGATTGGGTTTTTCTAATTGCCCCATCTTTGGCAGCGATATAAATACATGCAGCGGCTAAACCTTTAGGATCTTTACCCGTTCTTTTTAGTCCATTCTGAGAAGCTTGTTTTAGCATTTCAATCGCAATTTTCTGGATTTTCATCGGAAGCTCTAATTCATTACCAAAGCGAAATATAAGTTGTTCTGCGGTAATTGGTTGATATTTTAAATTCAGTTCGGGTAGAACTTCTCGTATGATCATTGCTAAGGATCTATGAACCGTTCTCCTTGGAGTTAAAGATGCCTCGCATACCTCATCAAGTAAACGAGGAAAATCATGTACTCGAATAGCAGCATATAACGCACCTGCTATGAATCCATTAATGGATCTACCCATAGTCAATTTCTTTTTAGCAACTACAGAATAGATTTTCCACGCACTATCGGAGATATATTCTGGTATATTTAACTTACTACAGAGCATCTTTAATTTGGGTTTTGCCTCCCAGAAATTTCTTTCGATACTTGAAATTAATGAATTTTGAATCTTAGATAAACGTGAAAAAAGAGCTTGTTCTTTTGCTCCAATTGATTTTCCTTTAGAATCTGTTTTTGTATTGGGTAGCATAGTTCTTGGTCCAAAATCTCGCCATCTCGGCTCAGTCCTCTTTCTATTTTGAATTTCCTCGATCGTATATGCTCGTCTCTCGTTTCCTACAAATTCCTTCTGAAAAATCATTCCACAGTTTAAACAAACCCTATTCCCATCTCTTAATTGAAGTGAAGGCTCCTCACAACAATCCGGATCACTTTTAGGTAAATCTTCCTCTTCAAAAAGATCATTTCTGTTATTTCTTAAATATGTTCGACGATTAGGTTCCATATGACATCACGAATAATTATAAATTATCAAAAATTTTTCTATATACACTTTATCCTAAATATATAAGACCTACTACATTCTAAATATATTAGAGTATAATATGGGCAGTCACGTATTTAAATATTATTGTCATAACTTGAAAAAATTGCAAATTTTTTAATTAATTAAATAAGTATTTGATCAAATAATGTACAATTTTTAGTTATACAAAAAAGACATGAAACTTTTTTTTCCTACTTTAAAAAGAATTTGAACAAACTCTTAAAAAAAATTTAAGATATAAAAAATATTTGCGATCCTAAATTATTTTGGGATTTTTAAAATAAGTCTCATCTATAATACATAATCAATAGTTTTTGAGAAAAAGTAAAATATTTGTGTTTATGAAATTATAAACTAAATTTATTCTTTTAGTTCTCGATTTCTTTTCTCAGGAGGAATATAATTGTAATTATCTGGTCTATTATTCATAATTTTTATCAACTCATCAAAAGAAACAGGAAAAAAGTGATTATTATCAACACCTACATCGTATTGTTTTCCAACAGGTTCAAGAACTGCATGTGAATGACCGTAAAGTTGCCAAGCGTTAAAATGGCTTTTATTCCAAACTCTCATCGCATAATGGCATAATGTGATATCTTGCTCTTGTATTCTAATATCTTTTAAGGGTGAGACGGAGATGCAATACTCTTCTACAATCTTTAAAACTTTCTGATTATCATGATTTCCAATTACATAATGAATCTCTAGATGCTTAAACGTCTCAAAAAATTCTACAGCTACATTTTCACGAAAAGTTAAATCTCCCAAGTAGTATAAAATGTCCTTTGGTTTTGTCTTAGATTTTAGATTTTTTAAGATGGTGTGATTCATTTCCTCAATGTCTTGAAATGGACGATTACAATATTTAATGATATTTTTATGGGATAGATGAAAATCCGCGCTGAACCAAATCATAATTTATTTCAAGCTTTTTTTTTTATTGACAATATTTAACATTAAAATTTATATGTGATATGCTAGATCGAGATATTTTGCTTTTTTAAATCATATTTTTTTCTCAATTTGGATAAAATTTTTCTTATCAATTCGACTTCAGCCAAAGCATGGGGAATTTTCCTTTCTTCAAATTTGGGAACTAACCAATTTGAATACCAGGTAAGAAAGACTTCTAAACATTGCCAAATTTCGTCCAATTCTTTTACTCGGCAAAGATGATAATAATTAATCAACTCCTCGGGAAATCTCTTTTCTGCTTTTCTGGTGCCTTCATCCCACATCCCTAATAAAAATCCGCTGATTCTCATTAAAACTCTCCGAATCCATGCAACAAAATCAATGGAAGTAATAAATTCACCTCGTATCATATATCCTGCGATGTTATAACAAAAACTCGGAAGAGCGATGGCTATATTTTTAATTTCTCTCTCATACCTATTCAGATTAAAAGATATTTTTTTAGCTGTTTTAATTGCTTCTTTACCAAGTCCATTTCGATCAAACAATAATTTTGAGGAATTTGCAATTTTCCATTTATTACTAATAGTTTCAAATGTTCTAAATGCCAACTCAAGTTTCACATAGGGTCTAAAATATAGTATGATATCTTTAGGATTAGCATTCGAATTAAAAATATGAATTATTGAGCCCACTTTATTAATTCTTGAAAAAATTTTGCTTTTGATTTTTTCAATATCATCAACTTTTTTATACATTAAGTAAAAATCGATGTCGGAGAAAATATCACCAATTTCTAAAGCAAGAGATCCCATTAAGAAAACTGCTTCAATCTCGGATATATCCTTCATCATTTCCAAACCATTAGTGATAATTTTTTGATGATATTGAAGGTCCTCGATTGTATTAAAAAAATCATCGATTTCATCCATTTCAGGAATGTTTTGAAAGTAAATTGTTTGCATTTTAAAAATTCTCTTTTTTATACTTTATATTGTAAAAATATAATATTATTAAATTACCTAGTAATTCTAATTATAAATTATTAAAAATTTTAGCCATATAGAAAATAAAGCAAAATTTTAGAGGAATTTAAGATGGACTTCTATGAAGTAGTTCAAAAAAGAAGAAGCTTCCGTGTTTATAAACCTGATATGCCGGAAAAAGAAAAGATTGAAAGAATTCTGGATGCAGCGAGGTTAGCTCCAACATGGGCAAATATGCAAGGAGTTCATTATATAATAGTTCAGGATTCAGAAAATGTAAAAGCAGTTTGGAAGGCAGTGGGACAAAGAAGAAAATTTGCAGAAGCCCCTATGTTTATAGTGGGGATTATAAGAGAGAAGGGGTCAGGTATGAATGTGAATGGTGAAAAATATTATGGTGTAGATTTTGGTATTTGTTTTGAACATTTAATTTTAGCTGCTACCGCTGAAGGATTGGCAACGTGTTGGATAGGCTTTTTTGATGAGAATAAAATGAAAGATATCCTTGGAGTTCCAGAAGAGTACCGAGTCTTGGGACTTACGCCTTTAGGATATTCTACAAAAGAGAAGGAGAGCGTTTCCGATCGAAAATCCTTGAGCGAAATAGTTCATTGGGAAAACTTTTAATCAATTTTTTTTATTTTTTGTTGATATTATACTAGCCAAGAATAAGGTAAATTGTTTATTAAAAAAAGGAAAGATTTCGCAAGAGCTAGCTGAATCTATAATATTTAAACTTGAACAGGCTCAAAACGATATTTAAGCCATAAAAAATTCTCTATAATTAATTTTTTTTTTAAACTTCAACTTTAATTTTTATAGTAATTTTTCATAGCAAATTCTAATTTGAGCTTTCTTTATTGTAAAGAATTAATTGAAATTGTTAATTGGAAAATAATTTATGCAATTTTTTATTTTTTATTTAAATAATTCTATTAGATCCAACGATCGTAGCATTTAATTTAATCACTTGGAAGATAAAAAATAGTAATCAGATTGAGAAATTTCTTTTTTATGTTAAAAAATAAACAGTTTGTTGTAAAAAAATTTTATTTCTGTACAAAGAGATAAAAAATAA
>SDNV01000027.1 GCA_004524515.1 Promethearchaeota archaeon
GAAAAGTCTGAAAAATTACGAAATCTTTTAAAACTAAAAAATCGAGAGGGGCGAGAATATTTTTATCATAGAAAAATTAGCCTAGAGGATGAACTTGTTGAATTAAATTGTTCTAATATAGATATAGGGCTAGTTCAGGCAATGGATTTGGGGAGAGAATATGGCATTACTAACTCAGATGTAATAAACGTAGTAAAAAAGAATCTTGCTATTTTTAGAGGCGTGTTATCTTATAATCTTTCTAAAAATTCCGATAATAAGGATTTTATTTCAGATTTAAGAAAAATTGAGAAAGACATAAAGATTGCAGGGACTGCTCTTTATCCATCTTATACAAACTTAGATTTAACAGATGATAAGAACACCAATATAAAAGAATTATTATCATATTGCAATAAAAATCAGTATTTTATTAAAATTGATGTAGGAAATCAATTTATGCCAGAAAATAAAGCAGAATTGACGTCCTATACTAAATTAAAATCATTTTTTTCCCTTTATTCTGAAAATGTTTTTATTTTAAGTGGTTTGGACATTTCTGGAGATTTTAATTTATATTATCAGTTATTGAAATCCTTTAATAACGTTTGGATTGAAATTGACCCCAGAACATTCGGTGGAATGACCCCAACGGATTGTTTTAAACAAGTTTTCGCTTTAAAGGGATTTATTCAAAATTGTTGGCATAGATTATTAATTGGAAGTGCAACTCCAACATTAGAAATTTCACAAATGGTAAGAGGGTTTTTAGAGGCTACAGAAGAATTATCTTTCTCTCAAAAATGTATCTTAAGAACCTGGGCTCATAGAAATGTCATTAGATTAAATTATCCTGTATTTCCTTCTCTAAATGAGGCTTATCTTAGTCGATACAACCCAATTTTAAAAATTAATAAAGATTATATTATTGAGAATAATAATGAAATTGATATTACATATATAGTAAAGTTAAGGAGCTATAGTATTACTCAGCTGATCTTTTTAACTAAATTGATAGATAATCTGCTGGAAGAAACTCTAAAAAAATTTCCAAATCTTCAAAATGGTGAATTTTTTATTAGATCCTTTCATACCACAACCTCCTTAATAACCAATGAACATGAATATGGTAATTATCTTGATTTGCATTATATGTTTGCCGAAAGTTCAATGAAAAATTGTTCACAATTTTTACACACTGTCAGAGCTCTAGAAAATCGAGCTGATTTTAACCATTATGACCACGAAATGGCTTCAACTTATGGGAGCAGACAATTAACAATTCCAATATTAAATAGAAAATTAGAAATTGGTGGACGCGAAAATTATTATGTCTTAGTAACTTTTGGACCCAGAACTTTCAATCTTTTAATTCAGATAAGATTAATAAAAGAGAACTAAAAAAAATTTATTAGAAATTTTTATTTTTTTTCGTAATTAAGATAAGAATTTCATCACCTAATATTCCAAGAAATAATTAGAGTTTTATAGGAGGGATTATTGTTTCTGTTCAATCGCGATTCAAATATATAAGCCTTGGCGATATATCCCAATCCGGTCAAAAGAAACAATAACCCCATTTTAGGGTTAAGATAAATTCTTCGGGATGTAATAACCCATTTTCCTATATAAAGTTATTCCTTACACATCTTTTAATGGCGTAAAATGAACGGAAAAAAATATGGATTTATAAGGATGAAAGAGTTTATATATTTAGTGCGTTCAAATTTGGTTTGCATTAAAATGAAGATCAATTTAAAGAATATTTATTTAATCAAAAAAGTATTTAACCAAAACCAAATTGGATTAGCATATATAAATGAAAATTAAATTTTAAAATCCTAAATTCTAATTGTATATAACTCAATTTTATTTATAAAGTACGATTCATAAAAGCTAAAAAATGACAACTGAAGAAGAAGAGAAGGAGAATAAGGCGGAAAAAGAGAAGAATAGTAAAGCCGAAAAGGAGACTGATAAAGTAGATAAAGAATTGTTATCTAAGGCGAAGGATTCAAGAGATAAGATTGATAAGACATTAAGAACCTTTGAAAATACTATTGAAGAAGTAAAAAAAGAAGCAGAGAAAAAAATTGATTTTGAGGAAGAAGAAATAGATAAAAAGATAATTGAAAGAATAGGGAAGGAACTCGAGGAAGCACAAGCTCAGTTTGAAATGATTACAAAAAAAACCGCGGATAAAAAGGAATACTTAGCTGCCTTGGAAGAAAAAATTGCAGAACTTGAAGAGGAGTATAATCGAAAAGTCGAGGAAAATAAGACCTTAGAAGAACAGCTACAAATAACTCAAGAAAGCAAAGAGACGCTAGATGAAGAATATAGAGAACTGTTGAAAAATAATGAACAGTTAGTTAAAAGCTACGAAAATAGACAAGTTGATTTAATTGTTCTCACTGATGGTATAAAAGAGAAGGTGTCAACCCAAGAAGAATTGAGGACAAAAATATCCAAATTAAATAAGGATATTGAGGAAAAAGAAAATAAACTTGAGAAACAAAGAGAAGAAGCGGAAGCGCTTGAGAAGAAGTTAAAAAGTCTGAGAACTGAAAATGATACCTTAAAGGTGTCTATAGAAAAAAATAAGATTGAATACCAACATACCGATAATCTTATTCAAGCGAAGGAAGATGAGCTTAAGTTATTAAATGAACAAGTTGATAAGAAAGAAACAAGATTGAAAGAGATTGAGGAATTATTGGAGCAATATAATCAAGGTTTTCCTGAAATGGAAAAACAAAAAGAAACATATACAGAACTATTAGAAAAATACAAAGTCCAATTAACTGATAAGCAACAACAAATGATTGGGATAGAATCAAGAATACAAGAATTAACGGATTCAATGGAAACATTAAATGAACAATTAACTAAAAAAGAAGAATTAATTGAAGTTAGCGAAAAAAGATTGAGTGATATAAAAAATGCTATTGAAACTTCCACTACAGAATATAATGAGAGGGAAGAAAGATTAATAGCATTAACCGAAAAAATTGATGATATTAAACCTGAATATGAAAAACTAGTAAAAACTAAAGAAGTGATTGAAACTAGTATCAATGATTCGCGAGCAATTTTTCAGAATCTTAAGGCGGAATTGGAAAAAACCGAGTCAGAAATCAGAGATAAAGAGAGCAGGATAAATAGATTAGAATTTTTATCCTTTATTTATAGAGCATCTAAATTTTTTGGGGGAATTTTAATCGCCGCTGGATTTTTCTTTATCATAATAGGATTATTGTTTATCTTAAATCTGATGAATGTTAGAGATATTGATAACTTCATAATTTTTATCCTGATGATAATCGCAGCTACTTTTGCCTTTGTTTCAGGGTTTTTTCATTTGGAAAAATCTTAAATTTTCAAGAATTTTAAATTAGTTAAGACTTAATAAATCAAATTATAATTTCATTCTTATGTTGAGATAACCATTGAATGAAAAAGAACCCAAACCCAAAAAGAAATATGGAATAACGGCGGGGATTCTCTATGGAGTAGGTTGCGGGATTGGTGGATCTATATTCGTTCTCTTGGGTATTGGAATCCAAGTGGCGGGACCGGGGGTTTTAATTAGCCTAATACTTGGAGGGATCTTGATATTTTTAACCGCACTTAATTATTCTGAACTTTCCACCAGTTTACCTATATCTGGTGGGGCTTATAATTTTAGCAAAGAAGGAATTGGAGGCTTTTCTGCATTTATCATCGGGACATTTTTATGGATAGCAAATATTGCAACCTGTTCCTTTTCAGCTCAAGTATTCACAATTATAATTATTATCTTTTTTCCCTTTTTAGAACCTTTTGCCCTTCCCGTAGCAATTTTAGCAGTAGTTTTAACAAGTATTGTATTTTTCAGAACTCAAAGATTTGCCATTAGAACTCTAATTATTTTAACTATTACACTTATTGCCATTTTTTTTATTTTTATCATTTCTGGAATTTTTATCTCTCCAATTACCAATTCTTCTGGTTATAATCCAGATTATTTGTATTCTAGTATAAATTTTCTGGGAATCATACAAATGTTCGCGCTTTTGTTTATATTTTTCACATCTATTACCCAAAATTTAGCTTATTTCAATGTAGATTTGAAAAATCCATCAAAAAACATCCCCAAAGTTAATATTTTAGCTATTTTATTTACGTTGTTTATTTATTTATCCATCACATCTGTGGTTTTAATTAATTTAGGGAATCAATCAGAAACTACAAGTAATTCCCCTGTGTTATTGGGAGAGATTCTATTTGATATACTCGGCCCTGTTGGTTTTTATTTAATGGGTTTTGCGATGCTGATTTCAACTTTAATCGCAATGAATGCCGCATTAGGTTCTGCTACAAATCTTTTACAAGCACTTGCCCGAGATAATTATGTTCCTAATAAATTAACAAAATTAAACAAGAAAAAAACCGTTCCTACTTATGCGTTAATGTTCACTACCATAATCGCTATAATTATTACTTTTTTAGCAGTAATCTATGGTAGTATAGGTTTCACCGCAGAAATTACAACTCTCATTTATTTTATTGGACTTGCCGCAGTTAATTTTGCGGCAGTTAATTTAAGACGTAAACGAAAGTCTTTAGCTCGCCCTTTTAAAGCTCCTTTTTTTCCATATTTGCCTATTTTTGTGGGGACAACCTGTTTAATTTTAGCATTTGTACTAGAACCCACAGCTATCATTTTAGGTTCTATACTGTTTCTAATTGCTATTTTATATTATTCATTGACCATAACTGATCGTTACTCAATCATTATAACTATGGCGGGATTGAAAGTTCTTTGCGTAATTGTTATCGGAAGTTTAATTTGGATTTTAAATAATGCGGGAATCATTCATTCAAATGTGCAAGGTTTTGAATTCTTTTTTACGTATGTATTGTTGCGAATCTTAATAGCGATTTGTATTTTCACCATTTTTACAATCATTTTAGACATTGTGCCTTTAAGAGAGATTGTATATTTTATGATTAAAAAAATTGATAAGGAAAGGGTTGCCATTGATATTGGAGTTGGCCAGATAATTGAATTAGATAAAATGGAATCAAAATTAATTTATAATGCTAATAAGTTCATAGGAATCATACAAATAGTATGTTCTATTTTTATCTATTATTTGATTATGCTATTTGAGCTGAATTTGATTTCTATTGAACAGATAAATTTTATGGGAATCAAAACCAATCAAGCAACGAGTGAATTTATTTATATTGCCAGCTTAATCTTTTTTGGATTTTTACTCACAATCAGCGGATCCTATATGCTATATCTCAATAGAAGATTTAAATTGATTTGATTATTTTTTTAATCAGATATGTATTATCAGCTAAATTAAGGATTTAACTAATAAAATTATAATTAATTATTTAAATTAGAGTTAATCTATGGATTCTAATGATGAATTTAGTGAATATGTTCCTAAAAAATCAAAATTAGCTTATGGTGTTCTTACTGGAAGTTCTGTGATTTTATCCGGAATAGCATTTTCAGCTATAACTTTTTATTATAATGTTAAATTAGGATTAAGCGCTCAATTAATTGGAATAGCATGGCTACTTTTTGCTATATGGAATACGATAAATGATCCAATCTTTGGTTATTTAGAAGATCGTACAAAATCAGAAAAATATGGGAGAAGGATACCCTATATTCGCTTTGGAGCCCCCTTTTTTGGAATATTATTTATTTTATGTTGGTTTCCATTGGTTGATCTATCTAATGATTTCTGGCTTTTTTTAAACCTTTTAATTGTGCTATTATTATTTGATACGATATTTACGATAATTGGACTTATTAATTTTTCTTTACCCGCAGAAATGGGTATTACACAAAAAGTTCGGGCGCAAATTGTGGCATATGGAGCCGTTTTTACTTCATTAGGATTTATTGTCTCTTTTATCCTACCTGTTTACCTTTTAACGGGCGACAAATCGGCAAAAATTAATCCTTTATTTTTAATTACCATGGTGTTAATCGGGATTATATGTAGTGTTATTATTTTCGTGAGTAGTTTTTTCTTAAAAGAAAATCTTTACACTCAACTTGAGGAATCATTAGGGTTTATTGATGGTATAAAACAAACCCTCAAAAATAAACCATTTTTAAAGTATGAATTTAGTAATTTTTCCTTTCTTCTCGCTCAAACAATTTTCACAACTGGTATTTTTTATTATATTGATTTTGTATTAGGTTTAAGTGGATTTTTGACAATTATCCCATTACTATTGGTTTTTTTAATGGTTTTTGTATTTACTCCCATTTTCAGTAAACTGGCAGGCAAATATGGATTAAAAAAAGTATATATCTTTGGTCTTCTATTCACGGGCTCAATATCTGTTCTTCTATTTTTATTGGGATGGTCTTTATTAGCAGCCGTAATTCCATTTCTTTTATTAGGAATCGGATTTTCTGCCATCATACTTTTAAGACCCGCAGTAGCAGCAGACATCATTGATTTCGACGAAACTATTACAGGTAAACGTAGAGAAACAAGTTATGCGGGGATGAATGCAGTTATTGAAAAACCTGCAGTTTCTATCGGAAACTGGATCTTTTTATCCCTAATTACTTATTTTGGGTTTCAGCAAAATATCCAAACCCAATCATTTAATGCAAAATTAGGAATAATGATTGCATTTACCTTAATTCCTGCTGCCTTTGTGTTGTTCAGTTCAATTGTGATGTTTTTCTATCCATTAGATGGTCCAGAATGGAATAAGCAAAAACTAAATCTAGGTAGAATCCATGAAGAAAAAGAAAAGAACTACATTCAATATCTAAGAGAACACGGCAAGATTTAACTTAATTTTTTAAGAAATTCTAAATTGTATTTCTTATTGAAATAAATTTTAATTTTTTTTCTCTTATTATGAATATCCCAAGAATGAATCTTCATTGTCATACAAATTACTCTGATGGTAAACATACTATTAGACAAATGGTTATGAAAGCCATTAAATTGGATTTAGATTTCTTTGCAATAACAGATCATTTTACTGATTCTTGGAAATCCGGAATTATCCCTACTTTAAATTCTTCCGAAAAAATTGAAAGATATTTAAAAGAGATTGCAGATTGTCAAAAATTTTTAAAAACAACTAAGAAAAACTTACGACTTTTTAAGGGAATAGAAATAGATTTGGGAAGTTCTGAGCACTATATTAAAAATCTTGTTGATCCCTTTAAGTTTGATATAATTCTATTTGAATACTTGGAAACTTTAGAAGGGTTAGCTTTTATTAAAAATTTAATCGACTATTGGAAAAGAAGGATATCTCCTGGAGATTTTCCTTTAATAGGATTAGCGCATTTAGATCCTTCATATTTTATTTTTAATGGTCTTAATAGATTAATTCAACTACTAAAGCAAAATAATATATATTTCGAATTCAATACTCGATATTCGCAATTTTATTCGCGACAAAATGAAATTTTCTTTGAAAAATTAAAGGATAATAAGATTCCAGTGGCCATCGGAAGTGACGCTCACTATTCACGATATTTGGATTTAATTGACGATCCTATTGATGCGATAAGAGATTATAACCTCCAAAATAATTTAAATAATCTAATAGAATTGCTAAAAAGGATATAAATTTTAAAACTTAATTATACTGCGAACAATCGATTGATTTCACTTATTAATTTGTTATAGAAATTAGCCTCCTCCATGTTGAATTTATCTGAATATTAATTAATTTTTTTTTTTTGATTAGATCTATGCTATTCACATATGCATTTTGAACCATTGGCAATATCTTTTTATAAATAGGTTTTTTATTTAAGTAATATGGAAATGGATTTAAAAGAAAAAATTAATTTAGCCGCAAAATGGATTGCTGAATCTGAGAGACTTGTAGTATTCACTGGAGCAGGAGTTTCCACGCATAGTGGATTACCTGACTATCGTGGACCTGATGGGGTATGGACTCGAAGAGATGCAGGGCTTCCGCCCCCCAAATCTCCTCCATGGGATCAAGTAAAACCGAATATTGCTCATTATACCATTGTAGAATTAATGAAAATTGGTAAATTAGATTATCTAATCTCTCAAAATGTGGATGGTCTTCATGCTAAATCAGGAATTCCCTTCGATATTTTGGCTGAGCTACATGGCAACATGTATTATTTGAAATGTTTAAGTTGTAATACAAAAATGTTGTTCGAAGATGCGGGTTGGGATAAAAATAAATGGGGAAAAGGATATAGGACAGATAAAGTTCGAGAAAATCAACCTGCTTGTCCCCATTGTGGAGGGAGAATAATTAATAGCATTGTTAATTTTGGAGACCCGTTACCAGAGGACGAATTATATGAGTCGATTAGAAGATCGGAACGCTCAGATGTATTTTTTGTTATTGGTTCTTCCCTTGTGGTCACTCCAGCTGCAAATATGCCCGGAATTGCTAAAAAATCAGGAGCTAAATTAATCATCCTCAATAGGGGTGAGACTCCATATGATAGGGTTGCTGATTTAAGATTCTTTGATGATATTATAGATGTTCTCCCTCCCCTCGTGGAAAGAGTAAAAGAATTAATTGATATAACAAGGGAATAATAAAATCATAATTTCTTTTATCATTTTTTCCAATTTTTTTAAGTTTTATCAGTTTATATAAATATTTTTCTCTTAAAATTCTCTTGAAAAGAAGATTATATTTATATATTTATATATCAAATTCTTACTTATGACCGAAACTTCTAGTAGCTCTTTAAGAGTGTCAAAAGCTTATTTTCGATATTTAGTATTTGTTTTAATACTAATTGAAATACTCGATGCTTACACAACAGCTTACCCTTTGGTCATTCCTAGTAATATTATCGATGAATTTTTAGCAGATATGGACCGAAATACAGCTCAAGCAATTTTTTCCATTGGTGCGGGTATAGCGACAATCGGGATGTATTTTGTATTTGTTAACCAGTATATGGCTGATAGAATTGGAAGAAAAAAAATATTGGCTTTCACTTGTTTTGGAATGGCATTTGCATCTCTTATGATGATTCTTTCGACTAGCTTTATTATGTTTATCGTCTTTCTGTTTCTGCTCTACCTTTTTTTCAGCTCTGATATTTGGATGATTTATATAAATGAAGAATGTCCAGATGATAAAAGAGCAATTTGGGCTAATATTATAGTATCTGGAGGGATTATTGGCGTCTTTTTATCTTCTATCCTTCGAGGTGTCTTTATCACTGAAACATCTCCAGTTGGAGCATGGCGGGGCTTATCTTGGTTTGCAGTAATCTTAGGGTTTATATGCACGATACTAGTTTTATTCTCTTTAAAAGAAACTTCAACCTACTTAGAACATAAAGAAAAAGAGGCGAAAGAAAAGGCACCATCGTTTACAGAAAATGTTAAATCCTTATTTAAATCATCTCGAAAAACTGAATATATGGTAATTTTATTTTTAGCACTTACAAATGGCCTTAGTTATCTCTTCTGTATAGTTGGGCAAGAATACATGAGAACTCAAGGAGGATTAAGTGAAGGACAAGTAAATACTCTTGTTTTAATAACTGCCGCATTAATTTTAGCAGGCTATATTACTTCCGGGATTACCGGGGATAAAATTGGTAGAAAGTTTGTTCTTTATTTCTGGTCGATATTATATCCCATATTAGTAATTATACTTGTAACTTTAGTTATGGCAGGGATGGGAACAAGTATTATTGCTTGGTTATTCTTTGGTCTTATTTATTCAGCATGGTGGGGACTTATTGGTGGTATAAGAATTGTAACAGTAGAAATTGTTCCAACAGATAAAAGAGGAACTGCCGGTGGTTTGAGAGGATTTATCTCTGCTCTTGGTATTACAAGCGGGTTACTCCTTGGAGGTATCGTAGTGTTTTACTTAGGATTAGGAATGGCATTCATCCTCTTTTCTCTACCGTTATTTATTAATATCCCATTAATCTATAAATACATTAAAGAAACAAAGGGTATAGATTTAGCTTCAATTAAAGCCTAAATTGAATTTTAAAGTTTTTTTTTATTTATTATATAATATTTTTTATTTAATTTTTCCATAAATATCCTTATTTCTATCCAGTTCCTTAAGGATTCTTCTTCCTTCTTTGTTCGATAGCGACAAATTTATTTCACTATTTCTACTTAATGAACCAGTAAAGATTTGTTTATCGTTGGCAAATATTTCTATATTTTGACTTGCATATTCCGGATGTGCTTTTATAATTACTTTCTCTTTTTTTACGATCACATCAAGTTCGATTCTTTGTTTTTGAATTTTACCTTTTTTCCCTAAGTAAAAATCCTCAGAATCATCAAAATCTTTAGTAAATCTCTTGGACTTTAAGGGATTGATAGGATTTATTACGACATCTTGTCCAAATGAGTAAATTTCTCAAGCGAGTTGACCATTATCAAAATTTCTGACCTCAACGACAGGTCTGGCAAGATCTTTATCCCTAAAACCGTGAGGAACCTTTACAGTCATTCTTAAGGTTAAAACTGAAGAAATATCGCCACCTTCTATAAAAATTATGGTATCAATTATAGAGGGTAGCATTCCAAGCTCAATCCTTCCAATAAACCTCTGTATAGCATCGATGGCTGAAGAAGAATGGACTACTCCAACCTTCTTTTTTAACTTTTGTAAATTATAACTTATGGAAGTGAGCCTTTTATATAACCTGGATCGGCATAGATTTCTTCCATAATATTTAATATTTCACCTTCTCCCTTTTCAGTTAATTTATAAAATTTGATTGGTTGTCCCATCTTAATTGGTTTATTTATTGGATTTTTTACAACACTTATATATCCTTTCTCTTTTAAATCTTTCAAATTTTTAGAAATTGTGACATGATTATTATTTAAATATAATTCGAGATCCCGTTTATTTACTTCATCAATTCCTTTTTCTAATGAAATAAATTGTATATACAAAAGGTATTTTTTCCAAACACCAATACGAGAAAAAATTTTAAATTTTTCATTTAAAGGATCTTCAACTTTTATGTTGTTTATGTTGTAGGCTTTAATATTGTCTATTCTTCTATAGTATTCAATTTTAGCTTTTATAGCATAATTTTTATATTTCCCATTAAAAATTTCATCAACAAAATTGGAAAATCTCTTAGAATGTATAAGATGATGGCAATTAGCGCAAAGAGAGATAACATTTTCTTCTCTAAATAATTTAGCTAACTCTTTTGTATTATATTTATGTTTGATTTTTGACCATGCAAAATTTTTATTTTTTGAATCTAAATGATGGAATTGAAGAGCAGGTAAATTATTCTTAACATCTACTAAACCACATCCAACACATTTACCCTTATACAGTCTTTCAATTAAATATCTTTTTTTTATCCAAATTTTTATGATATATTTAATTTTATTTTTATTTAAATGAGATAAATTTTGATTTTTAATCTCTTCATTGATTACATAATCAATTTCTTCAGCTGGCTTTTGGAATAAATCTTCAGTGAGAATTAAATGCTTAAATTTAAAAAATAAATCAGCATGTTGAATCTTATGACAATTACTACATATTAAATTAACATCTTCAGCCCTCAAGATTTCAATAATATCTTTAAAATCTAAACAATTCACATCTCTCCAAGAAAATTCTTTTTTAGTTTGATCAATATGTTCAAATTCTAATGCGGGTAAATTCCATAATTCCATACCACAAAAATAACACTTTAGCTTGGTTTTAGTCCTGAATAATTCCTCCATCACCTTTAATTTTTTTTTATTTTGCCAAATTGCATTTAATTCAGATTTACACTTTATACAAACATACATAATTCTCTTTTTACGTCCAAATTTAGGAAATTTATTATACGGTTTTATTTTATGACATCTGGCACATTCTTTTCTCTTACCATCATCTATTAAATTTTGTTTTGTATTTCTCTCCAACTTAAAATCTATGAAATGTTTCTTTAAATAATCAAAAATTAATGGTATAAGTACCTCTAAAGATAACTGAGTCATGCCTAATGTAATATTATTTGCCACTAATTCTTCTACTAATTCTCTTATATTAAGAGGATTATAGTTTATTTTATAACTTTCATTAGAATTTATTAAAACAGCAACAATTTTTACTAAATTTTGAATATGATCCGATAATTTATCTGAATAATTGTGATTATGAATTTTTCTTCGAATACGGTCAATTTCTAAAAGTGGGATTCTATTAATCCAATTTTGTTGTGAATCTTCAGAAATTAGTTCTAATTTTATCTTTTTACCTAATTCTGATAAGGTTGGAGGATTATCAACATTTAATTTTCGAAATATATATTTACTCAAGACTAAACGTGTTTTCATTGATAACATAAGAGTCACCTTGATTTTTTAGATAATCAACTCATTAAATTCTTTAATAGTTAGTTTCTACAAAACTATTAAAATAAAGATATTTAAAAAAAAAAAGAAAGTAATAAAATCTACTGATTATATTTATTAAAATCTAAGCTATTTGATTTTAGCATAAATTTCTTTATTTTTATTAAATTCTTTTAGAATCCTCTTACCCTCCTTATTTGATAACGAGAGAGATATTTCACCTTCACGACTTAGACTTCCCGTAAAAATAAGATCTTTATCCACAAATATCATAATGTTTTTGCTGGAATATTGAGGATCTGCTTTAATAACAACTTTTTGCTTTTTAAATTCAATATCTAACTCAATCTTTTCATCTTTAGGTTGTTTTTCCCAATAAAGCAATTCAGTTTTATCATTTTCTTTATATTTTATAGATTTTTTAGATTTTAGGGGATTTATTGGATTTATTGTAATATCCTGACCGAAGGAATAAATTTCATACGCAAGCCAATTAGTTTTAAAATCTCTTACTTCAACGACGGGTCTTGCTAAATCTTTATCTCTAAAACCATGTGGAACTTTAACAGTCATCTTTAAAGTTAAGACTGAAGCAATATCTCCATCTTCTATAAATATAATAGTATCAATTATCGATGGTAGCATTCCAAGTTCAATTCTACCTATAAATCTTTGGATTGCATCAATGGCAGAAGAGGAATGAACTACTCCAACCATTCCTACTCCCGCTAAACGAAAATCTGAGAATATTTTGAAATCTTCAAATATACGAACTTCGTCGAAAATTGTAAAGTCTGGCCTTACAAGTAATAAAACATCTGCGGATTTTTCAAGACTTCCTTCTAATTTTGTATATTGTGTAATTTCAGGTCTTACTTGGAGATCTCTAACGCTTTCAAGGGTTTTAACTACCATATCCTGTTCAAGATAATGGTTGGCTAAAGCTGCAGAGAAAGTACTCTTCCCCGCGCCTGGTGATCCTGCAACTAATATTCCTTCTGCTTTACTTAGACGCTTACTGAGCCTTTTATCCATGGAATAATCGTTTAAAGTGAGATTTACAAGCGGTCGAACTGCGGTAATTTCAACATCATTAGAAAAGGGAGGTCGAGTTATAACAATTCTAAATTCACGCAGTTGAGCAACAACGGCACCTTCTCTTTCAATCTCAATAAATGAATGTTCATCCTCTCTTACATTTTCAATAATTTCAAGAGCAATATCTTCTATTAACTTATTTGAAATGGGCTCTTCGGAAATTTTGTGCAAATGCCAATTACCAGGTCGTCCTTTTTTTGCATAAGGAGGCAAATTTCGTTTAAGATGAACACTCATGGTTTCATCATCAAAATAAGAAATTAATTTAAGTGATTTTAGTAAAATTTCTGGTTGAGGTTTCTTTTTCCAGGCATAGAGTACTTCCAATCCCTCAAATGTCCCTACATCTCCTTGTATCTGATCCGCGGTTATTAAAATTGCATTATTTTCTCGAGCTGATTCTCGGATTAAAGCATCCAATTCTCCCCCGGGAGCCATTTTAATCTCTTCTCTTGTGGGGCGTTTTCCAATAATATGGAGCGTAATTACTCCTTGTTCATGAAGCCCTCTAAGATGCTTTAATACGTTCAACCCAAAAAAACCAATCTCTTTCTGAATATTGGTTCTATATTCGACTTCAGCAAGAACGATATTGGAAATGTAAATCTCGGGATTTGCCCCTAATTCACCATCTTCGATTAAGGCTATTATTTGACCATTAAAAATAACGGATGTATCGCATGCAAATTTATTTGGCATCTTGTTTTCTCTCGGTACCCTCTATATTTATAATTTGAAATTTTTTAACGCTATAATATATAGGTTTACTCAGCCTGTCAACAGTAGCCACGATAAGATCCTTTCGGGAACTCATCGCCACTCGTGAAATTCTATCTAAATCTTTCAATTCTATGGGGCTTCCCTCATACACAGGATAAATTAAATATTTTGCGGAGTCTTCTTCAAAATTTGCACCTCTTTTAAACACCCGGAATTCTATTCCATCACCATAACCCGTTCTAACGATATAACCCCTTTTTCTCAAATCCATATAAATTGTATATTTATGCCATAAAGTATCGTCAAATTGAGTGAAATAAGTCAATAACCCTTCAAAATCATATAGCTCTTTATTTTTATCATTATTTTCCCATAATAATATTCTTCTTCGTTCGCACAGCAGAAGAACTTCCATGGGTTCCAAAATTAAGATTTCTTCTTCGTTCGTATTTTTTTCGAGTGTTCCTATATACGAATTGTTATAGAAATCTTCAATACCCTCTTTATCGGAAATTAAGACTTTATCGTCTTTTATAATTCCCTCTATTTGAGCCTTTTCTATTGATTTTTCAGTCATTTCCTACTTTATTATTATCTTTTCTACTTAATGAATTTAACCGTTTTCCAGACCAACAAGAAATATTAATTTAATTTCCATACTTTTTTACTATAATAATGAATGGAATACTGGAAAAACTATTTAATCGTTTAAAAGGCGCTAAAAAAATTGTGTTTATGGGAATTGGGGAAGAAAAATTAACCGATGACGGGGTAGGACCTTATATAATTACTGAGCTATTAGAGTACTCTAATGAAAGCCTTTTGTTTATCAATGCAAATATCGATCCTATGGCAAGAATAGATCAAATAATAGAATTCAATCCCTCTCATTTAGTCATTATAGATACTTGTACATTAAATAGCACTCCGGGGACCATAGCTATATTGGAACGGGAAAATATCTGTAATTATGTCCCTATTTCCACTCATACAATCCCTTTACATATAGTGATTGATTTAATAGTGCAAAAAATTCCTTCTTTATCAGTATGTATGATTGGAATCGTTCCAGAAAGCTTAGAAGGATTTACTGAACTAACCCTCTATAAGGATAATAAATTTACCATAGATGATAAAAATGAAAATGAAGATTTGCCTTTTTTTAACTTTCAACTTACAGACACCATACAGCAAGTTGCCGATGAGATTATTTTAATAATTAAGGAACTAATTCAAAAACTCTGGTCGTCCTGAACATTTTCATTTGTATTCTTGGAAAAATGGTTTACTATAATATCAATCGTTCGAGAAAGTTGTTCTTTCTCCTCTTGCTCTAGTTCTTCTTTAAATTTCTCTAAAAATTTTATTGTTTTTTCAGCTTGAACCAGTTTTCTTATATAATTAGACCCTTTCTCATCAAAAGCGCCACCCCATACCATTTGAAGACACTCTCTTAATTTTTGAATTTTAGCCTTTCTATGATAATTAAATTCTTATAAAAAATTAAAAATATAAAAATTATTTGTTTGGATCGTCTATTACTCGCTTGAAGGGCTTTAAGAATTCTGCTTTCATGTCCATTTTATTTCTAATTTTATCGATTTGTATTAGTGGAATTAGTTTCTTATTCATTTCAATAGCTCTTTGATCATTTTGCGGAAAACTGTCATAAACACCGTGCTCTTCATACCATTGATGATCTGCTAAGAATACAAACCGATTTCGTCCATACACATCATCTCTAAAAATTTTAAAACCTCCCACTCCTAGAAAAGTTTGAGGTTTAGTAAAATTAAGGTCTGTGAAGTTGATTAAGCGCTCTGCAAGATGATATAAAAGAGCATCTATTTTTTCTGAGTCCTCATACTCATCGGTTACACACCCTGCAAGATTAGCCATTTGAATTTCGACGTGGGCTTGTAGCATTTCTTTTATATTAGGTATTTGGCTAAAGGGTCCAGAAATGATATACCCAATTTGTTTCCCGATTAAAGTTGGAGTATGTGTATTATAAAACGCTCTATCATAGATCATTTTCCATCTTGAAGATAAAAACCTATCCTTTATGGATCCTGCAAAAACTAAAATATCAGCCATCATTACTTTTTGTTCCCAGAATTCCTTAAATCCATCTTTCCCAAGATAAGCACATTCGTGATTATATCCACATTTACCACATCCCAAACATCCTCCTTTAATATCGATATCATAAATGTTAATTACTTCAATAGCCTGTGAAAAACTATTTTGAAAGGTTTTAATCATCTTTCCTAAATTCGTGTTTTCATCTGTAGAATCCGTGACAACAATAATATTTCGACCTCCGTTGTTAAATTTCGGTTTTTCTATAGAAATTTCACTAGGATTGTAATTATAATCTTTATAAATGATATTTGGATATTGTCTTGTCGTTGGAATCTTTCTCTCTATCATATCGAAAAAACTTTCAGCAAATTTGAGCCACATTGCTCTTCGTTTAGGATATAACAAATCCCAACTATCTACTGAATAGAAATCTACAAATCTCATGCCTAAATCGTCACAAATTCCATGCATGTAATTTTCCGCAGTATGATCAAAAAAATGAATAGAGGTCAGCAATAGCATGGTGTATTTATTCTTGAAGATGTCTTCTAATTTCCTTTCAAAAATAAGCTCAATAAAACGTTTATATTGAGAGGAAATAAGCATAACATACAAAGGAAAACCCCAAATTACACCATCACAGCTTTTAATCTCATCAATTATTGTTTGGAATTTTTCTTGATTTTTTTCCAGCAATTTTATTTGTTGCGCCACGTTTAAAATTGTATATTCATGCTGGGGAATCTTTTTTTGAATATATAAAATGTATTGCATTGTGACGCTTTGGTCTCCCTTAGGACTTCCGTTTAAAATTACAATCTTCATTTTTCAACCCCATATTAATTTGATTATACTTTAAAATTAATTCATATAATTATTTTATTTTTTAGGATCTCTTACAATACTCTGTAATGGTTTGATCATTTCAGTATTAGCTCTGGAATAAAAAGCTTTCCTGAATTTCTCATCTTTTTCCATCAAGGGAATAAACATCTCATTCATTTTTTTTGCTTGTTCATCATCTTGCGGAAAATCATATAATCCATGTTCTTCATAATACCTATGATCGGCTTGGAAAACGAATCGCATTCTTCCATAAATTGCATCTCGAAATATTTTCTTGCCTCCTACAGCAAGATACGTTCCGGGATTAATGAAATTGGAATTTGAATAATTTATTAACCGCTTGGCTAAGCTATAGATCATTAAATCTATAGTTTGAGAATCATAGTACTCATCTGTAATAATATCCACCAGATTACAATCTGAAATCTCAATCATCGCGCAAATAATCTCCCTTAGGTTAGGAATCTGGCTTATTGGACCCGATACGATATATCCGAATTGTTTTCCTATTACTGTTGGTACATGGCCATTAAAAAAGCTCCTATCCCAGACTGTTTTCAATCTGGATGAAAAATATCTATCTTTTATCGTTAAGGCATAAATATAAACATCAGCCGTTCTTAATTTTTTATGATAAAAATCTGTAAATCCATCTTTATCTTTATATACGCACTGATTATCATAACCACATTGAATACATCCCAGACACCCTCCTTTAATATCAACATCGTAAATATTTATGACTTCGATTTTATCGGAAAAACATTTTTGTAATGTTTTAACCATCTTTGCTATATTGGCATCTTCATTTGTATAATCTGTTAGTACTAGAATTTTCTTATCATTAATATTGATCTTTTCTTTATTAGTAAGAATACCACTTGGATTATATTCGAAATCTCTCGATTTTAGAGGAGGAAATCTCCTAGAAACAACTAATTTATTTTCAATTGTACTAAAGAAATCCTCTGCAAAGGAAATTAAATTTTTTCTTTGCTCCTCATCCATTAAATCCATCATATCCGCAGAAAAATGTCCCACAAATTTCATTTCTAAATCTTCACTAATAGCGTGTATATAATTGATAGCCGTATGATCGTAGAAATGGATAGATGTACATATTAAGCTTGCATATTTATTTTTAAAGGCATCTTCAACATTTCTTTCGAAAATAAGTTCTATAAACCTCTTATACTGGGAGGACACCAGCATAACATATAAAGGAAATTCCCAAATTACTCCATCGGAGGTCTTAATCTCCTCAATAATATCTTCAAACTTTTCTTGATTTTTTTCCAGAGTTTTAATTTGTTGCGCTACATTCAATATTTTATATTCGTGGTGCGGAAATTTTTTTTGAATATATAATATATACTGCAAAGTCACACTAAGATTCCCCTTAGGACTTCCATTTAATATGGCAATTTTCATTTTTATGATTCCTATCAATTTTTTTTAAAATTATCTTATTAAATAATTTATAGGTTTTAAAATTAGGAATTTTCTATAGAATTTTAAAAAATCAACTTGGCCAAATTTGCCTTGCTTATGTAATATTTACTAAATAACAATCCATTTCTGGATTAAATTCAACCTTGGTTTTTTCTATATTTGTTAAAAATTTATTGCTCAAAATATATCTAACATGTTTTGATTGAAAAAACCACCCACGAGGAAGATTAAAAACAAAATTCCATAATACATGAGTGTTGTTTGAATAGGACTCTGGTTTTTCATTTGAAATTTTTATCATATTTGTACATGTATTCCAAAAATTGAAAATTCCGGGAAGTAATTTCTCCTTAGGATCAAAAGGCTTTCGTGCAAAGTTACCTGAAGCAAGAACCATCATTATAGGCAGGGCATATTTAAATTGGATTTGACTATGTTCTACTCCTAAACTGCCACTAAAATCCTCCCAATTTTGATTTATATTATTTAAAGCCTCGTATAACTTAGCATAATAAAAATCCTCTGTCAGATAAGGTCGAGTATTAATAAATTGAAAAATTCGCAACGCGCAAGCTACACGCCATTTTAAATTAAAAGCATCTAATGTAGATAATTTGTTATAAAGGTAGTTTTTGTGGTCTCTAAGCTCGATAGAATCAATTTTTCCAAATATGGAAGTCAGATTATCACGTATCTGGGAATAATGTGAAAAATAATGGTCATATATTTTAGAGTAATCATATCCCCAAATATCTATAATTGTAAAAACCATTAATATATGAAAAAACATATCAATATTCTGGTTTGATAACCAAATCGGGTCTAAATTTTTATCGTTATAAAGAGAGATAGCTCCAAAATAACTTGATTCTCCTGTAAAGATGGTTCCAGGAAGCAAATGATGTCGTACTACTCCACTAAGAATATCTTGTTGCATTGGTGTAAAATTTAAATTCCTAAGCAATTTCCTTTTTTGAATTATCTTGGCAGATTCGAAGGTATGCCATTCTCTGTTAAAGGGACGCCCAATATCATGATAAAGAAGAATTATTGGAAATATATCTTTATGAAATCGAGAAATTTTTTCTATATCTTTTTGTAATGACTTTATATTCTCATTCTTTATATTTGATTCGAATTTACCATTTAAGATCGTAAAATATGTCCAAAGAGAGCGAAAAATATGTCTTATGGTTCTATAAGTTTCCACTTCATCATGCTTAATTCCATTATGGATAATTTCAGCCCATTCAGGGAGAAGATTAGTCAGCCTTATCATTTCACGGGATTTAAAAATCTCTTTTCCTGGTGAATCACAAAATTCTAAAGAGAGGTTTTGGAAAATGGATTGTAAAGACTCATGGAATTTAATTTTTAATCCCCCTCAAAAAATAGAATTCATCATTTTATAAATAGCAACTACATAAAAATAAAAAAATAGTTAAAAACTTTTGTATGTGGTGTTTTATATGCCACCCGCTTGAGTCGCCATTACGGTGATTACATCCTTTTTAGGGTGAATTCCGATTTTGGCAAATTTAAGATCATCCGGGAGTACCTTACCCTTAAAAATAAACTGGATGGCTAAAATAGGATTCAGCTTATATTCTCTTTGTACGGACTTTTTAATATCCGATATCGCCTGGTTTGGATCTACTTCTATAAGCTTGATAGCCTGATCAGGTGGAACACCCGTTAATCGAAATCGGTACTGCGTTATTTTAATCACTTCCTATTTATATTATTGGTTTAAATGAATAAAGGTAGTACGAATAATTATAAATTTCAGTCTAATCAAATAGACTGGAGTTTATATATTAAGCACAGGATTTTCTTTAAATTCCTAAAACATTGAAATTTAAAACTTAAATGGTTCGGGTGGTTTTGGAGACCCAGGAGGTACAGGTCCAGGAGGAATCGGAGGTCCTGGTCTAGAGGGTCGACGATTAAAAAAATTTTCTAGTGATGTTATTCTATTCTCAATTTCATCTAATCTTTTTTCAATATTTTTGATTCTTTCTAATAAATTTTGATTTTCAATGGTCATTTCTCTATAACAATTATATTTAAAATCCTATTTAATTGATTTCATATTAGTTATAGAGACCTTTTATTAGTAATTTTAACAATCTTGGGGGATTAATTCTTAATTTAATTTATTCGAACTAAATTTAATAATTTGAGTATGGATTAAAAAATCCAGTCCAAGTCCAAAAAAAAGTATAGTATTATATATTTTGTTTATTAATATTTAAATATGGAAAGCTGGAGTATCTCTAAAAAATTAAAGAGTGATTTACTGACAAAAGCACGCGGTATTAAAGCTAATGATAGGAGAATATTATTCATATTAAGAAACTTAGGACCACAAAGATTTACAAATTTAGTTAAATACTCGAATTTGAGTAGATCAACTGTTTCAAAATATTTAAAACTTCACAGTGAAAGGGAAAATATTGAACAAAAGCTCATTACAGATAAAATATCTAATAATCAATATCAAGCATATGTTATTACAGATAAAGGAATTGAAAAATTAGGTGGCGAGCCATTAAAATTAAACCAAGACGTTTTTATGATAAATGAACTCAAAAGAAATGTTAATAAACTCGTGAACTTGATTAGCTTTTATAAAGAGATTGGAATTCCGGATTCCTTTATTTTTCCCATAGTTAAAATTATTTCCAAAATAGGAGATAATTTCTTTGAAATCCAACAAGATCGAGATCTTTATCTTTCTCTTTTTTATGTATTTCATAATTCAATCTTAGGTCAAGGAATATTTGCTAAGAAATATTGGAATGTTGAAGATAAAAATGGTAAAAATGATTCTAAAAAATTTTCTGGCTATAAACTAAACTTAGATAAATTTTGTGAAGTATACAATGTAGCACCGGAGGCGATAAATTACTTGGCACGGCTCAAATTAATTACTGAAGAGCTTGGATTTTATTTGATTAAGCGAGAAAATGATGATTTCTTTTTTCATGAAGAGGACTTATTAGGAACAACTACTTTACGCTTAATAAAAGACCGGCTAATTGATGAAATAATCTATGTTGAGACAAAATATTCTGAAGAATTCTCAGATTTAGAGAAAATATCAGAAGAAATATCTAACCAATTAAAAGAAATGGGCTTAATTTGGGATGCAATTCAAAAACAATTTGAACTATTAATTCTAAACCTTATTCTAAAAAACGCGATTGATATGGGCTTTTTGGAAACTGATAGGAAAAAATTCTTAGAGCATATCTCTCGATCGAAAAAATTGCCAAAATCGGCAGAAGGCAGAGAACTTCAACAAAATATCTTAGAAGGAAATAAAATTCAAGTAAACTTTAACATACTTACAGTAATAGAACGCGAATTAGAAATGTAATAAAAAATTCTTTTATTAGGAATATTTTAACATTTTTTCAATGGGTGTAATTGCTTTTTTAGCAATTTCTGGGGGAACTTTAACTTCATGCTTTTTGTCATCAGGGTGTTCTAATAAGTATTTTATTAGCTCAAGATTATGTTTTTTCATATTATAACAAATCAGTTTACTTCTTGCAGGATAAAAGTTATTATTTGGAAAATCTTGACTCATTCTTTCTAAAAGTCCTATTTCAGTTCCAATTATAAACTCTTGATTTTTAGAAGTATATTCTTTAGCATAGTTATACATTTGAGCTGTGGAACCAACAAAATCTGCTAAATCTCGTACTTGTCTTACACATTCGGGATGAACCAATAATTTTGCATTAGGATATTTTTTCCTCACAATGTCAATATCCTCAGGTGTAATTTGAGAATGCACATAACAATGTCCCTCTTGCGGCATTTTAACAGTTTTGATATTTGATTTTTGTTCCGCATAATCGGCTAAATTAGCATCAGGACCGAACAAAACGGCTTCAGAGTTATAATCTTCTCGGATTTTTTCTACTATTTTAACAGCGTTTGATGAAGTACAACAAATATCGCATTCCGCTTTTGTAGCGGCTGTAGAATTAACATACACTACTGCGGGAAGTCTTGGATATTTCCTTTTAAACTCTCTTACTTTTTCAGGAGTAAGAAAAGCGGCCATAGGACAACAAGACTCATAATTTGGAAGTAGAATATGTTTATCTTGGTTTATAATTGAAGCGGTTTCTGCCATAAAATCCACTCCCGCAAAAATTATATATTTTTTACTCTCGGCATCTTTTGCTTTACGAGATAGTCCCAATGAATCTCCTAAAAAATCTGCGATTTCTTGAATTTCAATTGGTTGATAATAATGGGCTAATATTATAATATCTTTTTTCTTTTTTAAGTGAAGAATTTCGCTTTGCAATTCTTTGACATTCATAAATTACTTACGTATTTTGTGTTTTCATAATAATAAAATAAGATAAGTTTAAAAAGAATTTCTCTTTTCTCTTAAAAGTAAATAGGACTTGGTTATTTTTAATGAAGCTTTCTTAATATTTAGATATTTTAATTCGTTTAAATAAATTGAATAAAAAATATTGGATGAAAATAATGAGTGATAAGGTTTACATAATTGGTGTGGGAATGATCAAATTTGGTAAAAATTTTGAGAAAACAATGAAAAGCATGACGGGGGAATCACTGGGGCTGGTATTAAAAGACTGTAATTTAAAGAAAAGAGACATTGAGGCGGCATGGTTCAGTAATTCGGGATGGGGGATGTCTGAGTTCCAACATTGCATAAGAGGACAAGTAGCACTTAGTGCCAATGGACTTGATAAAATACCTATCACCAATGTGGAAAATGCTTGTGCGAGTGGTAGTACTGCCTTAAATGGAGCCTGGACTTCAGTAAAAGCGGGAGTATTTGATTGTACATTAGCCATAGGTACCGAAAAAATGTACTATCAAAGACCCTCAAAGAGCGGTAAGAAAAGAAGTAGTGGAGGGGGAAGTATGGGAGGTTTTATATCTGGGACGGATGTAGAAAGAACAAGACAACTAATTGCGCAATTAAAAAAACAGATACAGGAGGGAAACTTAAAAGCAGCTAAAGAAAAAGGTGGAGATCAAACCCAAGGAAAAAAAGAGCATTCCATGTTTATGGATTTTTATGCTATGGGTGCGCGCAATCATATGAAAAAGTATGGAACTACCCAACGCCAGTTAGCTGTTATCGCAGCAAAAAACCATAATAATTCCACAATGAATCCTCTAGCTCAATATACATTCCCTCAAACTGTAGAGCAGGTTATGGAAGATTATGTTGTAGCCTTCCCTTTAACAAGAGCTATGTGTGCACCTATCGGAGACGGCTCGGCCGCTGCTATTCTTTGTTCTGAAAAATTTTTAGATGCACATCCCAATTTAAAAGAAAGAGCTATATCAGTGCAAGCTTCTATATTAAAATCCGGTTCATGGAAAAGTGATGATATTTGTAAGCGGGCTGCTAAATCTGCTTTTGAAATGTCGGGTCTTAGTCCCGATGATATAAATGTGGCAGAAGTTCATGACGCGACCGCATTTGGAGAGCTTCATATAATGGAACAAATAGGTTTTTGTCCTATTGGAGAAGGAGGCCCATTTGTGGAAAGTGGAGCAACCGAACTTGATGGGAAGATACCCATTAATCCTAGTGGAGGTTTATTAGCTCGTGGACACCCTATTGGTGCTTCAGGTCTTGCCCAAATATATGAATTAGTATCACAATTACGAGGAGAATGCAGTGAAAGACAAGTTAAGAATCCTAAAATAGCCCTTGCTGAAAACGGAGGAGGCAATATAGGAGTTGGAGAAGCAGCTTTATGCATCCATATTATAGAGAAAGTTTAAAACAACCTTAGCGCTTTTTCTCGATTTTTTTATTTAATTTAATTAAACTAAATAAGATTATACTTTTTAGCAATTTCTAAAAAAGAATTGGCAAAGTGTTTTACTTGCTCCCAAGTTAAGCCATATGTACTAAATTTCATATCTTTAGAAATGCCCGGAAGCATCCCGATTATACCTCTTTCTTTAAACTCATCCCTTACAAAAAATCCTCTTCTGGGGTGATTCTCAGCGACCTCGGCAAATCCGTCAGTAGATACATTTGTTAAAGGGTGAATTTTTGGCAATTTTCCTTTAATCTTAACACCTTTTATATTTTTTATCTTATCAATAACATAGTTAATTTTTTTCGCTTCTTCATCAGTATATTCTTTTTGAGTTCGTTTGACTACAGTGGGAAAACTTGCCATTAAAGTAATTAAGGGAGCGCCATAGACAGGAGGACATCCCATTACATTACAGATTTTGCTTGGAAACGATTTAGAAGATATATTTCCTTGAATTTTTGAGTTGTTCATAATATCA
Source organism: Promethearchaeota archaeon (assembly GCA_004524515.1). The sequence goes on from SDNV01000027.1 coordinate 24,849, forward strand.
TCATAAAATTCCTCTTTAAATCCTAATAATCCTATTGGCCCGGATGCGGCCATCGATTTATGTCCACTACATGCAATGAAATCGACTTGAAGACTCTTACAATCAATAGGTAAGGTGCCCGCAGAATACGCTCCGTTTAACAAGAAAGGTATATTATATTCCTGACAGATTTTCCCTATCGGTTTTGGGTCATTGTAATTCCCGTATTTGTAATCGACATGCGTCAACAGAACCAATAAGGGCAATTCCCCTTCATCTTTTATAACTTTTTTAATGATTTTTTCATAGTCAGCAGGATCAATCACAAATTCTGGTTTTCCTGAATTCGGAACCTCGCTCACTTTTAAGTTGTTATATTCAATCGCTAAATATGAGGTATAATGTGCCAAGCTGTCAATTACTACTGTCTTCCGCTTAGGAAACTTTTTTGCCAAGACGCCCATAATAATTCGCTTAGAATCTCTTGCAGCGCCCGTTAGCATGATATCATCAATATTTAAAAATCTTGCCATATCTTTTAAAAATTCTACTACTGGAGGATTTTCGATTTTGTCGATTCTTCCTTTCAAACAATGGTCGCAGAGGCTGTATCCATCTCCGTAAGCTAA
>SDNV01000028.1 GCA_004524515.1 Promethearchaeota archaeon
ATGGTGTGTGAAGCTCTGGAGACAATGTACTTTCTGCATTTAGCTATAAAGTGGTCTAGAAGGGCTAGCCAAGGAACCTATGGGAAACGACAGTGAAGGTGCGATAAACCTCGTTATTAAAAATCGGCGAAATATAGCTGATACGCCGAGACCAAAATGGTGAGTTGCCAGGTAGGGGTGCTTTTTTCTCATCCCTTTGTCATCCAAAGTGCAACCGGGGGAAAGCATCTCCCTAAGGGTTCTGTTGAACGTCGGACATCGGAAACTTGGTAAACCCAATAAGCCCCATACGCAAGAGTGAAGTGGTATCCTAACCGTGAGGAAGGGGGAAGGCTTAGTGGGCAGAGGATGCTGGAAGAAGCGAATGCCACACTGTAATGGTGTGGATAGGGCTGTAGTATTGCGCGAACTACAGAGATACCCGACCTGAAAGGGTGCTGACTTCCTATGCAGGTCTCAACGAAAGAAACAAATTGAGAAATCTTAACCGGAGGTGAAGTTAGACGATGTGTGAAAGCATTGAACAGAACAAAGGGCATGCGGTAGATTGGGATGCTATCGAGTGGGATGGACCCAAACGGCATGTAAGACGGCTTCAAGAACGTATCTTTCGAGCAACCCGTGATAAGGACTGGGCGAGGGTTAAAAACCTTCAGAAACTCCTTGTCAGATCGCATTCTGCGAGACTCCTTTCTGTAAAGAGAGTGACGCAGGAAAATAAAGGCAAATACACGCCGGGAATTGACGGGCAGATTTACGTAACTTCCGAAGAACGAGTGAAGTTAGCAGAAGAAGTCCGCCAGACTAATATATTTAATTACAAATGTAAACCGCTGAGACGTGTCTATATTCCGAAAAGTAGCGGAGATAAACGCCCTTTAGGAATTCCTACTGTCAAGGATCGAGTTGTACAAATGCTCGTGAAACTGGCATTGGAACCTGAATGGGAGGTGCGGTTTGAATCTCATTCATATGGTTTCAGACCGGGACGCCGATGCATGGACGCCATTTGGCAAATCTGGAACTCAATTCGATCGAGGAAGACGGGTAATACGAGTGAGTGGATTTTAGATGCGGATATTTCAGGATGCTTTGATAATATTAATCATGATGCATTACTTAAAAAAATTCCCGTGTTTCGGGAAACGGTGAAGAGATGGCTTAAATCGGGAATCATTGAATTCGGTAAATATTCTCAGACAAAAGCGGGCACACCACAGGGTGGAATTATTAGTCCGCTCCTAGCAAATATTGCGTTGGATGGTTTGGAACGGCTCTTTGGAGCGGAGAACTCAAAAGGGAACTATACCACTCCTTCCAAACGAAAAGGCGAGAACTATAAGCTTAATCTAATTCGGTATGCTGATGATTTCATAGTAACAGCCCCATCGAGGGAGAGAATTATAAATTATATCCTTCCGAAACTTCGAGCCTTCCTCAAGGAACGAGGGATGGAGTTGAACAAGGCAAAGACGCGAGTTGTACATCGAGATGATGGTTTTGACTTTCTGGGATTTACTATTCGACAGTTTCATAGCCAAGCAAGAAGTGTATGCTTGGCAAAGCCCTCTAAAAAGGCGATTAAGCGACATCTACAAGACATTAAAACGGTGATCTCAAATAATAAACAGATAAAAGCAGATGAGCTTATCTCTAAGTTAAACCCGATTATAAGAGGCTGGGCAAATTATTATGTCTATAGTAGCGCAAAAGAAACATTTAATTATATAGATTATCGAATTTGGAAGATGTTATGGCAATGGTGCTTACGACGTCATCCAAGAAAAGGGAAGCAATGGATACGGAAACGTTATTTTATGAACATAGATAATCGGAAGTGGAATTTCGGAGAAAGAAAGGAGAATATGTTGCTATTTAGTCGCTCCTTTCGAGCCGGGAAACGATATACGCCGGTAAAGGGTTTTAATAGCCCTTATGATGCTGATTTGCATGTGTATTGGAATGGAAGACATGGCAGAACTTGGCGTGAGAAAACGCCGATGTGATCATTTCCTATAGAGACGTCCGAGGCGACTTGGATGGTTTTGGGGAGAGTGCGAGAAACACAAACCAAAGGAACACGGCAACGCGATGCGGGTTCTTGAGGCGCGAGCCCCGTGCAGGGAAACTTGCACGCGGGGTTCCTAAAAGAGGAAGAGGATGGTAACATTCTCTCCTTATTTAACTAAAAAAATGTTATAAATCGAAGAGAAAAAAAATATTAAAAAATTCAATTTCTAAAAATATTGAGTTCACGAGCTTATTAGAGAATTGAAAAAACCGATAAAAAAATAGCGTTAGCAATAAATATGAAAATTTTTTTAAAAAATGAATTAGAATAATTTTTATTGCAGTTCTGTTTTTAAGATATTTCTAATTACTTGTCTTTGTGGGATAGACAATTTTTTTACAGCATAACCTCGATATAAACGATGTTCATTCCGACTAAATAATCCAAGTAAAGTTATCAGAGCATTTTTAACAAATTGTTTATCATAGGTAGCCTTAAGGTAATCCATTAATTCAATGAATTTATTACACAAAAAGATGAACAAATCAGGTTCCTTTGGGTCTCTAAAACTTTCTTTTTCAATTCTTTGTAAAATTCCTAGATAATATTCTAACTCTAAATCCATGTTCTAAGAGACCTGCTCCCACTTTCCTAAATTAATGATCATATTCTTGTCTACCTCATTAAACTACTGATATTAATTAAATCCTTGGTATTATTTGGCAGTTCGTAATAGAAGGACAAATTAAGCAAAAAAAATTTATAATTATCTTTATTTAAAGCATAAATTTCTAAGCAGTTTTTCTTTAAATACTTTGAAAATATGCAATAAACATGGTGAAAAGTCAAAAAATATCGGTTAAATCCTCAAATAAAAGATTAAAATGCGCCATATGCCATAATGACATAAATGATATTTCTCTTGTCCATCAACCTCAGTTAAATTTAGGCGTGATTTGTACAGATTGTTGTGAATATTTTTCTAAAGAAGATATAAGGAGTATGTTAGAATTGTTTCTTATGTATGGAGGATATTTCGGACAATTACGGAATCAAAATTTTTCTCTAATAACAGAATTAAAGAAAATTAATTTATTTTATTCCCATGATAAAAGTCTTTCCAGTGATGAGATAATTTTGGAAGTGAACTCTCGATTACTCCATAACGCTTTGGTTCATGGGATTCATCCCAAGGATTACTTACATTCTTTAAAGAAACTCTTAAATGATTCCCTTCATGATTATTTTTTATAATATTTTTTACGTTGTCTGTTTTTTTATATTCTTTTTGAGCATTATTCTCAAGTTCTTCACTTGAATTTTTTCTTTATATAAATTTAAATCCTCTAGATTTATCTGAAGTCTTTCGATATTGAGAGTGATTCAATGAAATTATCATGTAATGAGATCTATGATGCATTAATAGATATGGGACTTTCTGAAGAACAAATTAAAGTTGAAATCAAGAAAAAGGAAAATGATTATCAGGGATATATTTCGAAAGAAGGGTGTTTATTTTTAGTAGCAAAAGATCATAACCTTGTTATTGAACAGGAATTATATACTGAATTTGAAAAGGAGATTGATTATGATGAGTTTGTCATCCCTGTATCAGAAATACATGAAAATATGACAAATATTGTACTATTAGGTAAGATAAGTAAAATTATTGGAATTAATACGTTTATTCATAAAGACGGTACTCCTGGTAAAGTTGGGTCGTTCATAATTAATGATGGTACCGCAGAGATTAAGGTGGTGTTATGGGATGATCATACCCAGATACTCGAAAATAAATATTTTAGGATAGGAGAAATTTTACGTGTGTTAAATGGATACTGCAAAAAAAACCAAAATGAAACCTTAGAAATTCATATCAGTAAAAAAGGAAAAGTTATTCTTTCACCCGATAACATAGATTGTGGAAGATTTCCTCTTTTAGAGGGATTTAATCTTTCAGATATAAAGGATAAAAGGAAATTGACACTTAAAGATCTAAAGGGCAAGCAAGGATTTATCAGTTCTATAGCGGGTCGCATTCTTAAAATTGAGGAATTTTCAGAGAAAAAATCAAAGTATAATCAAATAACATTTTTTCTGAAATTTATTTTAGAGGATGAGACCTCATCTATCCCAGTAATAGTCTGGGATATGCAAGCAATTAAATGTTTAAAGCTCCTAGAAAAAAATATCTCTCTACGATTAATTAATATCATAGTGACGATTAATAATTATACCAAAGAAAAAGAGATTCATTTCACTAAAAGGACAGAGATAACCATAATTTAATTAATTTCTTCATTGGTAGCTTTCTATTTATTAGGATATTAAATTTCAACCACAAATGTAAACAAAATCGAGGAATTGTTATTTTGGAGCCAAGATGTTACATTTTTTTAATTATCATTTTCATTATTGATATTCGTGAGTTGACCTTGAATTCGATTAAAAAAGTCAGAAAGTATTTCATAAGTACTTTTTACCGTTAATTCAATTTGCTCATCATTCAAATTCAATTTTTCACAATGTTCAAGATAATTAATAAGCTGTTTTTTTGTAAACGGAACCAATTGATTTTTAGCTAAAAATTCACAGAAATTTCTTAATTCTATATTTGATATTTCATTTTCCTTATTATATAGGTTTTGGTAAAGATGGGTCAGGAATTTTTTTATGCTCCTTTTTTCAATCATAAGAGCACTATGAAAGTCAGTTTTACTGATATATTTAAAAATTTGAAATAGGTCAAAATAAAGTTCCTGTTCCTCTTTAGCTAAGATTTTGTTAAATATCTCTGAATTTATAATGAGTTCTCTCTCAGCAATCCCTTCTGAATCAAAATCTAGTTCATTTTCCACATAGATATTTTCCACATCTATTAAGGCATTACGTTCCGCTACTTGATAATAATCTCTCAAAGCTTTATCATAATGCTCTCCTACCCTATAGCAAGTACTCATTGTTTCTTGCCCACCAGCATCTCTTGGATGCGCTTCAACTAAATATCTTTGAGAAACTAAAATATTAAATAGTCGGTCTCTCAGCTTTCTAACACTTCTATTATCCTTTGTCTGTTGAAGGGCTTTTTGTTTAATGACGTTAAATAATTCCTCCTTAACTTTACTTTCATATAGAGAGATATTATGAACTTGTTTCAAAGCATCAAGGAAGATGATGATCTCGCCTATATATTCAGAATTTTCTCCAAAATCTTTTTCAAATATTGTTTTTTTAGCTTGTTCTAATATATGCTGTTCAGCTAAACGGAGATTATAACCTTGCTCTTTCATAAAATCAATGATTTCAGACAATTGCATCGGGACTTCATTTTCGATATCTTCTACTTCAAGCTGTGCGATAAATGGTTGGTTTGTATCTTCTCTTTTAAGAATTACCTCATCATCATTCATACGTTTTACATATTCAGTCTGATATGTAGTATTTCTCGTTTTGCTATAATAACCTTGCCCTGCGAATTCCTGTAAGCCTATTATATTTCTTAATATATTATTATCTCTATAATCAGCTGCTTGAAAAGTAACAATATTTTTGAATTTTTTTATGACATGAGGATGCAAATAATGGATTTGATTCACAAGAGATATCAATCCAAATCCTTCACGTCGTAATGGCTCCAAAAATTTATCGACTTTTCCTAAATCCAAAGCTTTATCTAAATATTTCTCGTTAAATGCTAAATCAATATGAGGAAAAATAATGATTTTTTCTTGAAATGTATTAAAATAATTAATATAATGGATAATTTTGGAAAGAATGATAAACATAGCAAAAATCTTTTTCTTAACGTCATTTAATGAGCATAAATCTACAATAACCGTCTTATTATCTGAAATAAATTCTAAGAAGCTGATAACTCCTTCTTTATTCATCGAATTAACATTAAAATATACTAGATCCCTTTCTGTAAGGTCATCGAATAAGGAGATGATGGTATTAGTATATTTAGTTTTTTCCCATCGAGGCTGATTCTCCAGCTCCAAATTTAAAGAAGTCATATCCATATCTGGATTTTGTTTAATAGTATTTCTAATATATTCTACCGCCTCATTATCTTTTTTGAATGCTAATGCAAAAGAATCATAGATGTATTCCAAATAATCTGGGTTATTCTGATCATAGGGAATATCTGAATGGAGAATGTCTAATCCAAAGGCAGTCCCTAACTTGAAATGAAGTATTTGATTTCGATAAGGTGATTCTGAAAAATAACGAATTAATTTCGACCAGTCTCCATTAAAATCAAATATTAATGAAGGAACTCCTACTGTAATTAATTCTACCACCAATTTCATCGCTAATTTCTCTCTTATTTCATTTGTACCGTTTACAATAAGCAAATTTTTAATTTGTTCTGGAGTAAATCCTACAGGAATCTCTTTTTTCCACAGTTCCGTATTAAGAGTATGACCAAAAGTAATGAAATTTTCTAAATATAAAGGACTATTAAATTCTACGGGCAATCTTGTCTCAATTCCTTTTTTGAATAAGTCCTCAATTTTCGTTAAGTATTTTAGCCCGTATCCTTGAATTAACAAAAACTTAAGACGCGTACCCGTGAGAGTATATAATTTTGATTTAAAAGTTTCAAAAAGATAACCAGAGATTAGCCGATTCCGAGTAAGAGGAACCATTTCAAATCTGTGATAAATCATTTTTAGAGCATCTTGTAAAGAAATTACATATTCCTCAGATTTATTAGCTAACTGCATAAAATCTTTATCTGAGAGAATGTCAATATATTTATAGACGTAGGTAGAGGTTGTTAAGATGGTTTTCCAAACTCCAGATCTTTGTTCTAACCATCCAATCCCTCGTTTATCACTTGTGATATACTTATAAAGAAACCCCTTTATATTACTATTCAAATATTTATAAGCTATTTTATTGAATAAGAAATAACTCATAGGAGTAGCATTTACGGTATAAATAAAAGGAATTTTTTTATCTATTATGGCATGATAAAATTTTTCTGGATAAAAACTTGGAATTCTAATATCATATTTATCAGGATAATATCGAAATGCTGCATCACTTAGATTCAGCATACTATGTTTTATCAGCATTTTATTATCTACTAAAAGAAAGATACTTTCTGGAAAGTTTCTATGATGGTAGGTAGTGATTCCCTCAAATGGATCGACCATCATAAATTCCTCACGTTTGAAAATATAAATCATTATACAGTAATACAATAGGGAACGCCACCAAATCCAGAATATTGTTACACATTCAGCTATAAGAACAATAGCTGTGAAATAAAGAGGTAACTCAAATAAAACTAACAAAAAACAACTATAAAATAAAATAAAGCTACAAAAACTAATTTTGAGGATAAATTCGATTATATTAAATTTTGGTTTTATATTTTCCATTTGTTTGGGTACGTTAGAAGAAATCTTTTTTAATGCAAATCCTCTTAAAGCGTGTATAAGTTGCTCATTTGATAAAAGTTCAGCCTTATAGTGGTGATAATCTGCTGCAAAAGCAGTTCGCATATTATGGATGTTTTTTTTTAACATCTTTTGAAGATAAAGAAGTTTTGTCGAAGTGAGAATACCTCTCATATCATAATATACTGAAATAAAAACAAAGGTTTGGAAGGAATTCATTGTTTTATTCCTGTTTTGATGCTCATATTCCTTGAAAATTCCATCTTTAAAATTGGAAAAGACAGGACTTTGATGAATTTGAAACGTAAAAGGAACAGCAACTTCGTTGAGGGATTTAAGGAATTGATTTATAGAAGCAGATGTTGTTTCTGGCAGCATTTTTATTTGAAAAATACTAATAGCAAAAGTTCTCAATTCTTTTTTATTCGTAATATACAAAATCTCCGGATCTTTATTAATAAAAAATACTGCAAAATTTTCAAATAACTTAATGTTCTTATATGATTTACCCATTAATGGAGAAAAGTGCTTTAGTTCTGAGAATGCCAATAAAAAAAATAAAAATGTAAAGAATCCAATCATCATAGCCATTAATATATTAGTGGTTAACATATAGGTGCTGATGACAAAAAACATCATAATTAAAAAAATAGAAAGGCTCTTTACTCCAAAAAATATATTATTAATATCTTGAAAAGAGGGATTATCCTCCCAAATATTATATAAGTCCATCTCGTCTGTTGTTCGTTTTCTCTGTCTATTAGAAAATGAAATTACTTCACTTTTCATGTTCTAGTTTCTCCTTTTTTATAATAATACCAATATAATAGAAAAAATGATATACTTGAACCATATGTCAATAAAAATAAATAACTCACAGAGGCTGTCAATGAAGGATATAAGACACATTCATATGTAATGACAAATCCTAATATTAAAAATAAAAAAAAGATTCCCAAAATAAAATAACCATAGATATCTTCCATAGATTTTTGATAAACTAGATTTTCTTTTAATCTACCTCTTAATAGGATTTTTCCGTCCTTTTCATTTTTAAGAGAATCTCGGGTCTGTTTTAAATAAATTGCTTCTTTAAACAAATCTTTATTATATTTATTCTTGAGTTGTTTACGAATTTCTAACTGCTTAGTTTTTAAATTATGAAGCAAATAATCCTTCAATTTATCGGGATTTTGTTGATCTATAGAGCCAGAAAATAACGAATAAATCCTCACATCATTATTTTCAGATAAAATATCAGCATTTACTTTCTTATATAAATTTGGTATTTCCAGCATTCGAAGGTCATAATATATATCATAGGCTTTTATTATCATTTCAAGAGGAATATCTCCTCTCATCTTAATAAATATAACTTCAATTTCCCTAATTTCTTGGATCATAGCATCCTTGAAGAGGGTTATTTTAAAGTTATCTCTTAAAATTGAGTTGACTATATCCATGTAACTAAAAATTGTTTCATCTGATTCTTTTCTTCTTGCCCTGATCCCCATTTTAACACCAATCTCATCTATAATATTGCTAATAAGCATGAAACTTACAATAGCAATCGTTTTATAATTTTGTGTCTCCTTACATAACTTAATTAGGGTTTTAAGTTTGGTATCCTCTGCTTGATCCATTATAAAACCCTCTTCTTTTTCTTCGCTTTATTTTGATATATTTTCGAACTTTCAAGCTCTATAAACCCATCATCTTCAAATTTCAATTTAATTCTCTCGTTCGCAATCAATTGGTCAAAATCGACAACTTCCTGTACTTCTTGAAGATATTTATTAATTAATTTTTTTGAAGTATATTGGACTGATTTGAATTTTATTACCGTTCGATAATAAAAAATGATATAGGGAAAGATAAGAATAAATCCTATAATTTGAAGGCAATATCCGGGACCGATACTATGGAAATATATGATATTCAGATCCTTATCTTTTACTCGTAAGAAGGGGAAATATAATCTACTAGGGAGCAAATAAAACATTGGAAACATAAAAATAAAAAAACCTACTAGCGCAAGTAGAAAAAAATGGATATAAGCATAGAAAATAAGTTTTTCTATGACGGTATTTTGTTCTACATCCTTAAAAAGCATAGAATAGGCGGATAAAAGTAATACAATTATATAAAGTACAATTAATTCTATCGGTATATGAATGTTTTGAGGCTTAAATAAATAATTTTCTGTGGAATTGTTATAAAGCAAAGTATTCCATCCTGTAATCGGATTAAATGTCCAATGCGAAATTAAGTTATCATTAGAATCATATGTTTGAAAAATATACCAATCTAGGAACAAAGATATAAATAAGAAACACAATCCGATCTGAAAGGCTAATCGGAATCTTTTATGAATATCTAGTTTCATTGCTCATTCCTCCAAAAATTTACTATATTTTGAGATTATCTTCTTTCTGAAGGAATCCTCTTCGTTCTTAACATCGATGGTCTTATTATTTCTCTTGACCTGGGAAACGTTGCTTTTCTGGTGATTCATTAAATCTAGATCGACTTGTTTAGCTTTTTCTTGTTCAATTTTGTTTAGCATTGGAAGATTTCTCGTTTTTCCAAAACATTCATAAATTAACTGGTCCATGAATTCAGAAGATAGTTCTTCATTTATTATAACCAAATCAGTTTCATCTAATTTATGAGGTATTTGAAAATATGGAGTACTATATTCTTCTATAATTTCTTTTTGAATTCTGAAGAATTTAAGATAAGAAAATCCTAAGATAACCCCATATATACAAATGGCCGCAATTCCTAATCTGGCGAAAGTTGTAATCATTAGAATATTAGATAATAGGATGATAAATAACAATACAATCCCGAACAAAAGAAAGGGAATAGAAAAAATCCTAGCTTCAGAGATATTTTTACGAAGAGATTTTTGATGTTTAATAATCGTATTCTCTTCATAGCGAGCTTCTAGTAAAGCATATTTTTTCTCCAAGTATTTCATAAATTCATCTATCATTTCATGATATATGATGTGTAGATTATTTCTACGTTGATAAGGATAAGAAATTGATTTTTCCAGAAGCGCAGGTTCAGAAGAACAAACTAAAAGCGGATCGACAATTATTTTATACTGCATCTTATCCGATTGGATATAAAGTGCTTTATTACTTTTTGTTTTAGTAATAGATAGCATACCATTTATTAACCTCTTAAGGTATTGAAACAAACTCTTTCCTGAAATAATATTTTGAAAAACTTCATATTGAAGTTTTACAAATTTGCTAATATAATTATCAATCAATTGACCTGCAAATTCATTATCAAACTTTATTTTATGGTTTGTTGCTCTATAGTTCATGAAATCTTCAGATACTATTAAAGTGCCCCTTAAATTGCTAATTTGAATGGGAACTAAAAGTACTAGGCTCTTCAACTCATTAATTTTTATAATTTTAAATACTAACGATTCTAAATCATCGGAAATATCTCTCAATAGACTTGTATTTCCAGGAATAATATGGTAAGATCTAGACTTAAATCTATTGACAACCTTTTGTTGGAGCAATGTAATTTCTTTTTTATCCAGTTTCTCACCATTAAATCCTACATAAGCATATTCTTCAGAATTCGTGTCAGAGGTTTCTTTGGATAATTCTCCTAAATTGTATTCAACAGTCAGGGCTGCTGAATTTATATAGTTTTCATTTATCGATTCTTTATTAACTACATCTTTAGAGCTCTGTTCTAATTCAGCATTTGCTAATTCTCTATCTAAAATTTCCTCAAAAGTTTTAGCATAAGAGATTTTTGGTTTGTAATTAGGATTTATTTCAAGAATTTCTTTCTGATTTTTAATTAAATCATTTTCTTGGAATTTGAATGCAGGGTTTTTATGATTATTAAGGGCATTAGTAGTTTCTAAATTAAATTGATATTCTAGTGGGACCTCAGTAGGATTTAATATTTCTTGCTCTTGAAAAACTGTTCGTGATAACTGGGATGTATATTCATTATTATCTAATAAATTTTTAGCTGATTCTATCAGTTTTCTGGCAGAGGATAGACCAAATCCTTTAAATTTCGATAAATTTTCTGCATTCATTTGAGCTAATTGAGCGACCGTTGTAATTCCAGCATTACGTAATTTTTCCTCTGTAGAATACCCAATCCCGCTTACATCAGAAAGAGTATACTCTATTTGCATATTTTTAACCTTTTTGAACTTTCTATTGAGATCTTATTCTTATCAATTCTATTTAAAGGAAAAAAGCCAATTCTTGAAAAATCATTAAGCTATTTTTTATTTAAATAGGTTCAAATTAAAAGAAAATCATGTTTGAGATGTTTATTATTTTGATTTTTTTCCCTATTATCCTTACATTATCATATATAACTACTCGCTTTTTATTGAGAATTGATTTTGGTCCTTTTAGTAAATTTTTCTGGGGATTACGTTTTTTTGGAGTGATACTTCACGAATTAAGTCATTTTATAATGTGTCTCATTGTAGGTCTTCGACCTGTAGATTTCAAAGTAAGATTACGTTCTAAAAATACTGGAAAGATTGATCCTAATGGAAGTGTTAGTTTTGAAGGACATAATGGAACATTTTTGCAAGTTGCTTTGGTCTCATTAGCCCCTCTATTTTTCTCAACTTGGTTATTCTTTTTATTTCTATGGATAGCTTTATTCGGTCAAATTGACCCATTTTGGAGAATATTGGCAGCATTTCTTTGTTTTTCTATTTTTTTTGGTGCTACACCTTCCAAACCAGATTTAGAGAATATAGGAAGATGGTTTAAAAAAGATCCAAAATATTCCCTATATCAGATATTTTTATTGCTCTCTTCCGGAATTTGTGTATGGGCAATTCTTACATTTTATAATATAACTCTTATTATTGACATATTATATTATTTACTAGTCGGGATCGGATATTATATGGTTAAGTATTTATTGCAAGGCTTCAACTGGATATCAAACAAAATTTTGAATGGATCTAAGTCAGTAAATCCTCCTATGAATTATAATCGATTTAAAAGATCAAAATTCAAACCCTCCAAACCCTCAAAATTAGGGAAAAGAGAACCACCCTGGTGAAGCAATAAAATTGACACTCTATTCCCTGTTTTTTTCTTTTATAAATGTCCAATGGTTATTTTATCAAAAAAAAAGGTTTATTGTTTATGAGCGAAACAATAAAGATTGATTCGAATTTCTACAATCTTACAATTGATAATAAATATGGTCTTTCTTCAGATGAAATTAATAAGATTATAGATCAATTCGCAAGGACATATTCAGTATTGAGAAATAACGATTCTTCCATAAAACTACCTCAGGAAAAACTGAATAAATTATCTGGACAACTAAAAATTTCAAATGAGACAGTACAATTGATTATAGAAAATTTTTTGACTAAATTAGTTCTTTTTAGAAATTTTGTAAAATATTGTGAAATTAGAATTGGTTCAATGAATAAAAATAAAAAACTTAGAATTTATCTCCACAAAATATACCGTCTTGCTCCCATCTTCGATTATAAAAGAGCAAGAATCAATTTAAATATCTTATATCGATTATTCGAAAAGCAAAATTTTTGGCCTACACTAACCACGCAATTAGCTATATTGATTTACATTACGGACAGATATGATCCTAAATTTAGTAAGAAAATTTTACAAAAAAATATTCAAATTATTTGCAACTGTTCTGCTTATGCATTTCATCGAACTAAAAATCGTTTAGAGATTGATAGAATGATTAAAAAAATAATAAGTTAAAATTGGAAGCTTAATTGTTAGATTTTGACTTATATATTTTTTTTATTTATTATGTGAATAGATATTTTTTATAATAAAATAAAGCTCTTCAATTGTATCGATAGTAATCAATTCAAATTGCATTTCATCATGAGATTTATGTAGAGTTTTTCTTAAAAGCCGATTTTCTCCCTCAAATTTGTTCTCAAATGTAAAAAAGGTAACTATAAAGATGATAAGTTTATATTGGTTTTTTATAGAATTCCAAAACGCGAATAATATATCATTACCGTTTGTTCTTAATCTCTTTGCATTGTAAATTTGTATTGCTATTTTCTCAAATAAAACTAGATGGATGGGAGAATCTGCTGTTTGAAATGAGATTCCTTCCTTTTCGAGCTCCTTTCTTATTCCTAGCCCCATAGGAAGCAGAGCACTTACTTCAAAATCTTTTCTATGTCCATTGCCCTTATAAATAAACCTATTTAACCCATATTTAGTTTGCGAAGCACTCTCTTTCTTTTCTTTTCTCTTTTCTTGAGGGATAATTTCATCGGGGGCTTCTAATGGATGAGAATTTTTCTGGGAGCTTGGATTATTTCTATTTTTTTGTAAGGATGAGGGATTTTTGAGATTCACATTCATTTTTTTTAGTTTATTTAAGGCGATATATAAATAGGTCTCATCATTGGTACCTTTACAATATAATATAATCACTTTCCCTTTTCTATGCCTTGCAGTCCTTCCTTTTCGCTGGATTAACCGGATTTCCGAAGATACTACGTCATAAAATACTACTAAATCACACTCTGCGATATCAAGTCCCTCTTCCCCTACATTGGTACTCACTAATACATTGTAATCTCCTTGTTTAAACCGTTCTAAAATACTAATTTGTTCTTTTTGAGATAATCCCTTGTCATTCTTAGTCCTGGTGGTTTGACCTACAAATCGAGTTGGTCTTATACTATTATATTTTGATAATTTTTCTACGATATTAATTACAGAATCTCGCAATTTTACGAAAACTAGGATTTTCGACAAGGAATTACGGTCAAACTCCTTTAAAATAATATTTTCTAATATTTTAAATTTAGGATGTATAAGATTTTCTGGGTTATATCTCTCATTTTTCTTTAGCTCAATATAGACTCTACGTAATGCTTGCTCCGAAGCTAACACCTTGAGAGCCTTGGAGCTATTCTTTTTTCGGGCATCAATATATACTTTTTCTAAATATATAAGTAGAATATCTAATCCTTGTTGTTCAATAAGTTCAATCATATGATAAAGAATTAAAGCTTGGGCGGTAATAGAAATGGCGCTATATACTCTTGAATCATCTGTTTTCGAATTATTTATTAAATTGATTAAAGTATTATTTAAATTGAGTAAATCTTTACGTATGACACTTTCAACTAATGGAGACGTTTTTTTTTCCAAAAATCC
Source organism: Promethearchaeota archaeon (assembly GCA_004524515.1). The sequence goes on from SDNV01000028.1 coordinate 14,616, forward strand.
TAATTGTGAGAGATAATGAAGTCGTATTTCAATAATTTTTTTGATCTCTTCATATGAATCTTTCATAATTTCCGTCAAATCAACGCCAATTTTATAAATGTCCATCGGTTTTAAATATCCTTTTACATCTGTGTCTTTTCTAGTCCTAATATGGATATTTTTCACAGGAATATGTAAATTTTGGCATAATTCCGTTATTTTTTTTTTGGAAGCTCCTGGAGAAGCAGTGAGTGCTAAAATATTTCCGTCAGGAGTCTGCGACAGGTACTCCTCCGCGATTAACGTATAAGGATAGTCTCCGGATGCATGGTGAGCCTCATCGAATATAATTAAACATGTATCCTTTAAAGTATATTTTTTAGTGCTAAGGTCATTCCTTAAAGTATGTGGAGTATAAAATAAAATCTGGTTTTGGTGATATAATTCAGTTCGAAATTTGGGTGCTACCTTTCCTGTGAGGATAGAAAATAAATCTTCCGAAATTTTTAAGTATTTTAGAAAAACATAATAATGTTGATCAATCAGAGGTCTAGTAGGAGCGAGAATGATCACTTTACTTTTTGGTGGAAAATTTTCAAGTGTTCTAGCAGCTACCATCGCTGCGATAATGGTTTTTCCAAGACCTGTGGGCAATACTACTAAAGAATTTTTATTTACACATTGATTAGAAATGTCAATTTGATATTTTCGGATCTCTAACTCATCTTGAGAAAAAAGGTCTTCTGCTTTTTGCTCTCGCTGATTTGTTTTTGAATCAAACATTATCTTTAAAGATCACCTTTGTAGATTCTAATCCTAATGTGGTAAGTTTTTTGCTACTTTTATTGTATGAGAGGATTAGATCTCCGAGTTTCAGACCTGCTTCTGAAGGATATATCAGATTTTTTCCATTTTGTTTAAATAAATAGGGATGGTTTTTACGTAATTCTGCTAAATTTTTGAGTAATTCCGTATTTGGTTCATTCAAATTAAATCCTTTACCTCGTTGGATATGTTTAAAAGTATAAATAAAATCACTAAATATCTTCCTTTCCGATAAATTTATAGTGAATTCCTGGGGAAGTGGTATATTATTTAATTCTTTTTCTAAAACAAAATAGATATTGTGATTTATAATGGATTTTTTAAGTTGATGATGATTTAATACGGTTTTAAACAATTCTTGAAAATATAATACTAACATAATAATTTCGTCTGTTTGGTTCGAGGATAGATTCAAATATTGCGCTAGCTTACTAACATTAAATTTTTTATCGTAATTCTCCGAGAATGCTTCTAAAGCTTTTAAAACTTCATTCAATTTAAGTATAATTTTATGAAATTCTGCTGTTTTTTGTTGTTGTAGATCATTTACTTTATCCTCGGGATCAGAGATCATACTCTAGATTTTTGTTGAAAAAATATAAAGAAAAATTTTATCATTAAAATAAAAACTGTAATCGACTTGAATTAAAAATTTTTTTTTAAATATCTTCAAGGGATAATTAGAATATAATTATTAAATCATACGTTTTTTGGTGATATTGAATAAAAGTTCTTATTTATTTTGTGTTAATTATTGCTTTTTTAATGTTTTATCAACAGAATCCTGTGTTGGCAACTATTCTAATATTGGTTTTTATCGGTGTTTTTTTGTTATTCAAATTAAGGAAGGGAAAAGATAGTTCAAACGGTTATTCTTTTTTCAGCGGACTACAAAATAATCAAAAAAAATCTTCAGATAATATAATAAATCTATTGATGCTTCAACAATTATTCAATCAACAATCTCTTCATTCTAATAAGAATCAGCAATTTTCGGAGCTTCAATTTAATGAGTATCAGACATATATCAAAAAAATTAGGGAAGAAGTACTAGAACTTTTGAGAAATTAGCCATGTTAATACAAAATTGTGTATGGCAATTAATTAAGAATGGATTTTCAAATAAGAAGATTATTACAATATCTGGTGTAGGAGGTTCTGGTAAAACAACTTTAGCCCTCTATTTAGTAGGAAATTTACTAACCTTAGAAAATTTAGAAGAAGGTTCTTGTATTTGGATCCAAGCTAGTGAAGCATTTCCAAAAAAAAGATTAGAAACCCTTTTTTCATATAATCTTAAAAAATTAGACTATCTCTACAATAATATTTTCATAACACCTCAAAGAAAGATGTGCGCTAACTATTTCGAACAACTTAACAACTTTAAAAAAATTATTTCTCCTAATTTTGTACTACCTCCAGAGCTAAAATTCATTGTAATAGACAATATCTCTCATCATTTACGTTATAAGATCTCAAGAAGTATGAATATTTCACAAAAGATGACCATTTTTAATGATTTTTACAATAACTATCTTCTTCCTATGATCTTTCTTTGTAATAGAGAAGAATTACGGCTAATTTTAATTCATGAGGTTTCCTCTGATATAGACACAGGAAAAATAAGACCATTTTTCCATAAGTTATATGATAGATTAGACCAATTTCAAATTATATTGGTTAAAGAATTTAATTCAAAATCTATGGAATTAAAGTTCGATAAAGTATCCCAGGTTTTTTCTTATAATATTATTGATAGTGGATTTATATGGACATAATAATTATCATTTCTGATGGTTTTGATAATATTTTAAAATTCCCAGTCTATAATGGTTTGATATTCTTGCATTTTTTTCTTTTTAAAGTTATAATTGATTAAACATATTATGGGAGTTAAGATACAGGAACTCGTCTTAAGATTTCCTATTGAAATTTCACAATTAGCTGGAAAAATTATCGCAATTGATGGACCAAATATTATTTTCTCATTATTTACCTTTTCATATAAAAACCAAGAATATAATTTCTCTAATCTCATAACTGATAGGACACAGAGGGCTATTTCTCATTTATATGGTATTTTATATCGGATTAATTTTTATTATAGCAAAAAAATAATCCCTCTTTTTTGTTTTGATGGAAAAGTGTCTGAATTGAAAAGAATCATTACTAAGGACCAGCTTCATGATTTTCGAATAATTAAACAGTGGTACAAGGATTCTATAAAGCATAAAAAGATTGAAAAAGCAAGAAAGATTGCTCTGGGAAAAGAATTTTTATGGCTTAATATTATTGAGGAATCAAAACATCTCTTACATGCGTTAGGAGTTCCCTATATAGAATCTCCTGCATCCGCAGAATCTCAATGTGCCTATTTAGTAAAAAATAATATCGCAGATTATACTAATACGCAAGATTTTGATGCCCTAATATTTGGTTGTCCATTTATAATACAAAATTTATCTAAATCACTAAAAAGGAAAGTTCAAGGAAAATGGATATATAAAAAAATCAGTCCACTTCTCATTGAGTTAAGTTCCACTTTAAAAAGTTTAAATTTAGATCAATTTCAATTAGTTGATTTAGCCATTTTGCTTGGGACAGATTATAATTCAGGAGTAAAAAAGATTGGTCCTAAAACGGCATTATCATTTATTAAAAAATATCAAAGTTTAGAAAATGTAATTGCACATGAAAAAAGTCGTTATGATTTTAATCATCTGAATTCTATGAAAATAGAAGAAATTCGACGAATCTTTCTTTTTCCAGAAGTTTTAGAAGTTATGAATAATCTTTACTGGGATGTTCCTAACAGAGAAAAAATTAGGGAACTGCTCTGTGAAGATCATAAATTAAATAAAGAACGTGTGGAGAATAATATTGAAAAAGTCATTGAAAATCATTCCAAATGTATAACTTATCTTAGAGATCTCAAGTCTCAATCTAGATACATTCAAAGAACGTTAGATATGAATTTTTAGGCATTCCTATTTCTTTTTGGGTTTTTATTAAAGATTTTTTCCTTTAAATAATACTATCTGATCTATCCATTAACACTAAAAAATCGAGAGGAAATAGAGAATGGTTACAAATACAGTACCAAAAGTGCTATATCAAAATAAGATAGCTGAGATTTTAGATGAAGTAAAAGATAACTACGGGAAATTAACTCGTAAAGGATACATCTATGGATTAATTGCCATTGATCAGGATGCCAAAATTATCGCCATTGATTCTCGCTTTGATCGCTCCTTAAATTACTGGGATCTGAGTTCTATTGGTGCGGCCTTATATGGAGTATCTCGACAAGGACAAGATTTTTTTGATGCGGATTATTTGGATAGAGCGGCCATTATTTATAATAATTTGCAATTGTTTGTACGATCGATAGGACATGTAAATATCAAGAAAAAAGGTCAAAGAGAGATACTCATTGTTCTCTTGGCCGATAAAGACGTAAACGTGGGGGTGATTATTTGGCAAATGAGTCGTTTTGGTGCAAAAATGAAAAGTGAAATAGAAAATAGCGATTCTGTTAAAAAAACATTAAAAATGACAGAAAAAGAGCTCAAAGAACATATTAAAAAGCTTAAACAAGAAATATTTAATGAGAAAGTAGGTACTATCACTTAAAAATTGGTTTTTTATAAACTTTCATGAGTTGATCTTTAATGAAAAGTTCGAAAGTACTAGATAAGAATATAACTAAATTGAAACAAACTGAACAATCCGGTGTTAATGAAATAAATAAGTTAATACAGTTTAAAATTGTATATTGGGGTCCAGGGGAGTCGGGAAAAACCACGAATTTCTTGAGATTAAGAGAAAAATTTCATCATTTAAAGATAACAGGGGGATTTTCCATTGAGACTACTGAAGGCAGGACGTTATGGCAAGATTCTGTGTTTTTTTCTTTTAAATTTAAACTTAGAGAAAAAGAATATATAATTATTACTCAAATCGTCACTTGTACTGGTCAAGAACGTTTTTTATCCACCCGAGAGTACGTTTTAGATGGTGCAGATGGGATTGTTTTTGTAGGAGATTCCAGTCCAGAAATGATTGAACAAAATAAGCGCAGTTTTCGAGAATTAGTAAATTTTTCCAATCCAAAACAAATTCCCTTTATTGTACAATTGAATAAAAGGGACCTACACAATGCAATTTCAGTAGAGCAATTCAAGAAACAATTAGGATTGCCTCTTGACGATAATTATTCCGATGGAACCCTAGTAGTCTATCCGGCAATAGCACTTCAAGGAGAAAATGTTGTGAGGTGTTTTCAAGATTTATTAAGTCAGGTGATTATGAATTATTTCTTTTAACTAAGGGTTATGAAATTTTTTTCTCTAAAACAAATCTTATAATTTTTTTAGGTGGTAAATTTGGACACAGGTATTGACTTTATCCAACCAGAATTCTTAAATATATTATTTTTCCAGCAAAAAAATTTAGTAATCTTTCCCTATGTTGATTTAAAACACCTCCATGCTCTTGAAATTTTCACGGTTGGGCATAACATAATCGATTTGGAATCAACTGCTCTCTATAACTTAAAAGAGATTATTGAATTTGAGACGAATAATTCTTACTCTCAAAATTATAGTTTATTTTTTATTTATAATCTAAATAGAGAAAAAATAAGTGAAATTCTTGAGATGTCCGGAATTAGATGCATCTTAAATACTAATGATAAAGTTTCGGATTTGGTTAAGGATGATGCCTTCATTTTTTATAATAAGAAAAATAAAACTTTCTTAAATTATAATAAAATAGACGTAGAATTAGATTTTGAAAAATATTTGATAAATTCTTCTGAAAATGAAACGATTTTGTATGAGAGAATCCAGCATATTAAGATACTTGCTACCAAAATCTTCAATGAAATAAATAAAAATCCTAATTCTTATGAGTACATTCCTGAAATTTTAAAAGAATATGAAATGAATTACTGGGAGAGAATTTTAAATTTTACTAAACTTTATTTCAATATTGAAATTCCGAATCTAAATTTTACTCAAAAGAAATATCTTACAAATAATTGTACGTATAATAATAATGCAGAACAAAATGCCCAATTTGTTCGTTTACTAAATGAATATCAATATTTAACTTCTATAAATAAGCACGTCACTAATGAGTTTATTCAAACGCTTCATCACTATCGCAGTCTCAAAGTAAATCCCCGATATTTAGACATGGAACAACTTTATCATCCCCAAAAGATTTATGTCTATTTACGCACTCATCACTGGAAGGATAAAATCGATACTGAATTTTTTAAAGAGTGGATTCAAATGCGAATTACAGGTCACAAACTCACAGAGCAAGACATAACGGATTTTGAAAAAATTTGTGATAAATTTCAGCTCCCTAAAACACTTCTAATGAATATTTCCATGGGTTCTTCTGAAGCTCACATAATTCCTGTCCCTCAAGAGGATGATTTTATTAATAAATCCGATTGCCCCGATGATAAAAAAACATTAAGGCATGACATCGAAAATCTACCCTCAATTCAAAATTATAATGCGTTTAAATACTTTTTTTTAAAAAGATTAGACCAAATTGATCAAATGATCTCAGAAATAAAAAATTCAAAATAAGTATTATGTAAATTTTAGTACCATTTTTTCTTACTTATTTTAGTTAATGATATCCTACTCTTTTTTCTTTAAATAGGTCCAATTTATGTAATAATAACCACAAAAATGAGTGATATAAAAAGGTCTTAAAATGTCTGATTTAAGTCAAGTTAAGGGAATTAATGCTCGACAGATAAAATTACTTCAAGAAAATGGTGTAAGTACTGCAGAAGCATTAGCCATGTCTCCTTTAGGAAATGTCTCAGATATCGATGGATTAGGAGAAAAAACCGCTAAAAAGCTGATATGGAATGCCAGGAATGCATTAGGAATGACTGATTTTACCTCTGCCTCAGAGATCGATGAAAATACCGAATATTTTTCCACAGGATCCTCAGAATTGAATAAGATACTGGGAGGGGGATTTCAGACGGGGAAATTAACAGAAGTATATGGTCCGTTTAAATCGGGTAAAACCAATTTAGCTCACACTATTTCCGTTACAATCCAACTTCCCAAACAAAGAGGAGGTTTAGAATCTGCTGTAGCCTATATTGATACCGAAAACACCTTTTCCCGAGAAAAAATAAAAAGAATTGCTCATCGGTTTGAACTCAATCCAGAACAGGTGCTTTCTAAAATATTTCATGCTAGGATTTATAGTTCCGATCATCAATCTCAGATGATCATGAAAGCCGAGTCCCTATGCAAAACAAGAAATGTGCGACTGATTATCGTAGACAGTTTGATTGCTCTGTTACGAAATGAATATATTGGAATAGGCGCATTAGCTCGCCGACAAGGGGTGCTCAATAACATGATCCACGGACTCTCGCGTATTGCCGAGACGTATAATTGTGCTGTATTACTTACAAATCAAGTAGCAACCAAAATGGTAGGGATGTTTGCAGCCGATGATGCAATAGGAGGGAATATTGTGGCCCATGGATGCCATCTTAGAGTGATGTTCAAGACAAAAGGATTCTCTTCTAATAATTCACTTAAACGGAGAGCTGTGATTGTAGATGCTCCGGATCTTCCTCCAGAAGAATGTGAGTTTTACATAACTAGTGCTGGAATTGCCGATACTGACAAAATCGATTTTTCCACAGATGAGCCAAAAATAGATTTTGAAATTGAAAAATTATATGAGGAAAATCAAGAAGAGGTTGATGAGGAGTCGGATAGTGAGAATGTTATTGATATCCCTCTCACAAATGTTAAGGGAATTGGCAAGGGTACCGCAGAAACGTTAAAAGCTAATGGAATTCTTACGGTAGAAGATCTTTTATCTGCTAAACCCGATGATCTCTCTACAAACATTAGTGGAATTTCATCAAAAATGGTTATGGAATGGCAGAAATCCGCGAAGATTTTATTAAAATCCTAATTTATTTATTTTTTTCCTTTTGTTATTGATAAATACATAGCCTTATCTTTTATAAACCGAATGAATCAAATAATTCTGGTGTCTTTTTCATATCAATTGAAGATTATCTTAAAAATGGTAAAAAATACGAGGATCCATCTCCAGAAATTTCAGAGATTCTTAATTTAATCTATGATGAGAGGATTCAGAGAGTTTTATTTGAATCCCGCATTTTTAAATTAAGAGAGATTCAAAAAGAAGCTATTAAGAAAGGATTGTTTTTTAGGAAATCATTTTTAATTTGCACTCCTTCGGGAAGTGGAAAAACACTAATTGGGGAGATATGTGCATTTAGTAATATATTCCAGGATTTTGGAAGATCTGTATATTTGGTTCCTTTTAAGGCTTTAGCTACAGAGAAATATATTTCATTTAAAAAAAAATACTCTCGCTTCAATGTGAATATTGTACTCTCTATAGGAGATTATGAAGTAGATGATTCCAAATTATCCAAAGCCGACATGATTATTACAACCTATGAAAAAATGGATTCGATTTTAAGAAATTTTCATGATAAGGATTGGATTTTTGATATCTCCACAGTTATCATCGATGAAATTCATATGATCGGAGAAACAGAACGTGGACCCCGCTTGGAGTCTCTTATAGTACGACTCAATGAATTTTTGCATTATCCTCAAATCATTGGTCTTTCGGCTACCATTGCGAACCCTCAATTTTTCAATTCTTGGCTCTCTTCTTTAGGAAATGAAACTATATTAATAAAATCGGATGAGCGTCCAGTACCCCTTCATTATGAGATTAAGGTGACTCAAAATAAAGATTCCACTATAAAAAAAATCATTAAAAACACCCTACATAAAAACGGTCAAGTTCTTATATTTCTAAATAAAAGAAGATCCACTCAAAAATTAGCAGATAATCTTAAAAATTTAGTCAGAACACACTTAGAACCAACTGAGGCTAGAATTTGTAAAGCCTTAAGAAAGAGACTTCATAAAGTGCAAGGAGCGAATTCAGAGTTACAAAAAATTATCAAATATGGAGTAGCGTTCCATCATGCAGGATTGGTCCCTAAGGAAAAAAAATTAGTGGAAGATCATTTTAGAAAAGGGAATATAAAAGTAATCTGTTGCACCACTACGCTTTCTGCTGGAATAAACACTCCTGCCCGAACTGTGATATTGAAAGATTTCAAAAAGTTTATCACATCAGGTTATAATATAAAAAATTTTTCAGGGTATTATGAGAGAGGGGATGGATTTAGTTATTTCAAACCTTTTTCATCTAATGAAGTGTTTCAGATGTTAGGACGAGCAGGTCGCCCAGGTCTCGATTCAGTTGGATATGGTATAATATTAGCAGAAGATAGCAATGAGAAAGCGTGGATTGAAGATCATTATTTTCATCATTTTGCGGATAAAGGAAAAAGAATTCCGCAATATAATGACCTTATCTCTCAACTTAATAATATTCATATATTAAAAGAGCAGGTATTATTGAGGATATTTGAGGAGCAAGATATTTCTATTGAGCAGTTAAAACTCTTTTTCGAGAAAACGTATTTTTGGTACGGAATTAAAGATAAAATAAGTCAACAAAACATTCCCATAGATCAACTCCTTATGATTAAGGAAATTTCTCCATTAAATATTTTGAAACTACATTCTGATTATAAACAATTAAAGGCATTGCAAGCACGATCTTTTCAAGTAAAAGTGTCAAAAATAGACAGTAGTACAATCCAAGGTTATGTTAAAACGGATTTTGGAGTTTATAATTGTCATTTTGACATCAATAATGGAATTAGATGTTCTTGTGGATTTATCAACGGAATTTCGGATAATTATATATCTCAAAAATTCGCTTTTGAGTTTTGCAGCCATGTTTCTCTCTTTCTTGTGCATTTAATCAAAATATCAGATAAAAATGTTCAAAAGTATGTAAATGATATTATTCCCAAATCAGTGAAAGATCAATATATCCTAAATTATCTTTTCGAGAAAGGTCTTATTTCCAGAAATGAAAAAGATACTATTCAATGCTCCCAATTTGGAAAATTAATCATTCGATTATATTTATATCCCTCATCTGGAGTCTTAATTCGAAATAAGTTGGAACAGCATGAAATCAACTCATATAGAGATTTAATTAAAGAGGCCTATGAAGTGTTAAAAATTGAGGGAAGAGTTAGAGATTATAAGATGCTAGAACCCATAAAGGAATGGATCGACGAAGAACCTATAGATCAAATTATAAAACGATTTAATCTTATGACGGGAGATTTATATGCCGTCAGAGATAGTATAGAGCGAATAATTTCATTTATCGGTACAATAGCTCAAAATTTAAGTACAAGTAGTTTTGATATGCAGGAAAAATTATCGCGAGTATCAGAGATGGCTGAAACTCTCAGAATTAGAGTACGATATGGAATCCGCGAGGATTTATTTGATCTAGTTTTGAGAAGAAATGTAGGACGTGTTAGAGCCAGAATTCTCTATAATGCTGGGTATCATACCATTTCTAAACTGGAGAAAGAAAATCCTTATGTATTAAACAGAAAGACAGGCCTTGGTATAAATATATGCAAAAAGATAATTGAAAGTGGAAGTAAGAAAGAAATCAATAAAAATTAATTTATTTCTAATTTTTATTTAGCGCGTAGACCAAGATTACCTCTTCGGCGACCTCTTATTATCATCAAGTAAGTAATCGCTCCTAAGCTCCCTATAAAACATATACTTGCTATTACCCATTCTATTGGCATCATCACAAGATTATTTTGCAAATCTTCCATGATATTAGCTTCGTCCGAATCACTGTTCTGAGGTGATTTTGTTTCATTTACATCTGCCACTTGGCTAATTTGATAATCTTTAATCACCATATAAGCAATATTAACATGTTCTACATCACAATAAATTTTCAATCTAATCTCATAATCTCCTTCGATAGCCGTTCCAAAAGAAAACTTTGTAACACCCTCAATATTTTCCAATAGTTCATTAGAGTATATAGTAAAATTCACTCCCTCCGGATCTTCAATAATATAA